>NZ_AYSV01000010.1 GCF_000506865.1 Pelistega indica
CAAGGCTAAGGCCTGCAGTTGTTCTGCCGACAGTGCCGGATTCATCCGTGAGCCTGCACCGTGAAAGCGTCCTTCATGTAGTCGACGAACACATAGCCACGACCCCATCGCATCGTGCATGAGTAATTTAAGAAGCGTGTGCGTGCGATTCATAAACACATAGGCTTCGTGAGGTGCCACCTGACCAAAGCGCTGAATTGCCTTAGTGCGCAAGGTATCCATCCCCGCCTCGTAAATCTGTCGCCTCACTCACCAGGATGATTCTATCTAGTGCCAGTAGGCTAGACGCTTGCTCTTGAATTCCCACTCGTTGGGCGGTCTCGATACGCATTAAAGACGGCATTGATTTCTCCTAACATACACAAAACCATAGTGTCGCGCAATTTAGCAGGAATGAATACATGTGTTCACCGGACGCTTACTCTATTCCTGCTATGGTTTATTTATTTTTTCTTTTGACCAATTTTTGATTCTTTACCTATTAATAAATTATGAATATTTTTTTTTATGTTTATAAATTAAAAATAGACTAATAAAGGCAATGGCTACCAAGATTTCACTAGAGAATGAGGGAGAGGAAAAATTCAATGTTAAGTAAAGAAAAGGAGCACTACCAGCAGCAACTAATGCCGCGAGAGAAGAGTATTTAAACAAAAGAGCCACTAATAGCCAGATGACTATCAAAATAAGCGCTAGGCTAGGATCTAGACCTAGTAAGACACCAATTCCAGTCGCAACACCTTTGCCACCCTTGAAACCCAGAAAAATAGAATACACATGTCCTAAAAAAGCCGCTACAGCAACTAAACTGATGGCTAAATTATCTTGAGCAAAAAATTGACTAGTTATAAATACAGCTAGCCAGCCTTTAAAGGCGTCGCCAATTAAAGTAAGTACGGCAGCTTTTTTATTGCCACTACGCAAAACATTGGTAGCACCGGGATTGCCCGATCCAAAATGTCGAGGGTCTTGAAGCCCAAATAAACGACTTACCAAGATAGCGAAAGGGATTGATCCCATCAAATAGGCGATGAAGATAGCAAAAACATAGGCAAGTATTAATGTTGGCGTTAATGACATAAGATGTTTATAGGTAATTTAAAAGAAGTCTCTATTATAGAAATAATGTCGGATTATTGACAAACCTTTTGTGTATTTTGCTGTGCAGTTTTTACTGATGAGAAAAACCTATGTACTGAAAATAGCTATATCCATAGTCTGATATTATTGCCAAATTTATTGTGTAAGATATGTTGATTGAAGAGTAAAAATTGGTTTGTTTTTAAGTGAAAAATTGAATCTGCGATAAGGTAAAACTTTGCATTTTTTCACATTTTCATTCTGTCAAAATGAGGACTTTTCTTGTTTCTTGATGGAAAAAAAAGTTAAAATATCAGCTACGATTAAACAGATGGCGACAGCTAATGAAACCCAAGATTTTACTTTCTAATGATGATGGTTACTCTGCAAAAGGGATAGAATTACTCTATGAAAAGCTTTCTACATGGGCAGAGGTGACTGTTTTTGCTCCTGAGGTAAATCATAGTGGTGCTTCAAATTCACTCACAGTTAGTCGTCCATTAAATGTTAGACAAGCCACCAATGGGTTTTATTATGTCAATGGTACGCCGAGTGATTGCGTGCATATTGCCTTAACAGGTGTAATGCAGGAGTTGCCCGATTTAGTGGTTTCTGGTATCAATAATGGTGCTAATCTTTGTGAGGATACGCTTTATTCAGGTACAGTAGCCGCAGCGACAGAGGGTTTTCTATTTGGTATTCCCTCTATCGCATTTTCATTGACAGCACGTAATTGGCCGAATATTGAAGCGGCAGCAGACATTGCCAATGAAATAGTAAAATTTGCTTCGGCACACCCTCAAGAGAAGCCAACCTTATTAAATGTCAATATTCCTCCCTTACCTCATCATGAGTTTGATCAGATCCAAGTGACTCGACTAGGTAAACGTCACCCTAGTCAAGCGGTGATCCAAAGTACAAATCCTCATGGTGAGCCTATTTATTGGATTGGTCCTGTGGGTGAGGTATTGGATGGTGCTGATGATACGGATATTGCAGCAATTGCTCAAGGAAAGGTATCAATTACGCCATTACGTCTTGATTTAACGCACTTTGATCAGCTAAATCAAATAGAAAAATGGATCAAAGGAAATGTATAAAAAAAATAAAATAACCGCAAGTAATAGTAATACTCGTATTGTGACGCCTTCCAAAGTGTCAAAGGCTATTAGTGCGACAATGTCAGGTCCTTTATCAAAAGCGTCTGACAAACGTATTGTTAAAAAGTATAGTAATACCAAACTTATGACGGGTAATCGTGTGCTTGGTCCTATACCGTCAGATACGCTAAAACAGCAAATTAATACGGTGTTATCGCGTAACTCTGGTATGAATTCAGATTCAGCAAAGAATTAATATGGTTGCTCGTTTAAGGACACAATTTAATATCACTGATGAACGTGTGCTACGTGCAATGGTGAGGGTCCAGCGACAGTTCTTTATGGATCAGGGGACAGCAATTAGAGCTTATGAAGATGAAGCGTTACCAATTGGTTACGGACAAACCATTTCTAAGCCATCTGTTGTCGCAAGAATGATATCATTACTAATTAAAGATAAAACTTTATCGGGTAAGGTTTTAGAAATTGGCTCAGGCTGTGGTTATCAAGCAGCGATTTTAGCGTGTATTTTCAAAGAAGTTTACTCAATAGAGCGAATTAATGGATTACATGAATTAGCTAAGCATAATTTAGCCAAGTTTATAGATATGCCTAAGGTGCATTTAGTCTTAGGTGATGGGATGCTGGGGCTACCAGATGTAGCGCCATTTGATTCTATTATTATTGCAGCGGCAGGTTTACAAATACCTAAAGCGTTATTATTACAGTTAAGTATTGGTGGACGCTTGATTGCTCCGGAAGGTGAGCGAGAACAGAAATTGGTTTTAGTTGAGCGTAAGGGGCCTCAAGAATGGTCTCGTACAGAGCTAGAGCAAACACGTTTTGTTCCCCTAAAGACAGGGATTCAGGCCTAAGCTTTTGATTACTTAGGATAATGTATAAGTTTTTACAGAAAGGTTTTAAAAAGTATGTTTAAAAAATCAAAGATTTTGGGTTTGACGCTAATTACTGTTGTATTAGCAGGTTGTGCAGGTTCAGGTAACAAAGCACCTATTTCAACGATTGGTGGTGGATATTCAGGTGGATCATCTGCTGTGTCTGGCAATGGTATACACGTAGTACAACGTGGTGATACGATGTACAGTATTGCACGTCGTTATAATGTGCCTGTTAGTCGTTTGCTCAGTATGAATAATCTTTCAAATCCATCTCAAATTGAAGTGGGTCAGCGTATTCGAGTGGGTGCAGGTTCAAGTGTATCGGGTAGCAGTAGCGCTGTAACTCAACCTAAAGATTCTTCTTATGCGAATGTAACGCCACCTAAAGCCGCAGATGCCTCTGCGATTTCGTGGACATGGCCGCACAAAGGTAATATTATCTCTTCTTATTCAGAAAGCACTCGTGGGATTGATATTGCAGGTAATCTTGGTGATCCCGTTAAAGCAGCAGCATCGGGTACAGTATCTTATGTAGGTAATGGTTTAAGAGGCTTAGGCAATCTAGTCTTGATTACTCATAGCAATGGTTTTATTTCTGCCTATGCACATAATCAACGTCTGTTAGTGAAACAAAATCAGCGTGTTAGTGCAGGGGATAAGATTGCTGAGTTAGGTCAATCAGATACAACATCACCTCGCCTACATTTCGAAATTCGTCGAAATGGTACGCCAGTTAATCCAGTTTCTTATTTGCCTCGCTAATCAAGCGTAGCTAGTAGTGATAGGTAAGTTTATGATTCCATATCTCGTTTTCGACTTAGAGACTATTCCTGATGTTGAGGGTTTGCGGGCGCTGTATGAACCAGCAGAATCGCTTAGTGATGCTGAGTTTATTGCACAGGTTTTAGCAGAGCGCAAAGAGAAAACGGGAACGGAATTTTTACCTCATCACCTACAAAAAATAGCTGTTATCGGCTGTGTGTTAGAGATGATAACGGCTTTAGAGTTAAAACGCTTGGCGATGATGAGGCAGATGAAGCAAAAATGATTCGCCAGTTTTTTAAAACAATTGATGTCTATAAACCGCAAATTATCAGTTGGAATGGTAGTGGTTTTGATTGGCCAGTCCTACATTATCGTAGTTTAATTCATGGGGTAAGTTCTCTAGCCTATTGGGATACGGGTGAAGAGGATAGGGACTTTAAATATAATAATTACCTCAGTCGTTATCATACACGTCATACAGATTTAATGGATGTGCTCGCTGGCTATTCTGGGCGAGCTAATGCACCCCTTGACCAATTAGCGAAACTTTGTGGATTTCCCGGTAAGTTAGGCATGGATGGTTCACAGGTATGGACAGCATGGCAAGATGGGCGTGCTGATGAGGTGCGCGCCTATTGTGAAACGGATGTGGTTAATACTTGGTTAATGTATTGCCGTTTCCGTTTGATTAAGCAAGATCTAGATGAACAGGCATATCAGCAAGAAATTGAGCTGGTTCGTGAAACCTTGACTCAACTTGATAAACCGCATTGGCAAGAGTATTTAAGCCATTGGAAATAGCACTACTGTAGGTGCGTCTTAATCCTTAATCATCTTATTCCTATTTTTCTCCTTAAAATGCCTATTACATAGAGAATGGGTATTTCTTAATTCGCTATTACGATAAAAAATACTCTATATGAAAGATAATGTAATAAGTGTGGTTTAAAAGGAAATAGTTTTGAAATGGGTTCTCCATCATAATGTACTCACATTAGTAGCATATATTTATTCAAGGAGAATATTATGAAAACTTTTAATATCAAAAATTTCTTAGCATTATCAGCTATTGCATTAGGTGTTTCAGTAGGTAGTTCTTATGCTGTTACTCCTTCAGATGCTCAAGGTAAAATGCCACAAAATCATCGATTTGAGTTAAATGGTGAGAAGCTTCATCACGAAGGTATGGGTCCTTTCCATCCACGCTTAATTGAGTCTTTAAAATTAACAGATGAACAAAAAACTAAGTTTGATGACTTACGCAAAGTTCAAAAAGAAGCTTGGGAAAAACGAGCACAAGGTTTCAAAAACCTAAAAGAATTACGTGAAAAACAACTTGAGTCAGGGGATATTAATTTCTCAGCACTATTTGCTGAAGAAGATAAAATTCAAGCTGAAGCAAGTAATGACAAACAAACTTATCGCTCTAAATTGGTAGCATTTTGGGATAGTTTGACAGCAGACCAAAAAGCACAAGTGATTAAAGATCAAAAAGAGCATAAAGATCATTTTAAAGATCGCCAACGTAGACATGGTGATGAACATTTCAAAAAAATGGAACCAAGAGATAAGCAAGCACAACCTTTACAAAAAGAAGTTAAACCTGCTCAATAATGGTTAGTGAGTGTATTGGCAAATAGCTGAAATTTAATGAAATATTTACACTAAAAGGAGAAATACTTTTGAAACTAGGTTTATTGCATAATACACACATCGATTGATGAGAAACTAATTCTTGTTAAACGATTTTCCCTTATTTAAATTTCCTCTCCCTATTAGCCTCGTTTCGACGAGGCTTTTTTTTGCTTGTTTACTGAATGGATTGGTCGTGTTTACTGATAAAGTATCTTAAAATATCGGCTATTAAATAATGTCATAGGATGTATAGTATATGTCGGAAATTTTAACGATTGAATCGCTCGATAATGAAGCAAGAGGTATTGCAAGACGTGATGGCAAGGCAATTTTTGTAGAAGGAGCTTTGCCTGGAGAGCGTGTAGAAGCGAATATTTTCCGTAAAAAACCATCTTATGAAAATGCACGTGCAGAGAGAATTCTTAAACAATCGTTTATGCGCGTAGAGCCTAAATGTCCTAATTATGGGGTTTGTGGTGGCTGTGCTATGCAACACTTGGAGCCATCAGCTCAAGTAGCTGTCAAGCAACGTACCTTAGAAGATAATTTTAAGCATATTGCCAAGCTAGCCATTCCGCAAGTATTACCAGCAATTTATGGACCTACGTGGGGATATAGATTTCGTGCGCGTCTTTCTGTCCGTTATGTACGTAAAAAAGATTCTGTATTGATTGGATTCCGGGAGCGTAGAGGCAGTTATGTGGTTGATATGAAGGAATGTTTGGTCTTACCGAAATCTGTATCAGATTTACTGTTACCTTTGCGTCAGTTAATTGGCGATTTGACAATTAAAGAGGCGGTTCCTCAAATTGAAGTTGCTGTAGGTGATGAGTGTATCGTGCTTGCTTTGCGTCATATGGAGCCATTAATTGCAGAGGATATCGCTAAATTAGAAGCTTTTGCCGCACAATATCACGTTGTCTGGTGGACTCAAGCCAAAGGACCTGATACCTTAAAGCCATTACATTCAGAAGATGAGCATCGTCTGGCCTATTCATTGCCACAGTTTGGCTTGCGTATGCACTATAAACCGAGTGATTTTACGCAAGTTAATTATTATATTAATCGCAGCTTAATTGCTAAAGCGCTAAGTTTATTAGCGGTTCAAGCTACAGATCGTGTGGCAGACTTATTCTGTGGGTTAGGTAATTTTACCTTGCCACTAGCCACTCAAGCGAGAGAAGTAGTAGGTATTGAGGGGAGTTCAACGTTAACGGATAGAGCATTAGCTGCTGCCAGAGATCATCACTTAGAGACTAAAACTAAGTTTTCTACACTTAACCTGTTTGATGTAGATGTGGAGTGGTTAAGAGACTTGGGCTATTTTGATCGTATGTTGATTGATCCTCCAAGAGAGGGGGCTTTTGCAGTGGCAAAAGCCTTAGCTCAATTACAGGAAAATGAGCGACCTAAGCGTATTGTTTATGTCTCCTGTAATCCTGCTACACTGGCAAGAGATGCTGGCGTATTAGTCAAACAAGGTGGTTATCGTTTAGTCAGTGCCGGTGTTGTCAATATGTTTCCCCATACGGCACATGTTGAATCTATCGCGGTATTTGAATGGCATGAAGGAGACCAAATACCAGAGCCACAAGCTGATGATGAAATCTTACTCGATGATGCAACTACAGGAGAGGCCAGTACAGATGAGTAATGTATCGCGTACACCTGTTCACCATCGCAAAATAGATATTCATTCTTTCTTGCGTGAAGATGGCTTATGGGATTTAGAGGCTACCTTGGTAGATGTAAAAGCATATGATTTCACCAAAGCAAATAATACAGTCATGAAAGCAGGGGATGCTGTTCATGATATGACGATATGTATAACGGTTACCGAGGATGGTGAAGTGGTGGCTGCCAAGGCGAGTTATGCAGCAGCACCATATGCTGAGGTCTGTTTTTCTATTCAAGAGGCTTATCAGCAATTAGTAGGGTTACATTTGCTGAAGGGATTCAGACAAAAAGTAAAAGAGCGTTTTGCCAAAACTCAGGGTTGTACACATATGTCTGAATTAACGATATTGTTGCCAACTGTTTTTGTGCAGAGCCTTTCAAAGAAACGTAATCAGCGGAATGAAGATTTAGGTAAGCGTCCCTTTCAGTTAGAAGGCTGTCATGCATTACGGCTAGACTCTGATGCAGTGAAAGAATTTTATCCAAAGTGGTATTCCAGTCATTCAAATGACTTAATGAATGAGTTACAATAGAGCGTTGTCGTAGATCAAGTGGTCTCGATTGCAGTTAGATTTTTATTTATTTTAGTGTCCTTAACAATGTAGATTAAGGGCTTTATTCAACTTCTTATAGGTTATCTATGAAGATTCATGAGTATCAAGGCAAAGAGCTTCTGAAAGGATTTGGTGTGAATGTTCCTCGTGGCATTCCAGCTTTTTCTGTAGAAGAGGCAGTTAAAGCGGCTGAGCAATTAGGCGGTCCAGTATGGGTAGTTAAGGCTCAAATTCATGCTGGTGGTCGCGGTAAAGGCGGCGGCGTTAAATTAGCGCGTTCTATTGAGGAAGTTCGTGAACTTTCTTCTCAAATCTTGGGTATGCAATTAGTTACCCACCAAACAGGCCCACAAGGTCAAAAAGTTAACCGTCTATTAATCGAAGAAGGCGCTGACATCAAAAAAGAATACTATGTGGGTATTGTGACTGATCGCGCCTCTCAACGTGTTTGCGTAATGGCATCTAGCGAAGGCGGTATGGATATTGAGGAAGTGGCAGAGCGCACTCCTGAGAAAATCCTAAAAGTTTTTGTTGATCCCAAAACAGGTCTTACACAAGAAGAAGCTGAGAAATTAGCTAGAGGTATCGGCATTCCTGAGGCTTCAGTGGCAAAAGCGGCATCTGAATTCCAAAAATTATACAAAGCGTATTGGGATACTGATGCATCATTAGCAGAAATCAACCCATTAATTTTAACTGGCGACGGTGATATCCGTGCATTAGATGCAAAATTCAATTTTGACTCAAATGCGTTATTCCGTCATCCAGAAATTGTGGCTTACCGTGACTTAGACGAAGAAGACCCAGCTGAAATCGAAGCGAGTAAATTTGATTTAGCTTATATTCAATTAGATGGCAATATTGGTTGTCTAGTAAATGGTGCTGGTTTAGCGATGGCAACAATGGATACAATTAAGTTATTCGGTGGTGAGCCAGCTAACTTCCTTGACGTAGGTGGTGGTGCAACAGCAGAAAAAGTTACTGAAGCCTTCAAAATCATGTTGCAAAACAAAGATGTGAAAGCTATTTTGGTGAATATTTTCGGTGGTATTATGCGTTGTGACGTAATTGCTGAAGGTGTGATTGCTGCCTGCCGTGCAGTTAACTTAAATGTACCTTTAGTAGTTCGTATGAAAGGAACAAATGAAGAATTAGGTAAGAAAATGTTAGCTGATTCTGGTCTTCCAATCATTAGTGCAGATACGATGGCTGAAGCAGCAACTAAAGTTGTTGAAGCAGCTAAAAAATAAGGAATTAAGCAATGTCTATTCTTATTAATAAAGATACAAAAGTTATTACTCAAGGTATCACTGGTAAAACAGGTCAATTCCATACTCGTATGTGCCGTGAATACGCAAACGGTAAAGAATGTTTTGTAGCCGGTGTAAACCCAAAACGTGCTGGTGAGGATTTTGAAGGGGTACCTATTTTTGGTACAGTAAAAGAAGCTAAAGCACAAACAGGTGCAACGGTTTCTGTTATCTATGTTCCACCAGCAGGTGCAGCAGCATGCAATTTTAGAAGCAGTAGAGGCTGAATTAGATTTAGCTATTTGTATTACAGAGGGTATTCCTGTTCGTGATATGTTAGAAGTACGCAATCGTATGCGCGAACTTAATAGCAAAACATTGCTATTAGGCCCTAACTGCCCTGGCTTGATTACACCTGACGAAATCAAAATCGGTATTATGCCTGGTCATATTCACCGCAAAGGTCGTATCGGTGTAGTTTCTCGCTCTGGTACATTGACTTATGAAGCTGTAGCTCAATTAACAGAGCTAGGTTTAGGTCAATCTTCTGCTGTTGGTATTGGTGGTGACCCAATTAACGGTCTAAAACATATTGATATCCTCAAAATGTTCAATGATGACCCAGATACTGACGCTGTGGTGATGATTGGTGAAATCGGTGGTCCAGATGAAGTTAATGCGGCTATGTGGGCTAAAGATAATATGAAAAAACCAATCGTAGGCTTTATTGCTGGTGTAACAGCTCCTCCAGGAAAACGTATGGGTCACGCAGGTGCACTTATCTCTGGTGGTGCTGATACAGCAGAAGCTAAATTAGAAGCAATGGAAGCTTGCGGAATCAAAACGACTCGCAACCCTTCAGAAATGGGTAAATTATTAAAATCTATTCTGTAATAGAATTGTTTTTTTATTAGTTTTATCTATGCGATTAAAGCCGTTTTCAATCAATGAAAACGGCTTTTTTTATTTGTAAACATCATGAAAATACAGGTGTTAAAGGTGCTTTCTGCTTTATAATAACTTGTTCGCAAGTGCTTAAATTGCGAAGAATTGATTTAAATTTGAAGGGGTATTATGTTAGATTGGTTAGAGCATGTTAATTGGGGTGTTGTAGCAAGTATTGTGCTTATTGACATCTTATTGGGTGGTGATAATGCCGTTATTATTGCATTAGCGTCACGTAATCTTGAAAAATCAAAACGATTACAAGGGATTTTATGGGGGACGTTTGGTGCCATCATTATGCGTATCGTCTTGATTTTCTTTGCGATGCAATTGTTAAATATCCCTTTCTTAAAAGTGGTAGGTGGCGTGTTATTGCTATGGATTGGTATCAAATTATTACTACCCCATGATGATGACCATAATAATATTCATGCAGGTACGACCGTATGGTCTGCTGTTAAGACTATTTTAGTGGCAGACTTTGTGATGAGTTTAGATAATGTGATTGCTATTGCCGGTGCCGCTGAAAAAACACATTCGGATCACCAAATTGCTTATGTTATTTTTGGCTTGCTTGTATCTGTGCCAATTATTATCTGGGGTAGTACATTAGTACTTAAATTAATTGACCGTTTCCCTAGTGTTGTTATTGGTGGTGCTGCTTTGCTAGGCTGGATTGCAGGTGGTATGTTAGTGACTGATATTAAAATTGTCGAATGGTTCTTCGCCAATGCTGGAACAGTAGCAGATTCTAATTCGGCATTAGCGTTAGTACCGTCAACCGTTAAATATGGTGCTGAAATTGCAGGGGCTATTTTTGTCGTTGCTGTAGGTCTACTTTGGGCAAAAAGCAAAAAATCAGCTTAATTCATTATTTGGATATCCAATGCTATGAGTAAAAAACAAACGTTATCACTATTACAATGGTTAGCTATTGTCTTTGTGCTAGGGGTGATTCTAGCCGTAGCAGCTAATTATTTACGCTAGGAAAAATCAATGGCAGTTATTCCCTCTATGACTAAAGTGGTTATTGCGACACGAGAAAGTCGTTTGGCACTCTGGCAGGCTGAATTTGTGCGTTCTCAATTGCAAGCACGCTATCCTCATTTGACTGTTGAGCTTCTTAAAATGACGACAAGAGGCGACCAGATTTTGGATAAAACATTATCCAAAGTAGGGGGTAAGGGATTATTTGTCAAAGAATTGGAGACGGCTTTGATGGATGGTCGTGCTGATTTGGCGGTACATTCTCTCAAAGATGTGCCGGTTGATTTGCAGTATCCATTCGCACTAACGTGTGTGATGGAGCGTGATGATCCAAGAGATGCTTTTGTGTCTAATCACTACTCAGCACTTGCAGAGTTACCTGCAGGTGAGGTTGTTGGGACATCAAGTCTACGTCGAGAATCTCAAATTCGTGAGCGTTATCCTCATTTAGAGGTTAAACCTTTGCGAGGTAATTTGGATACCCGTTTACGTAAATTAGATGAGGGTCAATATGCAGCGATTATTCTCGCCGCAGCTGGCTTAAAACGTCTAGGTTTAGTTGAGCGAATCAAGGCATTTATTGATACAAACGATAGTCTACCGGCAGCTGGTCAAGGTGCCTTAGGTATTGAAATCATGGCAGATCGTCAAGATATGGTTGATTTATTAGCCCCGTTAGTCGATACTGATACATTGGATTGTGTAACGGCTGAGCGAGCTGTATCCTTAAGTCTTGGAGGTTCTTGTCAGGTTCCTTTGGCGGCATTTGCTCAATTGACACACAATGATTTACATATCCAAGCATTAGTTGCCTCTACTGATGGCAAAACCATTCTACGTGCTGAATTAACTGGGACGAGAGACAAAGCGTTTGAGTTGGGTCAGCAAGTTGCCTCAATGCTTAAATCAAGTGGTGGGCAAGAGTTAATTGACCAAGCGTTAGCATTAGCTAATAATCCATAACGATATGACATCACGTTCAATTATTCTGTTATCACGATCCGAAGCCAAGAATAAACTCTTGGCTTCAGCTTTATCGCGACAATTGCCAATTAATAAAAATGTCGAGATATTATCTGTTCCAGCCTTATCACTGAGATGTCGTCAATGGAATGAATTAGCTGGTGAAGAGCAGGCTAGCATTGAGCAATTAGCAGATATCGATCTGGTTTTTTGTGTGAGTGCTTTTGCCGCAGAGTGTTTTTTTTCCCTATTAACAGAAAAAAAATTAGTACTTCCTGAACAGCTGTCTTTTGCCTGTGTGGGCTCAGCGACCAAAGATTTTTTACGCCAGAAAGGCATTGCTGAGCAGAAAATTATTTATCCACAGAATGGTAATGACTCGGAGTCAGTGTGGCCCTTACTTGAACCTTATATTCCATCGTCATTCAGTAATATTCTTATTCTACGAGCGGCTACAGGTAGAGAATGGTTAGCTGATAAGCTTAGAGAAAAAGGGGCTATTGTGCACTATGTGGCTACTTATCAGCGGCAAGATAATATGTTAGAGGCAGGAATCGTAGGGGACTTACAAAAGGCTATGGATAATAACGCTAAGATATATTGGCTATTATCTAGTGGTGAAGGAGTGCAAGCCTTATTTCATCAATTAGCCCCCATTTTTCAGAATCTAACATTAGCAGAGATTCGTAATCGTCATCATTTTTTTGTTTTTCATCCACGCATTCTGWCATGAAAGGCTTCAGCAGTGCTTA
>NZ_AYSV01000011.1 GCF_000506865.1 Pelistega indica
CCGATCGAGTTCTCCGCTTTCGAGTTCTTTTAAGCGTTACTTACATCAGAGACTTCCATCCCCATAACGTTCTCGCCATTTGTAGAATGTGGCAGAAGAAATGCCATGTTGACGGCATAACTCTTGAACAGGGGTGCCTGCCTCGGCTTGTTTAAGAATGTTGATAATTTGGCTTTCGCTAGTACGTTTACTCATGGTAAAACTCCTTTGAAATAAGTTTACGGTAACGTTCAAAAAAGTTCTACTTTCTTGTTGTCTTAATTTAGGGGATGGTTACACTCCTCTATCAAAAGAGCCAGAAAAGTAAATTCTCACTACATTTTTACCGGAAATAGTTCTCATTTCTAATGAGGAGAGTGCTTCTATGGTGAGAGTGTTTGCTGCTTTAGTTATAGAAAATGGTGTTAAAAATAATATTGGATAAAGAAGTAACTTTTTCAATAAAATCTCCTTACTTAATCAAGAAATAATATGTAAAATATATAGAGCAATATTTTAAAACAAATAATATTATTTTACATAATGACAGCAAAGTATCGGAGAGGGAGTGACAATGCATAATAAGAAGTTAACTTTCTGGATGTTACTTTATTGTTTGTTTCTATTAATCATTCCGCTGATGACTTTGATTAATATAGTATTTGCCTTATTCACAGGAAAGTTACTTTGGGTGATTTTGCTACCCTTTGCTTTACTTAATTTGTTTTTATTATATAGACTAATCAAAAAGCAGAATCAGCAAACAGTATTAATCGTACAGTTAGTACATCTTTCCTTTTTGTTATTTGCCGTGTTAATGATAATTTTTTATTCGCAGGCAAATATAGTTGAGTATCTTTTAATTGCTATTTTAAATATTATTTGTATTTTATATTTCCGTCATTCCTGTTATGTAAAGGCAATATATTCAAACAAATTATATAGAGGAAGTAGAAATATTTATTAGAAATTATAGGGCTAGTATAGTTATATAATTATTTCTTTTAAAGCTGATAAAATTAAAACTATCTACAGAGGGAACGCAAATAATATTAGCTTCAGGTAGAAATTAGTAACAGTTTCTTTTTACAAATCCTTCTAACCAATTGTTAGAAGGATTTGTTGCCTAAAAGTTTTATATATACATAATTAGTTACTCTTCGACAAATGTCTCTTCACGTTTTTTACGAATTGACGGTAGAGTTACTAAAATAATCAAACCTACTGCCAACAATAATAAGCTAGCAGATAATGGACGAGTAATGAATGTAGTGAAATCTCCACGAGAGAATAATAGTGCACGACGGAAGTTTTCTTCCATCATAGGACCTAATACTACACCTAAAAGTAAAGGAGCTCCTTCACATTTTAGTTTTGTCCAGATATAACCAATCACGCCAAATAATGCCATGACAAAAATATCAAAGACATTATAGTTCAATGAGTAAACCCCGATTGAGCAGAATAATAAAATGGCAGGGAAGAGGATACGATAAGGTACTTTTAGTAATTTAACCCATAGACCCACTAATGGAAGGTTTAAGATAACTAACATCAAGTTACCTACCCACATAGAAACTACTAATCCCCAGAATAAATCTGGATGGGAATTCATTACTTGAGGGCCTGGCTGAATATTGTGAATAGTCATTGCTCCAACCATTAATGCCATTACTGCATTACCAGGAATACCTAAGGTCAATAATGGGATAAACGAGGTTTGAGCGGCTGCATTATTAGCTGACTCTGGGCCTGCAAGACCTGCAGGGTGACCTTTACCAAAACGTTTTGGTTCGCGAGATAGCTTTTTCTCTAATGTATAAGAAGCAAATGAAGAAAGTACAGCACCACCTCCAGGGAGAATACCTAGTGCTGATCCTAATAGGGTGCCACGCACAGAAGCAGGAGCCGCCTCTTTGAATTCTTGTTTATTTGGATACAGAGAACCAAGTTTGTCGGTAATATCTACGCGATTTTCTTTTTGAGCGAGGTTATTCATAATCTCTGCTAAACCAAAAACCCCCATAGCGATAACAGCAAAATCTACACCGTCTTGTAATTCGGCAATACCAAAGTCATAACGAGCAATGCCTGAGTCAACATCAGTACCAACCATACCGATTAGAAGGCCTAGTACAATCATGCACAGTGCTTTAGGTAAAGAACCCGATGCAAGCACCACAGCACCTACCAAACCAGTAACCATTAAAGAAAAATATTCTGCTGGGCCGAATTTAAACGCAATAGAGGCTAGTGGTGGTGCAAACGCTGCTAAAAGAATTGTTGCAACACACCCAGCAAAGAATGAGCCTAGTGCAGCAATAGAAAGTGCGGCACCAGCACGCCCATTTTTAGCCATCTGATGTCCGTCCAGAACAGTCACAACCGCAGACGTCTCTCCAGGTAAGGCAACTAGAATAGCGGTTGTTGAACCACCATATTGAGAACCATAGTAAATACCTGCCAACATAATAAGGCCTGCGACAGGAGGAAGTACATAGGTTAAAGGTAATAACATTGCAATAGTAGGAACAGGTCCAATACCGGGTAATACACCAATTAGCGTACCTAATAAGCAACCAAGGAAAGCGTACATTAGATTTTCTGGGGTAACAGCAACAGAAAACCCAAGGGCTAAGTTATTTAATAAATCAAACATTAGTTAGCTCCCTTTACCTTTTTATAAAAAATAACACATCCAACCACGATAGCAATAGGAATAATGATTTGTGCATCAGTACTCCACTCTGACCATGGTGCAGGTAAAGTAGGGAATACTAAACCTAAACCTTTAACAAACACTAACCATGCAAAGAAAATAAGAAATATTGCGTTGGCAATTGCGATTTTCCAACTAAACTCATGGCTAGCTAAACTACTGAAAATGACAAGAATAGCCACGGAAATATACATACCTAGATAGTTTAGCGTATAGCCAAATAAGACAATAGAGCCTATTACTAGCAGGAGAATATCCCAGTCAAAATGGCTAACCTCATGTTCTTCATTATACTCACCTCGTAGCGAAGATAGGGTAACAAAAGCCCCTAAAATAGCGAGTAAACAGCCTAGTAAAAAAGGGAAATAGCCTGGTCCCATACGAACCGAGCTACCCATATCATAATTTTGTTCTGCAATGAGGGCAAAAGCTGAGCCTAGCCCAATGAACATAAGACCAGACCAAAAGTCTTGTTGATTTTTGATAAGCATAATACTTCCTGCTTGTTAAGAGTGGATATGATTCTAATAAGTCTTATGACTTATTAAAGCATTAAAACCTAGAACCATTTTATTGGTCTAGGTTTTAAATTGCCTACTAAACTTAATTATTTAAGTTCAATTTTACCTTTTGCGACAACTTCTTTTGCCCAGTCATATTGTTGCTTAATTTCTTTAGTAAATTCTTCTGGGGTATTGCCAGATGCGAAAGCACCTTGTTTCATAAGGGATTCTTTTACACCTGCATCTTGTAATGCTTTGGCAGCTGCTTTGTGTAGTGTGGCTACTATGTCAGCAGGTGTACCTGCAGGAGCAAGTAAACCATACCATACTGGGCTATTAAGTTGTTCATACCCTAATTCTTTTAGAGTTGGCACTTCTGGTAAGTCTTTTAGACGCTCAGGCCAAGCAACGGCTAAAGGGTTTAAGTTCTTAGCTTGGACTTGTGGTAAAGATGATGGTAAGTTATCAAATAATAACTCAATATGACCACCAACAGCATCAGCTACTGCAGGACCTGAACCTTTGTATGGTACGTGGATAATATCTGTACCTGTCGCTTGGCGGAATGCTTCACCAAATAAGTGTAATACGCCACATTGTCCAGATGAACCGTAAGTGTATTTACCAGGGTTAGCTTTGATTTCTTTTAAGAAACCAGCAAAATCCTTAGCAGGAAATTTTGTTGGGTTTGAAGAGATAATGTTTGGTACATTGACAAAGTTAGTAACTGGTGTAAAGTCTTTGAAAGGATCATAACCTAAGCCAGTTGGTTTACATGCTGGATTAACGGCTAAAGTAGAAACTGTAGCAATAGATAAGGTATAGCCGTCAGGTTTTGCACGAGCTGCCTCTTGTGCACCAATAGCACCACCAGCGCCGCCTTTGTTGTCAACTACGATAGATTGACCAAGGATTTCACTCATTTTGCTTGTTACGATACGAGTAACAATATCAGTAGAGCCACCAGGAGCAAAAGGTACGATCACACGAATAACGTGATCAGGGTAGGCAGCATAAGCACTACTCATAGCACCAACAAAAGAAAGGGCAGCAATAGTAGCTACTTTAATAAAAGACTTTTTCATAAAATTTATTCTCCGATAATACTGGGAAGAAAAGAGATAACCAAACTGTACAAAAAATAAAAAAATTTGAATATCCGTATAAACGCTAATAGTAGTAAGATTGTAAAATTAATGAGAATTATTTTTATTTAATAGGAAAAGAAAAATGAAGCAACATTTATTTCGTATTACCGTAGAACATTTACAAGATAAAGAAGGGAATGCTGTTAGGCCTTGCCTTTAATTTTTAATGCCCCTAATCATGATAACTTATTTGATATTGTGGATAAAGTGAAAAATTTGGAGTCATTTACCCCTGAAATGGCAGCACGCTTTGCGATTGGATTAAAGCTGATGGGAGAGGTAATGTTAGAAAATAGAGACATGGTATTTTTTTAAAGAAATACAGCCTCATTTTATGTAAATTATGGCTATTGTTAAGGATAAGTAGGCGTATAAAGTATAAACATGTGAGAAGATGACTTGTTTGCTAAAAACAATAAATGACTATATCTCCTACTTATGGACAATAAGTTAGCCAATAAAAAAAGAAGAGCCACTGGTAGCTCTTCTTTTTGCTGAGCGATATTCAGATTAAAAATTAAATAAATCATTAAAAATTTTCTGCCATACTTAGATGGCTGAAAATTTGGTTTTTGAGTTGTGTATAAGGAATATTACAATCCATGGCTAATTTGATGAGGTTAATTAATTCATTTGCCTCGGCACCAAAGAGCGTAGCCCCTAAAATTAAATGGCTGGTTGCATCAACAACGACTTTATAAACGCCTCGTAAATCGTTATTAACATGGGCTTTAGGCATTGTTGCCATGGGTAAAGATTTTGTTTTTACAGCAAGTCTTTGTTGTTCTGCCTGAGTAGCGTCTAGACCAATACGGCTAAGTGGTGGAACAATAAATAAGGTATTAGGAAAGGTTTTACGTGTTTTTAAAGAATAATCTTTATTACCATTTAAATAGTTAAGACAATTCTAAAGTCATCTAAGGAAATATACGTAAACTGTGGACCACCATTGACATCACCTACAGCAAAAACATTAGGAACAGTTGTTTCACAATACTCATTTACTTGGATAGCACCTTTTTCAGTTAGTTTAATATCCGTAGCCTCTAGATTTAGAGATGAAACGTTAGGTTTACGTCCTGTGGCATAAAGAACAGCATCAAAAGAATAATCTTGAGAATTATCAGTAATCACTACTGTCTCACCCTCATTACGCACTTGGGTAAGATTGGCATTAAAGACAAAATTGATATTTTTAGCTTGTAGATACTCTTGTGCAAGTGTAGCAATGTCTTGCTCTTCTCTAGGTAACAAACGTTTGCCTGCATCAAATACAGTGACTTCTGTGCCTAGTGTGGCAAAAAGACTCGCAAATTCTAAGCCGATATTTCCGCCACCAATGATTCCAAGTTTTTAGGTAATGTGGGTAAGAATTGAATGCCTGTGCTGTCGAATACATTCTTACTTTCTGCTAATCCTTTGATAGGTAGAACAACGGACCCAGCACCTGTATTGATAATAATTGTCTCTGCGGTAAGCTGAGAGGTGCCTTGCTCTGTCTTAACCTCAATCTCTTTATTCGCGATGAATTTTGCTGATCCTGTAATGACTTCTACATTAGCACCAACCATCGTATCATAGTTTTTCTTGCGCAAGCGAGTGGTGATAGCTGTCTTGTCTGCCATCGAAGCATCAAAGAGTTTGCCCTTGTCTGCAGCAGTAATGAGTGTTTTGCTTGGTATGCAGCCGATATTGATACAAGTATCGCCATACATTTGAGGGCTTTGCTCTATTAAGGCGACTTTTTTGCCTTGGGTTGCCATTTTTGCAGCTAGGGTTTTACCTGCTTTACCAAAGCCAATAATAATTAAATCATGGGTAGATATAGTTTCTCCCTTTAAGATGAGTATGAAGTAAGTTATCTTTGTTTTTCATTGTACGCTTAAAAACAGCGATGATGAGAGGATATAAAAAAGAATGTTTCAGATTATTTAGATGATGTATGGCAAGACCTTGTCTCCTGTTGCGTTTCTCCCAATCCGTCCAGAATAGGGCATTCACTGCTATTATCACCATGGCAAGAGTTATGCCATTTCTTTAGTCGTGCGAGCATATTTTGTAAGTGCTCTATCTGATCTTCCAATGTATGAATATGCTTAGCAGTTAATTCTTTTACTTCTTTACTACTACGGTGCGGATTATCTTGTAGTGCTAAAAGCTCAGCGATTTGTTGTAACGAGAAGCCTACTAGTCTAGCTTGATGAATAAAATGTAAGCGATTTAAATCCTGTGCATTATAGCGACGATATCCATTGTCAGCGCGTGAGCTTGGAGTGAGTAGACCATATTTTTCATAGTCTCTAATCTGTTTAGAGGACAATCCAGTTTGTTGAGAGGCTTCGCTAATATTTAACATAAGCATAACTTTATAAAAAATTTTAAAATAGACTTTACCTTAACCTTAGGTTAAGGTTTATAGTGTAAAACATACAGCAAGGAAAGCTGTGATTTTAGGAGAACAAAATGAAAACTGTTGTTTTAAAAGTAGATGGTATGACTTGTGGTGGTTGTGTGAAAAGTGTCACTCGTGTATTAGAGGGACAAAAAGGCGTTAGCAACGTAGAGGTGAGTTTAGAAAAAGCTAACGCAACCGTAGAATTCGATGAAACAGTGATTGATGCTGATGAGCTAGCTGATGCTGTTGAAGATGCTGGATATGACGCACAAGTTCAATCTTAATAAATCATTGCTTAGTAGTAAAAAGCCTATGGTCTATCTACTCAACTATTACCGTAGATAGACTATAGAGCAAGCAAGGGTCATGAATAATCAATAGAGGTGAATGGTGCAAGAGAAAATAAGCGTTGATGTTGAAGGTATGACGTGCCAAGCTTGTGCAACGCGTATTGAAAAAGTATTGAATAAGAAAGACTTTATTCAAGAAGCGGGTGTTAATTTTGCGAGTGAAGAGGCTCAAATTACATTTGATAATACGAAAGCGTCACCAAATGATATTCTAAACCTTATTAAAAAAACTGGCTATAAGGCAATCTCTTAAAAAACCAGAAGAACAGCCTAAAATCCATGAGTCAAGGATAAGTTGGCGATTATGGTTATTACTTGCCATTAATATTCCTTTTTGGATTGGTATGGTAGGTATGATGGTGGGCAAACATGAATGGATGATGCCCAGCATATGGCAATTTGTGTTAGCGAGTATTGTGCAATTATGGTTAGCTATCCCATTTTATAAGAGCGCTTGGGCTTCTATAAAAGGAGGTCTAGCCAATATGGATGTCTTAGTGACGATAGGCACTGTGGCTATCTATGCCTATTCTGTTTATATGTTGTTCTTTAGCCCACATCGACAACATGAGGGAATGGTGCACGTTTATTTTGAAGCCAGTGTCATGGTCATTGGCTTTGTGAGCCTAGGTAAATTTTTAGAAGATAGAGCAAAAAAAAATAGCTTAAATAGCTTAGGACTATTATTAAAATTAACCCCACAGCAAGTGAGTGTCCAACGTCATCAGCAATGGGTCACTACACCGATTGATCAGGTAGTTATTGGCGATATACTCCGTGCAAATCATGGTGAAAGAATTGCCGCTGATGGTATTGTACAAAGTGGTGAGGGTTGGGCAGACGAAAGCCATTTAACAGGTGAATCTAATCCTGAACAAAAGATGGTTGGTAGTAAGGTATTCTGA
>NZ_AYSV01000012.1 GCF_000506865.1 Pelistega indica
TCAGCGTTGACKCCGATGACGCACTCGTTGAGGCGGCTGACGCACTTGAACTAGCTCTAGACGCTGAAGTTGACGCCGATGACGCACTCGCTGAGGCGGCTGACGCACTTGAACCGGCACTAGACGCTGAAGTCGAGGCCGATGACGCACTGCTTGACGCGGCTGAGGCACTTGAACCAGCACTAGACGCTGAAGTTGACGCCGATGACGCACTCGCTGAGGCGGCTGTCGCACTCGTTGAGGCACTACTAGCAGCACTTTGTGCGATCAATGCACTAGATATAGCGCTAGAAGATACACTCGAAATTGCATCATGAATCGTCGTCTTACCAGTACCACCAATATTTGTCATGCTAATAGTGCCATCAGAATTAACTCTTGCACCTCCACCCAATAATGAAGCTATACTGGTTGCTGTCTGAGCGACACTTAATGCTACCGCATACAGCTGTGAACCATTAATGGCATCAGTTGATGATACACTAACAGCGCCAGGTGCGACATTTTTGATTTGACGCTCTGCTCCTTGAGCCCCTACACTTACTTGTGAACCAGCAGCAATATTTTGAGCGCCAGCAAAGGTACCATAAGTTAATGACCCTGTTACTGTACCTACTGTACTAGTAATTGTTGCATTAGTTATTTTTGTCGCATCAGCATCTGTTTGTGAACCATTCCCTAAAGCCACACTCCCCTGCTTAGCTGCAGAGGCATTAGCACCAAATGCCACAGCTCCATCAGCACCTGCTGTAGTATCACTACCTATAGCAAGCGCCTTTACTCCAGTAGCTTTTACATTAACCCCTATAGCAATAGAATTATTTCCTTCGGCAATGGCGTACTCATTTTTATCTGAAATACATCTACCAGAACCGATAGCTAACTCACCCGTAGTTCCTTCTGCAATTCTCTGAGTTAAGGCACCATTAACCCCATTATTACATGCTTGTACTTGTACTTGCGCCACCACATTATTTTGCATCCCTGCAAACATACCAATAACCGTGACTAATAAACTACTTAAAGTAGAAACGGTAAATTTACCACCCACTGGTATTCTTGAGTCTATTTCACCTGATGAAACGGAGGAACTAGACTTGGCTTGACCTTTTGCTAATTCTGACGTTACAACCAATTGGTTATATCGTTTGCTCCAAATAACTTTAAATATTTTGTTCATATTTTTTATTTAGACTATAAAAAGAAAGAAGAGAGTTATCTTGCTATCTACTCTCTAAATGGTTATATACTCACTTCAGACACACTGAAATACTGTAGGCACAAGCGTAGTCACAACGCTAAGCGAGTAGCTAATTAATACAATGTAAAACTTATGGATAACGATTATTCTGGATAGAAATTTCTGGAAGCTTGGCTATTTTAAGCCTAAAAATCATTGTGTAAAATCAGTTTCCTAACACTAAAATAATTGCACAGCAAGTAAGGTATAATATCACCTTTTAAAGCAGCGTGGTTAATATTAAATAACTATTTTTCTACAGCAACCACTCAAAAGAAATTATTTTCTTTAAATTCAGTGTTCTAACAAATAAGCATCCTTATAAAGCCTATGAATTGACGCCATGCTTGGGGATTTTCTCACTCTTCTAGAAAATTATTTTTTTAAATTCCCCATAACGCTGTTTTAATCAATAAGCGGTAAGAACACAACATTAAGGGTATCATTTTGCCCTCCATCCCCTGATGGTAATATCCTAAATCGCCCATATATCAGACTAATCAATAAACAGCATTGCTGATGCAATGGCTATCCAGAATAATTTTTGATAACAATCATCAGTCCTCGAAAAAAACGCTTTGATAACCTATTCCACTCTTTTGAGCTAACTCAACGATTTATCAGCAGCGGAATGCAACTCCTCAATATCTTGCTGAGTAGCCAATGGTTCAATATGAGCTTGACTCAACTGCCGCTGTTGATCCATCTCTATTTCCTCTGCTTCTGCCAATTCTGCAGATGAAATAACCATTTCTTTTTCATCAGCCAACGTACTTAAGATATTTTGTTCAATAATAACCGCTGGCTCATTGAATCGATGCCATATGGTTTTAATATCATCAAATAAAGGACCACTAGATAAGTACACCAGCACTGAAGCAAGAAAACAAGTGAATAAAAAGCCAAAAGTTTTAAACCCATAAGCACCCGCAATGCCACCAAGGAAAAACAAAAACAACACTTGTACTAAAAGTTTTAATTTTTTAATATTGGCATGAACAGGAGGTACATTTATATCTTTTTTACTGGCTCTATTCCAATAAAGCATTTTACCTATTTCCATCCCCATGTCCGTCACCGTACCCGTCACATGTGTGGTCCTTAATGCATATTGCGAGATATCCGTACTAATCGCATTTTGTAGACCCATGATATAACAAAGCGTGGCTACAGTTAAAGAGGTCCATAGCCAGGAGATTTCCCAGCGTATGCCATCTAATAAACCAAAAAACATCAGCGCACATGCTTCAATAAAAATTGGCAACGCATATTCACTTTGTAAATGCAAATGACGCATTAAATTGATAATAACGGTGGTTGTAGCTGATCCTGCAATAAACGCTAATAAAGCACCAAAGCCCCATAACACTAAACTAACTTCACCGAGAGCAATCATATCAGACATATGCGACACAATGCCTGACATATGTGATGTATATTGCTGTACCGCTAAAAATCCTCCTGCATTAATTGCTCCTGCCACAAAGGATAAAAAACAGACTAATTCTGTATTAGCAGAATATGTTCGTGCTTTACCTGTCAAACGATTTGAATATGCCAACAACATTTTGCTCTCAGTCAACCATTAAATTAAATAAAATTCACTATTTATACGTTAGTTTTCATTAACTTTCAATTAAATGCAGATTAAAAACATTAAAAATTAAAATTGAAAAAGCGATATTCTTTTATTATGATAACTAAATTATTAAGTTTTTATCTTTCTTTAATTTAGTCAAACAAACACCATGGATACTTTAGTCGTTTCACGTAAAAATACCAGCACTTGGTCAACAAAAAAAGTTCTAGAGCTATTTCAGTTACCCTTTATGGACTTATTATACCAAGCACAACAAGTTCATCGCGCGAATCATGATCCAAATAAAATTCAATTATCTAGTCTTTTATCGATCAAAACAGGTGGCTGCCCTGAAGATTGTAAATATTGTCCACAATCAGCACGTTATGAGACTGAGGTTGAGCGTGAACGTTTATTAGCACTACAAGAGGTATTAAAATCAGCTCAAGCAGCCAAGGAAAATGGTGCAACACGATTCTGTATGGGTGCAGCATGGCGAGGCCCTAAAGAGCATCAACTTGAAGATGTCATGGAAATGATTCGCCAGGTCAAAGCAATGGGTATGGAAACCTGTGTCACACTTGGTATGCTAAAAGAGGG
The DNA here is from genome assembly GCF_000506865.1 of Pelistega indica. Classification (GTDB taxonomy): domain Bacteria; phylum Pseudomonadota; class Gammaproteobacteria; order Burkholderiales; family Burkholderiaceae_B; genus Taylorella; species Taylorella indica. The sequence continues at coordinate 3,420 of NZ_AYSV01000012.1, forward strand.
GCAAGCAGAAAAATTAAAAGAAGCTGGTCTAGACTACTACAATCATAATTTAGATACCTCACCAGAGTTTTATGGTGACTGA
>NZ_AYSV01000013.1 GCF_000506865.1 Pelistega indica
GCCAATCTGCTTTTACAAATGGTCGATAGCAAGTATGCCGGCATGGACTCGTCAATGCTCAATGAGCTAAAACGCCTACAGGAAGAGAATGCGAAGCTTAAGAAGCTTTATGCTGAGGAGCGGCTAGTTTCCGAGGCACGAAAGGAACTACTTGAGGGAAAGTGGTAAAGCCATCGCTACGAAAAGCGATGACAAGAACACTTGTATCACGTCAAGGCTTTGCTGTCAGGTTAGCTTGCCGAACGGTGGGTATTAGCACATCAAGTTATTACTATCAAAGTAAAGGAAAGGCTGAGGACGAGCAGATTGCCGATTGCTTGATTAAACTTACCCAAGCCAATAAGCGTTGGGGCTTTAAACTATGCTTTTTCTATCTCAGAAATGTCCAAGGCGTTGTTTGGAATCATAAGCGTGTTTACCGCATCTACAAGGAGTTAGCATTGAACTTACCTATTAAACCTCGTCTACGCCTTCAACGAAAGCAGTCAGCGCCACTGGCTGTGCCGACAGCTGCTAATCAGGTATGGTCAATGGATTTTATGAGTGATGCACTAGCCGATGGTCGTAGACTACGTTTATTGAACGTCATTGATGATTTCAACCGAGAAGCGTTAGCCATGGATGTTGCCTTATCTATTCCGAGCGAGCAGGTGATTCGATACCTAGAGCGCACAATTGAGCAGCGTGGAAAGCCTAAAGAGATACGAGTTGACAATGGTCCTGAGTATATCTCAGAACGACTGATCTCATGGACTGAAAGTCAAGGCATTCGTCTGAACTACATTCAGCCCGGCAAGCCCTATCAAAATGCCTATATTGAGCGATTTAACCGAACTGTCAGGGAGGAGCTTTTAAATATGTATATCTTTGACTCATTGGAGCAAGCTGAGTTGCTAGTCACCCAATGGCAATGGCAGTATAATAACGTACGGCCTAACATGGCTATAGGAGGTATACCCCCGCAATTTAAAGCGGCTTAAAATCCATATCATTCCACTAAAAGGTGTTCCTAAAAATGGGGGTCATACAGAAGAAATTGTTGAGGGCATCAAGCACGGCGTGCGCAAGGTCAACATTGACACCGACCTGCGTCTGGCCGCCACCGGTGCGATTCGCCGCTATATGGCGAAGAACCCAGCCGAGTTCGACCCGCGCAAGTACCTGGCAGAAACCACCAAGGCCATGCGTGATATCGCCATTGCCCGTTACGAAGCCTTTGGCGCTGCGGGACAGGCCGGCAAAATCAAGCCGCTGTCACTGGAAGCCATGTTCCAGCGTTATGAAAGTGGTGAGCTGTACAAGTAACTATTGTTAGTTGCTGTTACCAATAAAAAGGCTGTGTAGTGATGCATGGCCTTTTTTATTGCCAGCCTGCAAGATATCGCTCAACCCAGCGGACTGCGTACTCCGGCAAAGTCTTGCCCTAACACATGGGTATAAATTTTTGTGGTGTTTAAATCAGTATGTCCAAGCAGCTCTTGTACAGTACGGATATCGGTGCCTTGGCGTAGCAGCTGGGTTGCAAACGTGTGACGAAAACTGTGGCAGGAGGCAGCCTTGTGTATGCCAGCTGCCGCAATAGATTTTTTCACTGCTTTTTGTACTGCAGAAATATGCAAATGATGGCGTACCCAACGGCCGTCGTCGTCTTGGCATAGACTCTCAGAAGGAAACAGCCATTGCCAAGCCAGTGCGCAGCCTGCATTGGGATATTTACGGGCCAGCGCATAAAGCAACGTAACAGGTGCTGGCATGCCGGACTGGCTGGCATGTTGGTGAGTCCGTTGCGCTATCAGCTCTTCAAGCTCTGTAAACAGCGTCTGGGGCAGCAAGGTCGTGCGATCTTTACCACCCTTGCTGCTGCGTATCACCAGCCTGTGCAGATTAAAATCCACATCCTTGATGCGTAAACGGCAGGCTTCGCTGACACGCAGACCGGCCCCATACATGAGCGAAGCAATCAGCCGATGCGGGGGAGGCAGCTGGGCAATGACGGATATGGCTTCCTCATGGAACAGCACCACGGGCAGCTTGCGTGGCTTTTTAGCACGGGCAATGCCGTCGATATGCTGCAAAGGCTGTTGTAAAACGTGTTTATAAAGAAATACCAGCGCATTGAGCGCCTGGTTTTGGGTGGCCGCCGCCACGTTCTTGTGTGTCGCCAGCCAGGTCAGAAGCTGAGCGACTTCTGCTTCGGCCATGTCGCGGGGGTGGCGGAGTCGATGAAAGCGTATGAAATAGCGTATCCAGTACCAGTAGGTTTTTTCAGTACGCAGGCTGTAATGTTTGTATGAATGATTGCATGCAGCTGATCGCGTAGCTTGGATGTCTGGGGCATAGCAATTTCCTTTTGCTGTATGGATAAACAGTATCTTACTGGTGAAGACAAGGCGGGTCAAGCGAAAATAATCTACCAAAAAGTATGGTCTTGTAACGGGTTGATCCCTATAGTATAATCGGGCAATCAAAATTTAGTCGCATCGGGTTATACCGCCTTCACGATGATTGGCTTATGTGGAAGGCGATCTAATACATGTTAGGCACGGAACCAAAATGAAGCGTTGGCTCATCATCGCAGCTTTAGTGGCGTCGACAATCGTTGGCGCTCTCGCGTGGGCGAATCACCATGAGAACCCACTGCCTGCCAATGTCGCGGCTGACCTTGTGGTCGTGGAGAAGGCCAAGCGTCAGCTCCTGCTCTATTCGCAGGGGCAGTTGCTAAAGAGCTATGCGGTTTCGCTGGGCCGGGTTCCGGTCGGCGCTAAGGAGCGCGAGGGCGACAAGAAGACTCCCGAGGGCCGGTACCTCATCGATTATCGCAAAGCCGATAGCGCCTATTTTCGTGCGTTGCACATCTCCTATCCCAGCGTGGCGGATACCGAAGCAGCTAAGATCAAGGGCGTCTCACCCGGGAGCGCCATCATGATTCACGGCATCCGCAATGGGTTAGGTTGGGTCGGGTCGGTAGGCTTCATCGCCTTGCTGACTGGACGCTTGGATGTATTGCGGTCACTAATCACGAGATGGCAGAACTCTGGCGGGCGGTTCCGGATGGCACGCCGATCGAGCTTAGGCCGTAGAGAGCATGCACCTGAAGGCGCATGTAATTGAATAAGAAAGAAAAAAGCCTAACAACTGCGTGGAGCCGACGCCGCTAAAGCGGCGCGACTCACGCTTTTCGTTAAATGCAACAACTTCAAACCACAAGGAGATACTAAGTGATTAAGTTTCAACAGCTATGGGATTCATATCCGACCATCCAAGGAGATAAAACCCCATGTACAACAAATGGAAAGACGAATTTTGATGATCAATGTGCAATTAGGCTTGGATCTGCACTAGCAAAAAATGGTGTAAAGACCACTAATTTAGTTCCAAAAGGTCGCCACTGCTGGCAGCATGATATATCAGAAGGACACGTATTGGCTGCTGAAGAACTAGCGAATGGCTTGGCTAGGTTTCATATAGGCGGTATCCAGAAAAAAATAGAGATAAATCCTAGCACTTTTCAAAAAGACCTTATTGGGAAGAAGGGAATAATCTTTTTCAAAGACTTTTGGACAAGAAACGGCGAGTCTTTTCGGAACCGAAGCGGTGATCATATTGACCTTTGGAATGGTAGTCGGCTAACAGACTGGAGGACTTGGTTTCTAATATCTGCAACATTTAATACTGGTGGAACATATAGCAGGTCTAAGGAAATATGGTTTTGGAGGGTATTGTGAAATACCTAACAGCGACCATCATTCTATTGTTTTCCTTGGCTCTAGGTTGGCTTGTTTCTGCTAAATATTTAGAACCTGTAATTCTAAAAGCGTTTAATCCAGAGACGCATGAAAAATATCTGGATATCTGGTTTACAGTTTTCGTGCTAATAGAGTTGGCAATCCTATCAGGATACACGCTTTATATATATAGGGTGTATATGTCCAACAAGCATTTAACAAAAAGCTCCAGCGGACGCTCCTGACGTCGCGCCGCTTAGCTTGGCGTTAGGCCTTAGGAGAACCATATGGATGATCAAACCCTTGAAGAAAGAGCGACAAGAAACATAAAGCTTTTGAGGTGGTCTTTTAAATGGATACCATTACTATGGGTTTTGTTGTTTGGGTCGATAGTAACTGTTTTAATTTCAGCTATATTCTTTAGCGAGACGCTAATAAAAATAATACTGGAGCACCCTGCTGCAATGTAAGCGTCCGGTGAATACATGTATTCATTCCTGCTAAATTGCGCGACACTAAGGTTTTGTGTATGTTAGGAGAAATCAATGCCGTCTTTAATGCGTATCGAGACCGCCCAACGAGTGGGAATTCAAGAGCAAGCGTCTAGCCTACTGGCACTAGATAAAATCATCCTGGTGAGTGAGGCGACAGATTTACGAGCGGGGATGGATACCTTGCGCACTAAGGCAATTCAGCGCTTTGGTCAGGTGGCACCTCACGAAGCCTATGTGTTTATGAATCGCACGCACACGCTTCTTAAATTACTCATGCACGATGCGACTGAGTCGATGGCTACTGTGTTCGATCGGACTCTGAAGGTACGGCTTTCACGGTGCAGGCTCACGGA
>NZ_AYSV01000014.1 GCF_000506865.1 Pelistega indica
TAATTTTGTCATGCTTGCGACAYATTTTTTAATTGTCTCTGCTAAATTAAGCAGTCCTGCTTTATGTTTAATCACATTATTGGTAGTATGTAACATGAGAGTTTCCTTTTGTTTGTTTAAAAGATTCGCACCTCTTATTCAAACGGGAAACTCTCTTTTTTGCAACTCATTTGTCAGATTTGGTCTGAACTTCTACACATCAGAGTATACATAGTAATTCTTGGTTTTTATAATCAATCAGAGACATTACAATTCATATGTCAGATGTGATCTGAATTTCTGCATATTATAAATATCAATTAATTTTTTCTTGCGTGCATTTTTTAAAGTGGATTGATAAGGTAGCCACCCCCTAAATTAATACAGCTCAAATGTAGAAATTTCCTTTAAAATTTAATTGATAATTAGGAGTTTTACAATGAGCAAACGTAAGCGTGAAGAGCAGATCATTGCTTTATTAAAGCGAGCAGAGGCCGGCGAGCCTATCGCTGAACTATGTCGCCAAGAAGGTATTGCTGTTTCCACCTTTTACAAGTGGCGTTCCAAGTATGATGGCCTAGAAGCGTCGGAGCTGAAGCGCCTTAAGCAGATTGAGCAAGAGCACGAGCGGCTTAAGAAGATGTACGCTGAGTTGAGTTTGATGGCCCGTATGCAGGAGGAGATTATAAAAAAGCTCTAGTGCCTGTAGAAACACGTAAGGCTTGGGCTCGTGACCTACAGGCAAGGCATCAAGTGAGTATCGTTAAAAGCTGCCAAGCAGTCGGTATTAGCCGCACGGCTTATTACTACCGTAAACGCCAAGTTGACGATAGTTTCGTTGAAGAGGTCTTGCTTAGGCTCACCGAACGTCATCCTCGCTGGGGCTTTGTGAAGTGTTTTGACCGCTTACGCGCCTTAGGTCATACATGGAATCATAAACGCGTACAACGCGTCTATCATCAGCTTCGATTACAGCTACGAAGCAAACGCAAACAGCGTTTACCGGCAAGGCATCCGATGCCATTGACGCAACCGGTCATGGCACGAAGCAGTTGGTCAATTGATTTTATGTCGGATGGTCTGACGGGTCGCCGTCGGTTCCGTACACTTAACGTGATAGATGACTTTAACCGTGAGGTGCTAGGCATCGACATAGGGGTGAGTCTGCCCGCTATTCGGGTGACTCGCTTTTTAGATCAGCTTGGGGAAGCCCATGGATATCCGCAGTGTATTCGTACGGACAACGGGCCTGAGTTTACTTCCACAGAGTTCACGCAGTGGGCGCAGCAGCGAGGCATTCTGATTGACTTTATTGAGCCGGGATGCCCTTATCAGAACGCCTATATTGAGCGGTTCAATCGAACCTACCGTGAGGAAGTGTTGGATATGCATTTATTCACGACGCTCGATCAGGTGCGTTGGCATACAGAGGCGTGGATAAACATTTACAATACTGAAAGACCTCATGAGTCATTAGATCGTTTAAGTCCTGTCGAGTACAGGCAGAGAGCATATTCTACTTTAAAGCTGTGTTAAGAATGGGGTAGGTTCAATTTAACTATAGATTAATATGGTTTAGTAATTATTTAATATTATTTAAACATTAATTAAATATTAAATTATATTTAAATTAGATTAAATTTAAGATAAATTTATATTAAGTATATTAAATGATGTTTAAATAAACATTAAAAAACTATAATGCAGGATAGGCAGTTGCCGGCAAAAGTGACCACTTTTACCAAAAAAATCCCTAACAAGTCATGTGACTTGTTAGGAAACGCCCTTTGGGCTATTTTCTACAATTTGATATGTTTGGATTAATTTATTCTATACTATTCAAAAATTCCAAATATCATGACTATTAATTAAAATGCCAAGTAATCTTTTGCTACCCCAGCACATTAATGAAAAAGACACACTAATCACATCTAGGCAAACTCAAGCAGAGACAAACGTGCCTCAACCACCTTATTTTTTATCTGAAAATCATCTACAAAAAAAGGGGCAACGCCCCTTACCTAGTCATATTCGATCAAAAGCATGGTCAGAACCTAATGAGGATACCCCTAGCGGCGGTTAGTATAGATTTAGCTCATGCTCTAACTGAACAATTTATATAAAACTACCCTAACTTAACGAATAAGTTAGGGAGTTCTTTTTAGATAAACAAAAAAATCTTCATTCATTTTCTCCATTTTCATTGGCTACGGTATAGACACAGTACCACTGGTTATTTATTCGTTGGCTTGAAATATTATTAGAGTTTTCTTTTGCCTTTCTGAGTTCATGTTTGCTTTTAAACATGCTAGGTACAAGATCTTTTTCAAGATTAGAAGCTAAATAAGAGCCATTATTTTCTATTAGAAAATTTTCTAATTTCTCTATAGATTGTTTTTGTTTAATTTCAGGTTTGGTTAATGGTGTTTTATTATCAATAATATTTTGAAGAGAAAAAAACTCATAATATTTATTAAAAATCACTTCGCTAGTAATATATGATTCATCTATACCATCATATTTTTGTACTCTTGTACAAATTTCATACCTAAAACTTTTATCAATACGTCCATAGTTAGATTTAATAATGCCAAAATAAGAGGATTCTTCATGTCTTATTGCCCCCAAAACAACTCTTGCTTTTGCCAAATACTGAACCGACCCAGTTACTCTATCTGTTAAATTGACATCTTTTCCACCTTTTGAAAAATGGTGAATACCAATGATAGCTAGGTTATGTTTTTCAGCAAATGCATTTAATTTTTGCATGGCTTTTGCTACATCTTTTGAATTATTGTTATCACCATCAACAAAATCATGAAAAGGGTCAATGACAATAGCTTTTAAATCATTGTTAGAATTATTGAGATAGCGTTCAGTTATAATCTGAAAAAAATTATCTAGACACTTTGAAGGAGAAGTTAAAAAATTGTTTTGAAGATAATCAACCTTTTCTTGAACTACACCAGAAACAAATAAGCGATGCATTAATACAGCATTTGGGGAATCTTCTGATGAATAAATAACAACACTTCCTTTTGTTGTAGGTTTAAAACCTTCATAAACTTCTTCACCATTAGTTATATAGGCAATTAACTTACAAACCAATGTGGTTTTGCCTGTTCCCGGCTCCCCTGAGAGTAAGGTAATTGCACCCTGTGGAATAAACCCATCAATTAACCAATCAATTTTTTGAGGTTTCATCTCTGTAAAATTAGTTATTTCAAAACTACTGTTACCCTTGTTTTTATCTATAGTTGGATATACAATATCCTCACTTAATTTAGTTTCCTCTTGGTTCCCGCCAAGAGTTTTTTTTTGGCTAGTCATAAGTTAAAACTCCTTATATTCATGAATGAAAAAATTAATGACTCACCTGTCTATTCCCTCCATTTGAAAGTGAAAACACCCAATTCTCAATTGCCTGACGAGTCCAACGATTAGCTTTTAAACCCACCTTAATTGGCTTAGGAAAGCTAGGGTCGTATTGTTCGTATTTAGGGTTAAGTTTTAAGTAGATTGAGGTTTCACCAATATTTAACAATTTGGCAACTTCTTTTATCGTTAATAATTCACATGTCATATGATTTTCCTTTAAAATAGACTAATTAAATTGAATTAAATTTATTTTTATCTCATTTTATTTAAAATAATCGATAAAATGAGATTATATGTTTTTAAATCTATTGTCAAGATTTTTATGTCATTATTTGATCAAATATTAAATCGCTTAAAAATTTTTCTAAACATTGAGAAAGATAGTGATATAGCTCAACTTTTAGGAATGGCACAATCTACTTTTGCAAGTAGGAAACAACGTAATAGCTTCCCTGAAGAAAACCTAAAAGAACTTATCAGAAGAGAGCCATGGAGAGAAATTGATTACCAATTTATCATGACGGGTAAGTTATCCACTTTTGAAGAAATTAATAGACGGCTAAAGAAAGTATCAGGTCTTGCAAATGATTTGGATGTTATCAGAGCACTAGACATAACAGGTGATGAATTTGTACAAGCAAGATTAGATAACCTATTTCCAATCCCTGCTTTATATAACTACATCAATAACTCTACTCACAAGAAAATTAATCTTGATTACGTTATATCAGGAAAAACGGCAACTGTAGAACAATATGGCGTTCACTTAATAGAAATGTTAGAGAAGTTAGCTACTCTCTCAACAGAAGAACAGCTAAATATCATTCAACAAGTAAATAATCTATATGCTTTACATAGCATTGTTAACGCATCTAAAACAACTAATTAGTACAATACTCCCTAGCCAGAAAAACATTGAAGAGGTTAACCAAATATGAGTAAGTATTAATCACATTCGACATGGATACAGATTGTTTAAGAGAACAATATCATGCCATGAGCTATCAAAACGCTTATGCTGATATAAAAGCAATCCTGTTAAAGCATGGATTTAACCATTTACAAGGTAGTGTTTATTTAGGTAACGATGGCATTAGTGAAGCTCATGGGACATTAGCTATTCAAGAATTAACAGCTAGATATGACTGGTTTTTTAGTTGCGTTTCTAACATCAAGTTTTACAGACTTGAAAGCGATTTAAACGCCGATTTCATCGCTCGTGGAGTTTATGAAGCCAAACAGTTATTTAATCAACGTTTAGCAAAACTAGAAAGCCGAATTAAAAGACGCTGGATTACCTACAGCCAAAATTAAAGAAATCCTTAGTAAAGAAGTATTTTTATTGGAAGATAACCAACCTATTAAAAGCAAAAAAACTAAATAACCTCTAAAACAACATTTAAAACGCCCTTTAGAGGCGTTTTTTTATATGCGGTTTAGCGGTATTCACAACATCATTCAAATTTAATACTGAACTTTTTATTAAAGGAAGTTAAAGCAAAAATATCTCTAGATCTCCAAAAACTCCAACAAGTCGCCCTATTTTTTATTTAACTTATTGATATATATAATATAAAAACCACTAGTTGGAATAAAATAACTACGTCAAGATATAGTAGGCAAATATGTAGGTAAAAACAAATTCAACTAATTTATTTAGTGAATCTCAACGACTATAATGCAGTTGAGATAGCAAAAGCAGAGGAACTAATTAATGCATAATCAAACATTAATAACTGTCCAAGATGTGCAATTAAGTGCTGAGTGGTACAAAAATAATCTCGGATTAGCCAAAGGACACGGTGGGTCTCATTACGAACAACTGATTCACAATGGGAAACTCATTCTGCAACTTCATAACATGGATCCTGATGAGAATCATGGTATCTTATTAACTCCAGAGGGGACACTAGGAAACGGTGTTTTAATCTGGATAAGTATTGATAATTTTGATGAAGCCATCAAGAGATTACGTGATAATCATACCAAGTTGGATAAAGAACCATTTTTCAATGAACGAGCTAGGCAATGGGAAGTATGGTTACGAGATCCTGACGGATATAGAATTGTATTATCTGGTCCATCAGAATACCCAATTACTGAATTGAGTGAATCATAATAGGAATATGACTAATTGAAGAGGATGGAATCTAATGTCCATCCTCTCGCAAGCATTTTTCGTGAACAAAAGGTCCTAAAGCCAACAGTCTCTGCTATTAAAGTAAGCGTCCGGTGAACTCCGATTGACTTCCGTTTTTAAACGTTCAATGCCCCGATTTTGTCGGGGCATTGTGTTAATTCTTGGTGTCGTTTGGCGCTTGCCAACGATGAGGCAGAAGCTCAGTAATGTCCTTCGCTTTCTGTGTCGGCAATCGTTCCAACACATCCTTMWGRTAAGCATAAGGGTCATGGCCATTGAGCCTGA
>NZ_AYSV01000015.1 GCF_000506865.1 Pelistega indica
TCAGCATCAAGGAAAGATGTGCTGTGGGCGAACACCCATAGAAACATTGATTGATGGTAAATCAGATTAGGAACAGCAAAAAGCATGAGCTAAATCTAATCTGACAGACACCGCTTGTCAAACGGGGAACTGTCAGATGAAGTCTGAACTTCTACACCATATCTGATGTTTTTCTAGTACCTAAACCCTTATTTAAGAGACTGGATAAAGCCTCCTGAGCAGCGCGAAAGTTTTCCTTTGGAATTTTTAAATTTCCAATGACTTTGTTAGATCTAGTTTCGGGAATACTAACACTCTTTGCGCCACCACTAATTAAACTATCAAACATTTCTGCCCGACATTTACTACACATACCAATTGTCTGTTTTGAACCATCATCAAAAAAGCCTTCAATATTATCAATAACAACATCTTGATCTTTTAACTGCCCTTTTTCGTTCATCTTCTGTAAGTTTAAAATTTCTGAGTGTGTTTTTCTTGGATCATTTTTTAAATTACTCGTTCCTTTCTTTGTAGTAACTCGAGAAATTGCTCCAATTACTCTCCTTAGCCCCCACGGATCCACCCACTCCACCGGGTTCGGAGCGTATTGATAGAGGTTAATCCCACCCATCAATCCGATCGGGTCTTGGCTGATAAAGCGACCTAGCTCTGGGTCATAATACCTAAAGGTATTGTAATGTAACGACGTCTCGGCATCATAATACTGACCTTGAAAACGATGATTATTAATCACCTGCTCGTCAGCAGCAGCTCGGCTCATGACACAGGTTTCACCCCACACTTTAGCCTTGGCCTCCCACACCACTTCCTGACCTTGATTCATCAACAGTTGTGGGGTGCCGAGGTGATCGCACACATAATGATAAAGTTTCGGCGCTGCTTGAGTTTCTTCTGCTAACTCGGCCTGCCACCCCCGTGAGCTCAGTAGTTCCGCTTGTCCATCACTGCTATTGATGTATTGCGCCAAGGGCACAAACTGACCATCTTCGTAGAGATACTGCACATTCAAGGCCAAGGCCGGTGCATTCTGCCAGTCACGTCCCGGATTGGCTGCATGTTTGCCCAGTTGCTGACCGATACGCTCTTCTGAAGCAATGGTCAAGCCTTCCCAATCATAGAGTGTTTGTTCTATGACTGTGTGACGGTGTTCATCCACCACCCGCTTGGCAATCCGGCGACCAAACACATCATACAGATAATCGGTACACAGCTTAGGCTCAGTGGCACTGCTAAAGGACGTGCTACGTGTTAATTGATTGTGTGCATCCCAACTAAAGGTCTGAATGCCTTTGTGGCTTTCTTTACGGGTTAAATTACCACGGGCGTCGTAATCAAAATGATAGCCGCTAATGCGCTTGAGTAGATTACCTGTATGAACCCACAATAAAAGTTAGAACGATTTTTTAATACTGTTTCTACCTAAAATTGCTACTAAAAATGGGGGGACTACACTTTAAACTCTTCGAGCAATTAAATAGCTAAATCTTCAGTAACCGCTTAGTAAATTGGCTTTAATTCTACCGTAATAGCTCGGCAGTCACGCAACGTAACGAATTGCATAGCATGTGCATAATGCACAACTAGATCTTACTATCAGTAGACGCTCTCGATGGCGTCAGGGAAGTATTTAAAGCTATCACCCCCCCGATCATGGTAATACTCGCCATCAATAACAACACCGACAGGAAAACAATCAACATTAAATCTGCAGTAATGCCTCGTCAAACTCACGATCACGAATAATTTTCTTTCCAATTGGCAAATTTAGATCAGACCACTTCAATCCATTAAATTCCAAGACATAAGCAATCATCGGTATTGGATAACTGTAAAAATCTGGTCGTTGGACTATGTAATGAATCAAACTAGGATTAAAATCCACAAATGCCATTAAGTAAGGAATGTAGAAACCATTTAGCGCATCGGAAATCTGGTTTATGCACAAATCAAGTACATGATCACTATGGGGTAAATAAATTTTTGATAGTTGTTGAGCATGACTATGACTTTTTTCTTGTAGAGTTGTCATGTAAAAATGAGCCGAAAATCCATCTACCATATTTGACTTATAAGGCGGAACAATTTTCTGAATGTAATAACTAAACTCTTCTGAATAACCTGTCAGTTCAATATAATACGCTTTCTGACTCCCTAAATAACTAAAGGCTAATTCAGCTTTATTCTCTGTTGAAAGTGATTCAAATTTAATCGATTTCTTAAGTGACCTGGTACGAGCAGGAATATTTAACTTTTTTAAAAGACTTGATAATTCCGTCTCAAAGAGTTTTTTAATTTCTTTGTCCATAAGGAAAACCTATCTATATTTCAAAATATGAAAAGTGGTATCTTTAAATTTCTGACCTTTATTGCCTAAACCTGGTCTATTGCGTGTATCCAAAATAAAATCAGAACCTTTCCCTTGAGAAGGTCTGTGACTTCCGCCTCCTCTTTCACAAGTATTTGACGGAGAATCCATATCAAATACCTCCGCTTTCTCTTGATTTTTGGTTAAACGCCCTTTCCCATGCTTAACTTCAAAAACGTGTATTCCACCATTTCCATCACTAGCTACAATATCAGCCCTGATTCTTGAGTTGTTAACTTTCATTATCATCGTCATCAATATCTGGGTAATCATCGATCCAATACTCTTGTTCAAGCACAAACTCGTCAACATTGGGTTTCGTATAAACACAAACCTGTTCACCTATAGTTAGATCCTCTTTGAACGCATCAACTAATTGCTTTATAGAATAAAATGTTTTCATCATGAGCATGTATCAGCCACCCTAAATGGGTTAAAAGTAAAAATTAAATGATCGGACAACTAGTGTGACATAGGGGGGCATTTACTTATAAAGTCCTTTATATTTTCCTGTAAATATTTGCATATACACTTTATATTCTTTTTTCATAGTTCTTTGAAACATAATATCTTTAAGTGGATCTACATTTTTACCGAATAAATAGCTAAGATATAGCCTTTCATTAAGTTCAGGATATGTTCTCAACGATGTAAGTTCATGACTATCAATGATACTGTCCTCATTATTATTAATTTCTTTGATTACAATGAAATCTTGTGGTTTAGTTGTCAGAGTCCTTTCAACTAAAACCCCACCCGGCTTTGACATAGCAAAAGTCATTTCATCATCCGTCCCCTCCCAAATAGTATACATTTGAGATTCAAAGTTTCTTTGTATCCAGCGTGAAGGAAATTGCAGGGTAGAATTTCCAACTATATCCATTTTTTTGACATGACTGTCTTTTAAAAATTTATGTACCACAGGAACACAAAAGAGAGTATTTGTATTTTCTAACGATGAGATTTTCCACTCGTGAGAATCATTATAAATATCAAAAAAATAAAGATAAGGCTCCTCCATCATTTGGGCTAAAAAGCAAATATCCTCTCTAGCTTCAATACTAATAACAGTGCCTTTTTTCCAAGTAACTCTAGTCATTCTTAATTCCTTTTAAGTCTCGCATTTTGTTTTATGAACTGTTTGAGGATTTTTGCCTAGATGCGCTTCTGCTGCCTTTTTGTACTCGTCTCTATTTGAATTATTTGCTCCGACTGGATTCTGCGCATTGGCAACGTTTTCTCTTCTTAAAACTCTCTCATCTTCCTCAAAATAATATTGCTCTAATCCTCTGGCTGTTTTCTTACCTTCTATGCCACTTCCACTATATACAGGCGTAGGTGCCTGTCCCCCAAAAGCATCAAAATTACCACCATATCTATAACTAATAATTTGCTCAGGTGAAAGCCCCATGCTACTAGGGGCACTAGCGTAGCCAGTATATGATTTCCCGTTTTTATACCCTCGATAAGTCACACTATCTCTTCCTTCACCTGTGCTAACATTATTCCACCCCCACGGTTCCACCCACTCCACCGGGTTCGGGGCGTATTGATAGAGGTTAATCCCTCCCATCAAGCCGATCGGGTCTTGGCTGATAAAGCGACCTAGCTCTGGGTCATAATACCTAAACGTATTATAATGTAGCTCACTCTCCTCATCATAGTACTGCCCTTGGAAACGGTGGTTATTCACCACACCCTCTTTCACCTCTCTAGGCTCCACATAGGTCTCCTCCCATGCCTTGGACTCGGCCTCCCACACCACCTCTTGGGATTGGTTCAGCAATAGTTGCGGCGTGCCTATCTGGTCACACACATAGTGATATAGTTTAGGGGGAGAGGCTGAGGCTTCTCGTGGAGCCGACTCAGCCCCCCATGCCATCGGGCTAATATGCTCTGCCTCGCCTGTGCTGCTATTGATATACTGGGCTAACGGAACAAAGCTACCGTCTTCATATACGTACTGCACATCTCTGGCTAGTGCGACTCCCTGTGTCGTAGAAAGATTCGTTGCATTGGCTGTGCGCAACGGCTCTTCAGAGGCAATACTTAACCCCTCCCAGTCATACAACGTTTGGCTGACCACCCGATGATGCTCTCCCGATTCCACTCGCTTGGCTATACGTCGCCCAAACGCATCATAGAGGTACTCCGTGCGTAAGCTCTCCCGAGCTCCACCTTGCCATCCACTCTGCCGTAATTGGTTATGCGCATCCCATTGGAAGGTCTGTATCCCTTTGAGCCCCTCTTTACGCGTCATATTCCCACGCGCATCATAGCTAAAGTGTATCCCCGCTATCCCTTTTAACAGATTACCAACGACACTTGACACCCCTGACGGTAACGTACTCAATGGCGTATCACCAGACGAGCTCTGGCTAGTTTTACTTAGTATATTATGTGCCGGGTCAAAGCTAAAACGCTCTTTATCTAGCAACATCCCATGCAGGTGTCCTGATCCATAGCGCAGGTAGTCCACCACACGACCATCGGGACGCGTCGTCGTTATCAGATTGGATAACTCGCTTGACAAACACCGAGTGCTTACACTTATGGTTTAAGTACTACAACGAAGAGCGCCCTCATCAGGCGCTTAAAATGAAAACACCGAGTATGATTTATCAACAATTAGCAAGCTTAAAAGTGTGAAAATTATGGCTGGATTCATTACAGTTAACGTTCCTTTTACGATACC
>NZ_AYSV01000016.1 GCF_000506865.1 Pelistega indica
TTGTAGAATGTTGCAGAAGAAATGCCATGTTGACGGCATAACTCTTGAACAGGGGTGCCTGCCTCGGCTTGTTTAAGAATGTTGATCAGTGGCTTTCGCTAGTACGTTTACTCATGGTAAAACTCCTTTGAAATAAGTTTACGGTAACGTTCAAAAAAGTTTCTACTTTCTTGTTGTCTTAATTTAGGGGATGGTTACAGTCTGAATAGACGAAAATGACACTTCTTTTTCTTCTGTATATTCACTTCCATTAGATGAGGTAAGATCAGCTAACTCTTGATTTGCAGCGCTTGATTCAGAGCCACGAAGTTTTTTCAAAATACGGTAAAAAAATTCTGTAAAAGGTAGCGCAATAAAAGCACTCACAAATAAACCAGTAGCATAAGTTAACAGATTAGATGAAGCAGCAAAAGCAACAATTTCATCTTTTAATGTAGGCAATGTTTCACTCAATGCGGCTGAACAAGCACCCATCATACTACCGCTACCAACACCACAAGCCATGGCTAAAGCACGGTAATCAAAAATATCCCAAGAAGCCAATAAGGCAGCCATAATAGAGAAAAAAATTGTACCAAATAAAGTTCCCATTACGTAAACGCCCATCACACCGACACCTTCAGAACTTTTTAACCCAAACTTATCAGCAACTAAGGCAATATTAGGTTCACGAGCAATAGAGTGTGTAGCACCAATAGCTTCACGCCCCATTTTAAATATTAATACAGCAACAGGAAGCGCAAATAATGCCGTTGCAACATTACCAATCTCTTGTAAGAGTAAAGCAGGTCCCGCTGCAATTAATTTATCCATATTTGGGCCTATCCCTACGCCAAACTTTGCAATAAACGGCATAATGCCTATCAGAACCCATTGACTAGCTGTAGCACTACTATGTTCTCCTAAATGCTGACCTATAGATGGAATAATATTTTCATTAAAAAACAGCGCTAAAATAAAGGCATATAAAAGGGGTAAAAACAAAATTACCCCTATGCCCGTTTTGATTTGCTGAATACCAATTAACTCAGCAATTACAGATATTAAAATTACGACAAAATGAATTTTCCAATTTGTTAATACGCTAGTTTGCATATCAGCCTCCCTTATTTATTTTTCTCAATACTAAGAAATTTTAAAAAATTATAAAAAAAACTCCTATATCTCTCACAATACTTAACGAAATGTTTTTTGTTGCTTATTAAGCAACAAAAAAAATATAAAACTTAGTCTATTTAATCTATAACATAATAATAAATTACTTCTCACACATGCTATACATTAACCATTTTGAATTTTTCAATAATAAACTCATACTTAAACTTTTAACTATTTTTTCCTAAAAATGATAAACTAAACACATTATTTACATATCTAAACATGTTTTATACATATAATCCATATGATTAATGTTGATGATTTTATTAAACAAAATAATCCTAACCGTTCTGTACTAGCTCGTTTTCATGACGATATTGCTAAGCTGCGTGCGGCAAAGATGTCTTATCAAAAAATTCAGGAATATTTAGAGCTTAATGGCGTAAAGACTCACATGAATAATGTGCGTGGGTATTGCCAACGTCATATTGAAAACAAAGTAGATAACAACGCAATATCCTCTACTGACAAGCTATCTACTCTTGCGAAGCCTAAGAAAAACGTATCATCTACATCAAAATCAGCAAAGTCTTCGAAAACATCCTCTGCTAAAACATCATCTCGTAATGCTACGGCTAAAAGGCCAGCGGCTAAAAAAATAGCCAAAAAACCAGCTATTAAAAAGTCACCTAATAAGAGAACAGATATTAAAAAACTTGAACAAGACAAGCAGACTTCATTGTTTTAAATGAAATCTGCATTTGTTTTAAGCCATAACAAAATAGTTTTGGGACTAAGAATAACGCTTAATAATATGAATCTTATTAAGACATTGGTTTTTGGGCTAGCATAGTGACAAATCTAAGCTGGATTGGATTACCATTAGCATCACGTGCATGCATTGAGCCAATTTCTTCTTTATAGTCAATCAACGTCCAACCAGCATAATAATTTTTTAACTCATTTTCTTTAAACGTAAACGAAAATGGCATATGGCAAGGGTAATCCGCTGTATCCATCGCTGATACGATCAAATTATAACCTCCCGGATTTGTACGCTCTTGCATATTTGCAATAATACTGGGGACTCGCTCTTTCATCAAAAACATAAAAACAACGGTAGCCACCATAAAATCGTAATTCTCACCTATAGCCGCTACGTTCATATCATATGTTTCTGTACGGATAGCTAAATCTTCTGCTTCAGCAATATCCTCAATGACTCGCATCCCACTAGGATTATAATCACTAGCAGTGACATCAAAGCCTTTTAACGCCAAAAACAAGGCATTGCGTCCTTGTCCACACCCTAAATCAATCGCCTTGCATGGTTTTACAGTGTCCATAGCGGCAACAACAGCAGAATGCGTGGCAGTCATACCATATTTTTGCTGAAAATAAGCCATCTAGTTCTCTATATCCTTATGGATAAAGCCTAATCAGCGAGTAGGCTTTATTTTTTACCCACATTTTTACCCACATTAGTCTATGGCTAGCGAAGTAGTGCTCGAGGTCGTATCTTACCCTTATATTCTTGCACCATCCCGTCGTTGTCAATGGTGTTATTTGGCATGGTGAGGAATAAGCAGAGATATTGTAAGGCATCCATCACGTGACTGTAGCCGTTTTTATCTGGCTCAGTGGCATATTGTACTCCCATAGTAGAGTTAATCCGTAAGCGTCGGTAGACATACTTCTCCTCCATCGCCATGATGGTCATCTGGCAACTAGGGTCTATGACAATCCCAGAGCGTCTCACGAGAAAGTCTGCCACAGCTTCTCGTCGTAACTTAAACTTATTGGAGCGTGCAGGCTCTGCTCTGATGCCATACTGTTGCAGTTTTTGTATCGCTGTCTGCCCTGTCATGGCATCTCTTGGGTTAGAGGGGTCACAGATGGCAAGGAGCTTAGCTCCTGCGTATCGCTCAGCAATGAGTGGTTGCAGTCCTCGTTCAATAAACTCAATGAATGGCATATCTGACCCATAGACCTCATCAAGAATGACTAATGTGCCTGCCTGCAACTGCCCAAAGACTGCCCCTGGGTTAAGCCCTGACGTATCGATGCCGACATAAACGGGTAACCCTCGTATGGGCTCGGTGGCAACAGATGCCACATGGGCACTTCTAGCAAACTCAGGAAATACTCGCTTATCGGTATTAAATGTCGCCCACTTCATTAATAAGAACGACTTAACCTTACCCCAATGTTTATAGGCGGCTAGTTGTTTCTCATAGTAGCCAGATGGCAAGTTAGCTAAGTTCTCGGCATCGGGATTCATCACATATTGTGGTGGCTCTTCGCCCGCATCGGCTTTCTCAAAATTGGTACAAAACACTGCTGGTGGCTGCATGAAAAAGTCTAATTCATCCGACTTATTGCGAACACATAGGTCATAGAGCCAATGATCAGTGCCTGGCAAGTTAAAATCAAACACAATGCCTGGCTCATCGCATAGTACGCCATCTTTAGCAGAGGGGAAACGCCCTATCCGTTGGACTGACATCTCAAATACATCTCGAGTAACTTCAGTCGCCTCTGTTAACCAGATGCCTGATGGCTCCAGTGACTTCATCTTCTCTGCCACTTCACCATCTTCCACGGCCATAAAAATCATCTCTAACTCTACTTTAGTGCCATCTGGCATGTTCCATGACCATAGCCCTGTTGGTGGCTTACTCATGACAATGTGACCCCATGTCGGGTCCATCCAGTCTTTCACTGTCTTAATGGTGGTGGTCTCTAAGTTAGGATAGGATGCACGAATAGTCACTACCCGGTAGCGACGCTTATTGTTGCGGTCAGGCGTCTGCCGCATTGCTCTGAAAATCCACTCCCACAAGGCACCCACTGTTTTACCTGCCCCTGGTGGCCCTGCTAAGGCTTTGTAGGGTTTAGTAGAATTATGAAAGTCAAGTACTGTCGGTGCGGGGTGGTAGTTAATTTCTCTCATTATCAATCATCACCGTATTATCTGCGATACTAATGCCACGTATGCCTGCTCCGATATTGATCGTTACACCATGGCCAGACGATACCACTGCCTCTTTTTTCTCACTCGATGGCTCCATGCCAGCTAGCCGAGTGAGCGACTCAAAAACCTTTAATCGTAAGGCAGGGTCTGTCGAGGACTTTCTAGCAATCTGGTACATCTCATCAGCGAGCCGTTCAGCGTAATAGCGCGCCCGTACCTTAAACCCTTTATCATGACCATGGGTGGCAATGAACGCTTTAGCTTCCGTTAGGGCTCTAGTAAACCCCTCTTTCGTTAGGAGGTGATGCACCTGCTCAACAGCAAGGTCATGGCGAGCGGCAAATTGTGCCATAGCTTCCTCGTCCATCTCTCCTGCTATCGCCATATCCCATGCAAGTTCGGGATACTTATCAGGTGGCACCATCCATATCACTGGACCAGGGACATCAAACTCCATCACCTAGCTCCATTCAAAATCAGAGGGTTGGAAGTCATTTGTCGTTGGCTGATAAGGTGTCAATTTGCCACCGATGGCATTAGCCAGAACTTCGTCCACTGTGGGTTGCGTCTCTAACTTGTATCGAGGAATATCAGGTTGTCGATAAGGATCAAACGGTTCTGCCGTTGGGCTATAAGGTTTATATGGCGGCGTACTTGGCGACGTTTGGAATGGATTAGAAAATGGATTTTGTATAGGTTGTGCTTGAATGGCACGCTCTGTCACTAACTGCGTTGGTGGCAATTTTACCCCTGTCGTCACGGCATTATCAATGCCATAGTGAGGTGCCCATACATTAATCAGATGATCAATCGCCAGACGCATAATGACCCGCACTGGGTAGCCTGAAGTATCAGAGAGCTTGGATAAGGTTTGTGCCACCTCTACCTCAAGGGGTAGTTTATAGACGTGTTTACGTGATGCTCGTTTGGCTGATGTCTTAGGGGGGTGACTTGGGGGCTGTCTTAGGGGGTGACTTAACTGGTTGCCTAGAGGATGAGGTCTTTGTGGGTGTTGATGTCTTTTGTGCCATGATGATTTTCCCAAAAAGCTAATAAGGGGAGTATAAAATCTCAGTGGGGGTCGGTAATGCACCACTACCCCCCTCGTCCATCATGGGGGGTGGCAGACAGAAGAAAACCCCACCTCTCGGTGGGGTTCGCCTCATCCCAATAACTTACGATGTATGGAGTACATCAATGACAAGTATAAGGGGTGGTTGTGGTGTTGTCAAACTGCTATATAAAAACTATATGGATTTTTGGTGGTTAATAGGATGTTGTATAACAGTCAGTGTTTGAATTGCCAGACATACGAGTGCCATACCCATAATTAGAAGCGTACCCACTAAGATTAGAGTTGCATCTTGTTTTGTAGGTACGTGGTCGTGTACGTTCATACTCTAAATATTCCATATACGCCTGATGTCGGCGTTGGTTATTCACATAGTTTATTTGGTTGCCATAAGCAATAGCTTTATTTAACCCTTTATGTTTAGCAGGATGTTGGACTACCTCTAAGATGCCATTAGGATAGTTTCTGGTATCATAGGTTTTCTGGAATTTTTTAGTTGCCCCAGACACCCATTTAGCCTTACATCCAGTACTAATTATTGGATTTGTATCTAGCTGTTGTCTACTATACACTAAGTTTACAGGTGCTTCCCCTATATAGTCACCATTACATATGACTGCTGCACCAACTGGATTAGATTGAAGTGTTACGTAGTAGTTATCTGAGAATAAACTACATCCAGATATTGTCACTGTGGCTAGCATCACCATCAATAGCTTTGATCTTATCATGCCGTCTCCCCTTATTGTAATGTTTCATAGTGTAACTGAATTGTAGACAAAATTGTTGAGTTTAGGTGGGTTTTTTGAAAATTGCTGACTATTGAGATTAGTACTATATATCATTGTAGCCCCCTCCCGTCCATGTCGTGTCCAAAGCCTCCCCCGTCTTTCCGAAAGACAGCCCCCCGAAAATCTAATGTAGTGGTGTAGCTTGATGTTAGTTGATGTGAGTTACAATAGCGTCATGTAGTAAATCGCTCTTTAATCGTCGCAGTTTTTTACTGTGTGTTGAACTACACAACACACTATATAGTATAAGATTGCAATGTATCAGACTAACAGTATAAATCAACAAAAAAAAAATCAGAAATCTGATTTTTTGGAAGCGATGAAATCTGTTATGACTACTGTAATACACGAGTTAATACGTGTATATATACAGTATCTCAAAGTCAAACAGTAGTATAGTTTGACTTGTCTATTTAGATTTTTTTTGAGATGTCAACAAAAAAATCAGAAATCTGATTTTTTTAAACTAATAATAAAGACAACAACAAAAAAATCAGAAATCTGATTTTTTAAAAGTTAAAAAATCTAAATAGACAAGTTAAATAGACTTGTCAAAAAAGAGTAGAGTACTGTGCACGCTGGCACGTGCACAGTAAGACGAAAGAGGAATTTAATCGTCTCAAACTCTACAAAATCTTAGTATATCATTTTTAAAAGAGGAAGTTATTATGTCACAAGTATCTACTCAAACTAAACAGCAAAAAAATTTAGGTGTCTTAACAGACGTTAAGACAGAATTAACAAATGCTAGCGCTACAGCTAGTATCAAAAATCTAAAAAATAAGACTAGCTACAAGAGTAGCTAGCAAGTCAGACGCCCTCTTGTCAATGACGGAACGCACTAAAATCGAGTGTCTAGCTACTGCCGAGGTATCGTCCTATAACGCTAACGCCCAGCTGCGGACTGAATTTATTAGTTATTTACATAACGTAAATGATTACAACCATTTTAAAGCTATCAGTAACTACTATCGCAGCGTTATTAATTGTCTGTGCAGTTCAGACATATCTAAAAACGCCGTGAATAATAGATGGTTTTACATCGTCCAACAAGCCGAGGCGACGCCGATGGCGAACGGCGATGCGTGGAAACGCCCCAAAAAAGTAGAAGAGTCTGAATTGTCATCTGACAATTCAGAAACTGAAGAGAAACTGAAAACGCTAGTAATAGCATTCTCGCAAGAAGACGTACGTCAAAAAATCTTAAAAGCCCTAAATGATAACTTGGGGGCGGTGTATACTGCCCTCTATACTCAAGAGGGTAGCCCAAAATCGGGGCTATCTAAAGCCCTCAAAAACTCTTATTCGTTTATCCCGCAAGATGAGTAATATCTCATCTTGACCCCCTAGCCCTGCACAAACGTAATTGTTTGTGCAGGGTTTTTTATTTTCTGAAAGCTTTTTTGTAAGTCACAAGATTTACAAAAGCGTTTTTGGTTACGTGTTAATTAGTGAACGTAAAACAAATTAGCGTGAGTGATTAAATAAAACTTCAGAATTCTGAAGTTTTATAGCGATTGGCAAATCGCAAACTCATCACATGACGACTTAAATTTTTTTAAGCGTTTCACTATCAACACGCACGCACCGCACGTTCAACACGTGGTAATTTTTGAGAGAAAATCTTTCAAAAATACGAGAATGTTGGCAAGTGGTGAAAAACCTTGTTTAGTACATTTCAGGTACATTAGGATACATTATTTTAGTACATTAGCGAAAAAACGACCATAATTTTGCCAATTTCAGGCAGAAAATACTTACTAAATGCACGTCGTAAAAATGGCATGCGTAATAAAAAAAATCTATTAGATTTTGGTATTTTTTGCACAGTTGGCAGGGGGCAGGAGGCTAATGTAGTGATTTCAGGCCCCTAATGGCAGGCAAATGTACTTTTTCGGAAAATGGCAAGTGCTTGATTTATAATAATAATAAATATCTAATGTACCTAATGTACCTAATGTAGTTAAGAAAATGAGTAATTGGGTTTCGATATTTTTATTATTAAAAAAATTTATTAAAAATTTTTTCTTGGCAACTTGCCAACTGCCGAATTTTCTACCCGGACACCCAATTTTAGGTTTTTGGTACTACATTAGGTACATTAGGTACATTATCAAAAACCCCGAAAAAGTGCGAGTAATACGTGAGTGAACCGTGGTGTCTCCGACAACGTCGGTAACGACTCACTCGTTACACGCAGTGTAACACAAAAATTTTATGCTGTCAAACATTTTTCAGCATCAATTTTCCCCCCCTTTTTGCCATCTTTTTATCGTATTCCTTTATGGCAACTAAGGGTTTTTTATTGCCAAAAACCTCAGAATTCTGAGGTTTTCCATTCTGGTGCCATGGCACCCAATCTGTTGTGCAGTTCAGAAACATTACGCACAACTATACTTTATTTTAGTTTTTTATTAGGAGATTAGTATGAGTAACCAAACAGTTTTTTATATCTATAAACCAAACCATGAGTCTGCATTCGCTGCAGACGTTGGCATTATTGATACTGCTGGCATTGCCAGCATATTTTTTGGCCTAGAGCCAGTCATACGAAGTACAGAGGGGGTAGTACGCCCTCGAACGTTAGCCCATGCCATCAAAGAGCTGGGGTATTATGCCAGCAATAAAACGAGTACACAGTTACAGCTGTACACCCCCGATGGGGAGGTAGACCCATATATACTGGGGCAATGCCTATGCCGATATATGTCACATGAGGGAATCGACGGAATACATCCAAGATTCTTCCGTATGACTAGGGAAGCCTTGAAAAATTTCGTATGGGTTGCGACATCACAGTTCGATGTCGCCCAATCGGCGATAAACGAACTTTTACGTACAACCAAATTCGCCGACACAGTCGGCACGTGGGATTAACCCCTCTTCTCATGCCATTCTATTCACACAATAGGATGGCTTTCATTTAATGATTTCATTTAAGGAGTATATCAATGCCTATTTTATTTACCCTAATCATCACCATTGGCACTATTGCCAATGGCTTTATCTTTACCCTCACCTCACCCCACACAGTGGGCTTCTATCTTTTGGGTACGTCGACAGCATGTCTAATGGCATTATTTGTTGCTCTAGTGGTATCACACCTAGAGCGCTTATTCGGTGCTATGGAGGGCAAATAATTATGGGCTCTCCAAATTTTTCACCTAACGTCTATCCCGCCGTTGGGTTTGTACCCTCTGATGAGTGGGATAACTTGTCAGACAACGACATAGATTTTTATGTTGGTCTGAAAGAGGACATTCTTGACCTCTTACCTATCCTCGAGGATGCCATCCTCACCGCCCTAGATTTACCTGAGTTTTTCAATGGGCAATTGCCATACATCTTTGGAGTAGAGGACGGCTATGCGGAGGGATTCCGCCTCTATATAGAGTCGTATCGTTATGGCATCCATGATGCCAAGGCATTCTCTGAGGATGGGGCTTATGAGTATTGGCAAGCCCTGTTGGACGTTACCACAGAGGACAGTGGCATACGCTTTGAGGAATTTTTTGGGCAATACGTCCGTTGCCGTCTGTTCATGAATTACGTCCTCATCAAATTGTTACCTCAACTCTTCCCTGCCCTTACGGGGCAGATGGGTGGCTGGACAGGCGGCAGTTACGCCCTTGATGGCATTGCCGAGAAAGAGTTTCCCGATGGTTTCGGTGACGATTACGAACGCCTACTAGGCGTCTTGCACGACGACCTAGAGCGTCGGGGGTGGCTACAAAGCACACCCGAATGGCGTGCCATCTTACGCCCAACACAAGCTTAACCATAATAAAACCTCAGAATTCTGAGGTTTTTTATCCCCCATTCAGTTCTTTACTAGGAGTACATTATGCCCACAAATAGTTTAACCCAACAGCCCACTCAAGATAGGGAGTATACGCGCTCATACAATATGCAACTACTGGCATATACGACCGCATCAAGGTCGCCAAGCCCATGGCGATATCTGCCAGACGACAACGTCACCTCAATGATTAACTATGCCACCGTACCAGGGGACGCTCCTGTGTTTGGGTGGCTGTGGGTCAATACCGCTGTGTTTGATGACCCTAACGACTATCCAGCGGCACCCGTTATTGATATTGTAA
>NZ_AYSV01000017.1 GCF_000506865.1 Pelistega indica
TTCAGTGCGGTAGCCACCTSAGCCAAAGTCGCTGAATTGCCTTAGTGCGCAAGGTATCCATCCCTGCTCGTAATCTGTCGCCTCACTCACCAGGATGATTTTATCTAGTGCCAGTAGGCTAGACGCTTGCTCTTGAATTCCCACTCGTTGGGCGGTCTCGATACGCATTAAAGACGGCATTGATTTCTCCTAACATACACAAAACCATAGTGTCGCGCAATTTAGCAGGAATGAATACATGTGTTCACCGGACGCTTACTTAGCAAATCCTGACTACCTTGTTGAAATCGAAGTTAGTGCTGCTAAAATAGAAAAATAATTTTTCTCTATTTAATTCTCTCCTTAAATCAATAAAACCAATACAGCTTATTTGATGTATTGGTTTTATTTACAACTACTGAAAAGCCTTTATTTTAATAGTGATAAAAACTTAGATTAAGCGAATAATCACCACACCTACTACTAGCATCATAATACCAATAAGCTGTGGCATAAGAATTTTTTTCTTTGGCACACCAAACCACCCAAGCGTATCCACACATAGACTTCCAGAAAGCTGTCCTAGCAATACCAACACTAGCATCTGACTGACGCCAATCCATGGTACTAGAATTACACTTAGCATCACAAAGCATCCACCAAGTACGCCTCCCATCCATATCCACCAAGGACGATTAGGCTCATATAAGCGTGTAATAGCTGTCAATTTTTTATCTGTAAAAGGATAAACAATCATCAACACTATCATCCCTATAAAAAATGAAGTAAACGAGGCTTGTATTGGTGAGCCTAAATAATGGCTAAGCTGCGTATTGATTGGACTTTGAACAGCAATCACTATCCCTCCACTAATCCCAAACAATCGCCATAACCATATTGTCCAAGAGGATGACTCATTTTTATCTAACTGCTCATGAGTAGGTGTGACTAACTTTGCTTTATTAAAAGGTAATGTAATTGAGACCAAAATACCGGCTACTACTAACGTTAACCCCAGAATTTTGAGTGATGTAATTTCTTTTATATTCACTCCAAGCCAGCCAAAATGGTCAATCAGCACACTACTAATAATTTGGCCTAATATAGGAAAAATTGCTGTTTGTACTGCCCCTAAACGCTGAAATAAAAAGATATTACCGGTAATCCATATGGCACCTAAAAAACCACCTATCCAAATATGCTTAGGTGCAGTTTGCAATAACTCTTCTGTAGGAAAAACATGTTCATTATTAAATAAAAGCATTAGTGCCAAAAAAGTACTACCTACGGTAAATGAGACGACACTCGCTAACAATGGGGACATTAGATAGCCACGTAAACGTGAGTTAATCACCGTTTGCAAGGAGACACCCACCCCCATTAATATTCCTAATACAATCGCTAACAAGCTAACTCTCCCTTTTTATCTATAGTTATTATTATGCATAAAAAAACACGCTTAGCACAAAGACTAAGCGTGTTTAAAAACTACCTTGCTAAAAACTGAAATTATTCAGCAGCAGCTTCTGTTACTTCTGGACGATCAACTAATTCCATGTAAGCCATAGGTGCGTTATCGCCTTGACGGAAGCCCATTTTCAACACGCGAGTGTATCCACCATTACGTGCTTTATAACGAGGACCGATTTCTTCGAATAATTTAACCACTGCATCACGATCACGTAAGCGAGCAAAAGCTAAACGTTTGTTAGCTAATGTTGGCTCTTTTGCTAAAGTGATTAATGGCTCAATTACACGACGTAATTCTTTAGCTTTTGGCAATGTTGTTTTGATTGCTTCATGCTGAATTAAAGATACAGACATGTTGCGGAACATAGCCAAACGATGGCTACTTGTACGATTTAATTTACGAAGACCGTTACGGTGACGCATAATATTTTCCTTTGAATCTACATAATTGATAAGCAGGATTGCTTATCAGTGAATCGGCTCTTCTATCCATTAAAAATGGCGGTCCGATTGTTATTTGTGAAGAGAGTTTCGCTCTCTTCTACAAATTCTTTACTTGAATGAATAAAACCAGCAAGTTCTACTCATCCCTTAAACATCATTAAGGACGCTCTAAGCCGATTGGAGGCCAGTTATCCAATTTCATACCTAATGACAAGCCACGAGCTGTAAGCACGTCTTTAATCTCATTAAGAGACTTACGGCCCAAGTTAGGTGTTTTAAGCAATTCGTTTTCAGTTTTCTGGATAAGATCACCAATATAGTAAACATTCTCAGCTTTCAAACAATTTGCAGAGCGAACTGTTAATTCTAGATCATCGACAGAGCGTAATAGCACTGGGTCAATTTGTGGTGTACCACGAGCAGGTGCTTCATAAGACTCTGTTGCGCCTTCAAGAGCAGCAAATACAGAGATTTGATCCATAAGAATACGAGCTGATTGACGCACCGCTTCTTCTGGAGAAATAACACCGTTTGTTTCGATATCTAATACTAATTTGTCTAAGTCTGTGCGTTGTTCTACACGAGCATTTTCAACTTCATAGCTAACGCGACGGATTGGGCTGTAAGATGCATCCAAAATAATACGTCCGATAGTATGCTGACGATCTTCACGTAGTGCACGAACGTTACCTGGTACATAACCACGACCTTGCTCTACTTTAATTTGCATTTCTACTTTACCATTTTCTTGTAGATGTGCAATAACATGATTTGGATTAATAATTTCAACATCATGTGGTAATTCAATATCACTTGCTAATACAGGACCTTCGCCAGATTTATTTAGCACAAGATTAACTTCTTCACGACCGTGTAATTTAAACACTACACCTTTTAAGTTTAAAAGAATATCTACAACGTCTTCTTGTACGCCGGGAATCGTAGAGTACTCATGCACCACACCTGCAATTTGCACTTCTGTTGGAGCATAGCCAGTCATTGATGATAAAAGAATACGACGTAAAGCATTACCTAGTGTATGACCAAAACCACGTTCGAATGGTTCCATTACAACTTTGGCATGATTATCTGTAATAGGCACAACATTAATTGTGCGAGGCTTTAAAAAAGCTTGTGACATGTTCAATTCCTTTTCAATACCCTCGGCTCGTTACACCGATAAGGCTGATGGATAAATAAAAAATTTCCTAAGAGGAAATAGCTAGATATTATAACTCTTTTACTGCTGAAAACATAATTCTACAGGAGTAAAAAACCTACAAATTCCTCAACAAATAATAGCCTATTAAAATACCTAATAGGACTTCACTGTATAGCAATAGAGAAAACACAGCAAGTAAACTTGCTGTGTTTCTTCTAAATAAATCAAGATTAACGAGAATACAATTCCACAATCATTGATTCATTGATGTCGCGTGCTACATCTGAACGATCTGGAGCTTGTTTGAACGTACCAGTCAATTTACCTGAGTCAACTTCAACCCATTGTGGTAAACCAACGCTAGTAGCTAACTCCATTGCTTCTTTAATACGAGCTTGACCTTTAGATTTTTCACGTACAGAAACAATATCACCAGCTTTAACTAACATTGATGGAATGTCCGCTTTGTGACCGTTTAATTCAATCGCACCGTGGCTCACTAATTGGCGAGCTTCTGCGCGTGTTGAACCAAAACCCATACGGTACACTACGTTATCTAAACGAGATTCCAAAAGTTGAATCAGGGTCTCGCCAGTGTTACCACGACGACGCTCAGCTTCGGCAAAGTATTTACGGAATTGTTTTTCTAACACACCGTACATACGTTTAAGCTTTTGTTTCTCACGTAATTGAGTACCGTAGTCAGAAGTACGAGCACCAGAAGTGCGACCATGCTGACCTGGTTTGTGTTCAAATTTACATTTAGAGTCTAAAGGGCGACGAGCACTCTTTAGAAATAAATCAATACCTTCACGACGTGAAAGTTTACATTTTGGACCTGTATATCGTGCCATTATGTATGTTCCCTATAAAATTAGATGCGGCGGCGTTTTGGAGGACGGCAACCGTTATGCGGAACTGGCGTGATATCAGAAATACTTGTAATTTTGATACCAAGAGCATTTAATGCACGGATTGAAGATTCACGGCCTGGGCCTGGACCTTTTACACGTACGTCTAATGTTTTGATACCATATTCTAATGCTACACGTCCCGCTGACTCGGCTGCAACCTGAGCTGCAAAAGGCGTCGATTTGCGTGAGCCTTTGAAGCCCGCGCCACCTGACGTCGCCCATGACAAGGCATTGCCTTGACGGTCAGTAATTGTGATGATTGTGTTGTTGAAAGAAGCGTGAACGTGTGCGATACCGTCCGTTACTACCTTTCTAATTTTTTTGCGTGCGCGTGCTGCGCTGCTAGAAGCTTTCGCCATATTTAGCTACTCCAATTATTTCTTCAATGATTGAGCTGCACGACGCGGTCCCTTACGTGTACGCGCATTCGTACGAGTGCGCTGACCACGAACTGGTAGTCCACGACGGTGGCGCATGCCACGATAGGTTCCCAAGTCGATTAAGCGTTTAATCGAAAGTTGTACTTCACGTCGCAAATCACCCTCAACCGTAAACGAACCTACTTGTTCACGAATTTTTTCGAGTTCTGCGTCTGTTAAATCTTTAACTTTTTTATCGAATGGTACGCCAGCCGCTTCGCAAATTAAGCGAGAGCGAGTACGTCCAATACCATAAATTGCCGTTAAACCGATTTCAGCGTGCTGATGCGGCGGAATGTTAATGCCTGCGATACGGGCCATGACTGTTCCTCGTTATATAAAAAACGTAAGGATTAACCTTGACGTTGCTTGTGACGCGGATCTGTACAAATTACTCGTACAATTCCGTGACGTTTAATGATCTTGCAATTACGGCAGATCTTTTTAACCGATGCCATTACCTTCATTTGGTTGACTCCTAATAGCTCCGCTTATTTAGAGCGGAATACGATTCTAGCACGATTTAAGTCATATGGGGTTAATTCCACAGTAACTTTATCTCCTGGAAGAATCCGAATATAGTGCATACGCATTTTGCCAGAGATATGACCTAATACGATATGACCATTTTCTAACTTTACGCGAAAAGTTGCGTTTGGAAGGTTTTCAACAACCTCCCCCTGCATCTGAATGACGTCGTCCTTTGCCATTGTCTATTACCTCGCTGGAAGATTATTACCGCGGAAATTAGCTTTCTTCAGTAAAGAATCATATTGGTTCGACATCATATACGCTTGTACTTGAGCCATAAAATCCATGGTTACCACTACAATAATTAATAGTGATGTACCACCAAAATAAAATGGAACATTTTGCCATTGCATACGCAAGAATTCTGGTACTAAGCACACTAAAGCGATATAGATTGCGCCAACTAATGTTAAACGCATAAGAATCTTGTCAATATACTTGGCTGTTTGTTGACCTGGACGAATACCAGGCACAAATGCACCACTTTTCTTAAGATTGTCCGCTGTTTCACGACTATTAAATACTAAAGCTGTATAGAAGAAGCAGAAGAACACAACTAACGCTACAAATACAGCAATGTAAAGCGGCTGACCTGGTTGCAATGCTGCTGACAAATCACTTAACCAACGAACTTGTCCTGCTTTAGAGAACCAATTAGCAATAGTTGCTGGGAATAAAATAATTGAAGAAGCAAAAATAGGAGGAATAACACCAGCCATATTGATCTTCAATGGTAGATGAGAACTTTGTCCACCATAAATCTTATTACCCACTTGGCGTTTAGCATAGTTCACTGTAATACGGCGTTGACCACGCTCTACAAAAACTACTAAAGCTGTTACCAAGATTACTAATGCTAGAATCACAATCGCTGCAAACGCACCAATTTGATTTTGGCTTACTAATTCGAACATCCCTGCTAAGGCAGCTGGTAAACCAGCAACAATACCTGCAAAAATCAGGATTGAGATACCATTACCAAGACCACGTTCTGTAATTTGCTCGCCCAACCACATTACAAACATCGTACCTGTTACCAAAGTAACTACTGTGGTAAAGATAAACATCGGGCCAGGACTATAAATTAGTCCTGGATATGATGCCATGTACGCCTGTAACGTAGAGGCGATACCAAAGGCCTGCAATGAAGCTAAAACAACTGTTCCGTAACGAGTGTACTGAGTAATCTTACGACGCCCCGATTCACCCTCTTTCTTAAGAGCCTCTAATGAAGGAATTACCGATGTCATTAATTGCATAATAATCGATGCCGAAATATACGGCATGATACCCAATGCAAATACTGAGAATCGCTGTAAAGCACCACCAGAGAACATATTAAAAAAGCCTACTATACCATCAGATTGAGAAGAGAATAACTGCTCCATCACTGTTGGATTAATACCCGGTACAGGGATGTGTGTACCAAAACGGTACACAACCAATGCTAATAATAGGAACACTAAACGCTGTTTCAAGTCGCCGTATTTTTTACTGCTACCTTGACTAGTTGTCTGCGCTTTAGCCACATTTACCCCTTAATTTTAAGCAAGAGAGCCACCTGCCGCTTCAATCGCAGCACGTGCACCCGCAGTTGCAGTAATGCCTTTTAAGGCTACTTTGCGAGTTAACTCACCTGATTTAATCACTTTAACGAATGTAACCGCTTGACCGATCAAACCAGATTGCTTTAATACTTGAACGTCGATTTCGTCAGCAGTTAAACGCTCTAAATCAGACAAACGAATTTGTTCGTATAAGTGTTGATTTAAAGGTGTGAAACCACGTTTCGGTAAACGACGATGTAAAGGCATTTGACCACCCTCAAAGCCGACTTTATGGAAGCCGCCTGAACGTGATTTTTGACCTTTGTGACCACGACCTGCAGTTTTACCTAAGCCTGAACCAATACCGCGACCAACGCGACGTTTAGCATGCTTACTACCTGCAGCTGGTGATAAAGTGTTGAGTTGCATTTCAGACATCTTTATTCCTTTAGGCTTCTGAAACTGACACTAGATAATCCACTTTACGGATCATCCCGCGCACTTCAGGTGTATCGAGTAACACTCGGCTGCTATTAACTTTACCTAAACCTAAACCACGTACAGTTGCACGATGGTCACTTTTAGTACCAATAACAGAACGAACTAAAGTTACTTTAATTTGTTTTTGTGCCATGATCTTATCCTAGGATTTCTTCAACAGTTTTACCGCGTTTAGCAGCAACTTCAGAAGGAGTCATGCTAGCGTTTAAACCGTTAAGAGTAGCACGTACCAAGTTGTATGGATTGCTAGAACCTAAGCTCTTAGCCACAACATTACGTACACCCATTACTTCAAAAATAGCACGCATTGGACCACCGGCGATAACACCAGTACCTTCTGCCGCTGGAGAAATTAGTACAGTTGATGCACCATGCTTACCAACAACAGTGTGATGTAGAGTACCGTTGTTTAAAGCAATTTTCTTCATGCCACGACGAGCTTGTTCCATAGCTTTTTGAACAGCTACAGGAACTTCACGTGCTTTACCTTTACCCATGCCGATGCGACCATCGCCATCGCCAACCACGGTTAACGCTGCAAAACTCATAGTGCGACCACCTTTTACTGTTTTGCTGACGCGGTTAACCGCGATCATTTTTTCACGAAAACCGTCATCGCGCTCTTGCTCAGGGGCTTGTTTAGCTTGTGCTTTTGCCATTTGACAATCCTTCCTTAGAACTGTAGACCGGCTTCACGCGCAGCTTCTGCCAACGCTTTAACACGGCCATGATAACGGAAACCCGAACGGTCAAATGCGACCGATTCGATACCAGCTGCTTTAGCTTTCTCAGCAACACGTTTACCTACAATCGTAGCAGCAGCAACATTGCCACCAGACGTTTTGCTATCAGCCAACTCTTTGCGCACTTCTGCTTCAAGAGTAGACGCAGCTACCAATACTTTATCGCCTTCAGGCGAAATAATGTTCGCGTAAATGTGCTGATTGGTACGGTGTACTGATAAACGGTGCACACGTAATTGAGCAATCTTGCGGCGAGTAGCCACTGCACGACGCAAACGAGATAATTTCTTGTCCATGATAATTCCTTGTCTGCGCTATTATTTTTTCTTAACTTCTTTGATGATAACAGTCTCATCAGAGTAACGAACACCTTTGCCTTTGTATGGCTCTGGTGGACGATACGCACGAATCTTAGCTGCTACTTGGCCAACTGCTTGTTTATCAAAGCCTTTTAAAACAATCTCTGTTGGGCTTGGACATTCAGCTTTTACGCCTTTTGGAAGTGCATGAATAATGTCATGTGAAAAACCTAAGTCTAACTTAACAGCCTCACCCTGAACTGCAGCACGGAAACCCACACCGATCAAGTTCAAGCGGCGCTCAAAACCTTTGCTCACACCAACAACCATGTTGTTAACAAGAGCACGTAGAGTGCCTGACATTGCTTTAGCGTGACGTGTTTCATTAGCAACAGCAAAACTAACTTTACCGTCTTCTAATTTAACATTTACATCGCCCGTTAAAGCTTGATTTAATTCGCCTAATGGACCTTTGACAGTGATGTTATCTGAAGCAATTTTTACTTCAACACCACTTGGAACCACAACTGGATTCTTAGCAATACGTGACATATTCTTCCTCCTTATGCC
Organism: Pelistega indica; assembly: GCF_000506865.1. Classification (GTDB taxonomy): domain Bacteria; phylum Pseudomonadota; class Gammaproteobacteria; order Burkholderiales; family Burkholderiaceae_B; genus Taylorella; species Taylorella indica. The sequence continues at coordinate 8,580 of NZ_AYSV01000017.1, forward strand.
ACATAGCATAGAACTTCGCCACCCACGCCAACTGAACGTGCTTTACGATCAGTCATTACACCACGCGAGGTAGACACAATTGCCACACCAAGACCATTCATTACCTGAGGAATGCTTGCACGACCTTTGTAGATACGTAAACCAGGACGTGATACGCGCTCGATACGCTCAATCACAGGTTGGTTGTTATAGTATTTAAGTTCGATTTCAAGTTCAGGTTTAGTCTTGTCACCTTTAACTTCAAAGTTTTCAATATAGCCTTCTTCTTTCAGCACAGTAGCAATAGCCACTTTAAGCTTTGAGGATGGCATAGATACTGAAGCTTTTTCAACTTGTTGACCATTACGGATACGAGTCAACATGTCTGCGATTGGATCGCTCATGCTCATATTCTTTCTCCTACCAGCTTGCTTTTGTCATACCAGGCACTTCACCACGCATAGCCATCTCGCGTAGTTTATGTCTAGTTAAGCCAAATTTGCTGAAAACGCCACGAGGACGGCCAGTGATTACACAACGATTACGAACACGCGTTGGGTTAGCATTGCGAGGTAATTGTTGTAACTTCAAGCGCGCTTGATAGCGCTCTTCATCTGATTTTGATTGATCGTTGATAATCGCTACTAGTGCTGCACGTTTAGCAGAGAATTTTTCTACTAATTTAGCACGTTTGATATCACGATTGATGAGTGATAATTTTGCCACGTCATCGCCCCTTAATTACGAAACGGGAAACCAAATGCTTTTAATAAAGCTTTAGCTTCGTCGTCAGTCTTAGCAGTTGTTGTGATGCTGATGTTTAGACCACGCAATGCATCAATTTTATCGTATTCAATTTCAGGGAAAATGATTTGCTCTTTCACCCCTACATTGTAGTTACCACGGCCATCAAAAGCACGACCTGAAATACCACGGAAGTCACGTACACGTGGTAAAGCAATAGTAACCAAACGATCTAAGAACTCATACATGCGTTGACCGCGTAGAGTTACCATACAACCGATAGGATAGTTTTCACGAATTTTAAAACCCGCAATCGCTTTACGAGTTTTAGTAATTACTGGTTTTTGACCTGCAATTTTAGTTAGGTCTGATACAGCGTGCTCAATAACTTTTTTATCAGCAACAGCTTCTGACACACCCATATTTAAAGTGATTTTGGTAATGCGAGGCACTTCCATATCACTTTTATAACCAAACTGCTCTTTAATTTGACCAGCAATTTTGTTGTTGTATAAATCTTGTAAACGAGCCATTGTTACGTTGCTCCTTAAGCTTTAACGCCAACGACTTCACCGTTGGAACGATAAACACGAACTTTATGACCGTCAACTTCTTTAATGCCTACACGATCAGCTTTACCTGTCGCTGGATTAAAGATAGCCACATTAGAAACATGAATCGGCATAGTTTTATCAACAACACCGCCTTGTGCACCAGTCATTGGATTCGGTTTTTGATGTTTTTTCGCAACATTAACACCTTCCACCAATACGTGGTCAGCATCAACACGAGCTAAAACAACACCACGACGCTTTTTGTCGCGACCAGCGATAACGATAACCTCGTCACCCTTACGAATTTTATTCATTGCCTGCCCCTTAGATTACTTCTGGTGCCAATGAAACAATCTTCATAAAGCGCTCAGTACGTAATTCACGTGTTACTGGGCCGAAGATACGAGTACCAATTGGCTCTAATTTAGCATTTAGCAATACAGCTGCATTTCCACCAAAGCGGATTAATGAGCCATCCTTACGGCGAACACCTTTAGCAGTACGCACGACTACTGCATTGTATACTTCGCCTTTTTTGACGCGTCCGCGAGGAGCTGCATCTTTGATACTCACTTTGATGATATCGCCGATAGCAGCATAGCGGCGCTTTGAGCCACCAAGCACCTTGATGCACATAACTCGGCGTGCACCAGTGTTGTCAGCCACGTCTAGCGTGCTTTGCATTTGGATCATGATTATTCCTGTTCCAACTTAGTTACATTACAATCATTCAAATGAATGATTCCCTTTTACATATAACCAGTTTTGGGCCCGTATGAACGTAGTACTTAATAAAAATCAGTTGCTCTGTTCTGGGATTGATTCTGTTTATTTATCTTCCTTTTCCAAGGAAGATTTCAATATTAACCTTTTTCAAGCAATAAATCAAGCACTTAAAGACTATTTATTCTGAATTTACTTGAAATACAACATAAGTTTATGTATTACTCACTTCTATTTTTCTCAATCAAGCAAGGTAGTATCAGCAAAATAGTAAGTTTGGTTTTATCACGCTTGAGTACATATTCCTAAACTCATGCTCCATTTCTTTTAAAAGTTTAGTGCATCATAGACTCATGCTCTATTTTGGAAATCTTAGTGCGCAAAAATTTAAGCATATAGTTAAAAAAGCCTCAGCAACAAGTTACTGAGGCCTCAAGAACACAACTAAAAAGCGTTAACTGTTAGCTAATTTTATAAATCGACAGGAATGACCGTTCCTTTATATTTTTCCTGAATAAATTTCACTGTTTCAGGACTATGCCATGCTTTCATCAACTTTTTAACTAACTCACTATCTTTAAGCTCAACTGGGGCCACACATAAATTAGCATAAGGAGATTTAGCGTCCTCTAATAGAATAGAGTCTTTTTTCGGGTTTAAATTAGCTTCTAGCGCATAGTTTGTATTTACAACCGCCAAATCCACATCATCCACCACACGAGGCAATGTTGCCGCTTCTAACTCTTTAAATTTAAGTTTTTTAGGATTCTCTACAATATCTCGTGAAGTAGCATGTAAATCAGTTGGATCTTTTAGTTTAATCAAACCACCTTTTTCTAATAACAATAAAGCACGTGTGCTGTTTGTCGTGTCATTAGGAATCGCTACTGTCGCACCCTCTGGTAGCTCAGCAATTGATTTTACTTTACGCGAGTAAGCACCCAATGGTGGTACATAAATATAGCCCACTGGTTGTAGGTTTGCTCCTGTTCTCTCATTAAAGGCATCTAAGTGAGGCTTATGTTGGAAACAATTCATCATCACTTGTTTATCCGCCACTTGCTGATTTGGCTGAATATAATCTGTAAATACATGAATATCTAAATCAACACCCTCTTTAGCCAAAGCTGGTTTCATAAACTCAAGAACCTCTGCTGCTGGCACTGGTGTTGCAGCCACACTTAACTTTTCCCCTGCTTGAGCGGTATAACTAAACGCGAATACTAAGGCTAGAGCACTTAATATTTTTTTCTTATTCATCACATACTTCCATAAAAAAATGTTATTACATCGCTTATAGCTTACAAAAATATCGCTTTTATTTCTAAATATTATTTAGAAATATAAATATCACCACAAATTTATATGAATTTTTTTAGTTCTTTATATGCATTTTTTTGATAATTCATATTATCTCTTTATCTACATTACAAGAATAAATCGCTAACTCAACCATAAAAGCCTTCTTATATGTTGCAATTGTGGTACAGATTTAGACTCTTCTTTACGCTTATAGCACATTAACTTATGATAATTGCAACTAGACAACATAAAGATGTT
>NZ_AYSV01000018.1 GCF_000506865.1 Pelistega indica
TCTTCCGCTTTTTGTTTCGCCACTTGCTCATCGGCTAARCGTTTTTCTTCTTCCGCCTTTTGTTTGGCCGCTTGCTCATCGGCTAAGCGTTTTTCTTCTTCAGCCTTTTGTTGGGCAGCTTGCTCATCCGCTAAACGTTTTTCTTCCTCAGCCTTTTGTTGGGCCGCTTGCTCATCCGCTAAGCGTTTTTCTTCCTCAGCCTTTTGTTTGGCCGCTTGCTCATCCGCTAAACGTTTTTCTTCTTCAGCCTTTTGCTTTGCGGCTTGCTCATCGGCTAAACGTTTTTCTTCTTCCGCCTTTTGTTGTTCTGTCTCAGACGGTTTATTAGCATCTTCTGGCTGGGCTTTATTTTCAGATGCTAATGTTGACTCTTTACTGGACATAAAAGGCAGTCCTTTTTGTATCGCATAAAGTAGTCCTCCAATGACTAGTGCCAATAAAGCAATCCAAACGGGTAGCTTAGAAGATTTATTTTTTTGATTCTTTTTTTAAATAAGCTTGTTGCATTTTTAAGGCATCGAATTGCTCATCATTTTCTTCATCCTCAGATTCTTGACTTGTTGTTATTGGTTTAGCATCACTCGCTGGCTTATTTTCTGATGTTGTTGCTTGCTCAACAGTTTCCTCGCTCTCATTGGCACGTTGCAACTGTTGTTCATATAAACTTTGTTCACGACTTTTAGTGATAGATGGTGCATTTAGATTGGTATTAGTTGCGGTTTCACTAACACTCAAGCCTTCACTAAATTGTTCATTTGGTACATTCGCCCCTTTTGTACTAACTGGCGTCTCATGTCCTGTTGTTTGATTAACATTAGCAGATTGAGTAGGTACTTTATGGACCTCAGTAGGTGGGGTAGCGATTGCACTTGTTCCCTGATTCTCCCCCATAGAAAGCGTCGCTAAAATATCCGCGATATCATTATTTTCTACTTGACCATCTGTACTATCAGCTATTGGTGTTTCTGTTTCGCTATTTACTGGTACTGAACTCAGCTCTGTTGAATCTTTTGCGTGTTGTGCTAAGGTTTCTGTAGATAAAGTATCCTCTAACACGATGTTTTCATTTACACTATTCTTAACAGACTCTTCTTGTACATCATTGAGCTGCTTAGTTTCAATACCATGATAAAAATCTTTTTCTGATACAGTTGGCTCAGAAACATCAACTTTAGGCAAACTATTTTCTATTCCTGCTGTATCTGCAATAGAGTTTTCTGTATTTTCAGACGTATTCGTACCAGTAGCTATAGTAGCTCCAGCTATG
>NZ_AYSV01000019.1 GCF_000506865.1 Pelistega indica
CATGAGGTTTTAGGGTGTTACCTCTTTAAAACAACTTAAAACAAGGTTAAACGAACTAACCGAGGAGTGGTTAACGATTTATAATACGCAAAGACCTCATGATGCACTAAAGGGGCTCACCCCTTTAATGTACAAACAAAAACATTCCGTTTCTACTTTATAGTTGTACTAAAAATGGGATGGGTACAAATTATTTACCACTAAATACTGAGGATTAGAGAGTATGCTATAAGTAACATTTCAATTAATTTCTCTATCCTAACAACATAGCTTCTACACAAAAATAACGTGGTGATATAAGAGTACCTATACCACCACGGCTAATATTGTCTATTTACACATAGACTCACCTTAAATAGTGAGCCTATATTTATCGCAAAACGCTTTATGCTTAGTTTTTGCTTTGATCTACTAATTTATTTTTAGCAATCCAAGGCATCATCGCACGTAATTTAGCACCTACTTGCTCAATTTCATGCTCTGCATTTAAACGACGACGTGACGTTAATGTAGGTGCACCAGCTGCATTTTCTAGAATGAAGCTCTTCGCATATTCACCTGTTTGGATATCTTTTAGGCATTGACGCATTGCTTCTTTAGTTTCTGCTGTTACTACACGTGGACCTGTCACATATTCACCATACTCAGCATTATTAGAGATTGAGTAGTTCATATTTGCAATACCACCTTCGTAGATAAGGTCTACGATAAGTTTTAACTCGTGCAAGCATTCGAAATAAGCCATCTCTGGCGCATAACCCGCTTCCACTAATGTTTCAAAACCGCATTTAATTAACTCAACCGCACCACCGCAAAGAACGGCTTGTTCACCGAATAAGTCTGTTTCTGTTTCTTCACGGAAGTTTGTTTCAATGATACCAGCACGACCACTACCAATAGCACTTGCATAAGATAAAGCGATATCGCGAGCTAAACCTGATGTATCTTGATGAACAGCGATTAAAGAAGGTACACCACCACCTTGTGTATATGTACCACGTACAGTATGACCAGGTGCTTTTGGTGCAATCATAATCACATCCACATCATTGCGTGGAACAACTTGACCATAGTGAACGTTAAAGCCATGCGCAAAAGCTAAGGCAGCGCCTGCTTTGATATTAGGACCAACGTGATTTTTGTATACTTCAGCAATATTCTCATCTGGTAAAAGAATCATTACTAGGTCTGCATTTTTAACTGCTTCATCCACTTCAGCTACTTTAAGACCAGCATTAACGGCTTTGTTCCAAGACGCACCGCCTTTACGTAAACCAACAGTAACATTAACACCTGAATCATGAAGATTTAAAGCATGTGCATGACCTTGTGAACCATAGCCAATAATAGCTACTTGCTTACCTTTAATTAAACTTAAATCACTATCTTTATCATAAAAAACTTTCATCACTAACTCCACAAATAATAATTACTATCTATTTAAATAAACTACTAACTTAATACATTGTTAAATCTTTAAAATACGCTCTGCGCGACCAATCCCAGAAATACCAGTACGTACTGTTTCCAATATTGAACTCTTTTCAAGCGTATTGATAAATGCTTGAATCTTACTCTGATCACCTGTCAGCTCGATCGTATAGGTTTTGTCTGTGACATCTACAATATGCCCACGGAAAATTTCGGTTAAGCGCATTAACTCTTCACGCTCTTTACCTACAGCACGAACCTTGATCATCATCAATTCACGCTCAACATGTTCACCTTCTGTTAAATCAACTACTTTCACCACATCAACCAAACGATTTAAGTGCTTAGTAATCTGCTCAATGATTTCCTCTGAGCCTGTCGTACTAATCGTCATTCTAGATAAGGTTTGATCTTCTGTAGGAGCAACTGTTAAGGTTTCAATATTATATCCACGTGCAGAAAATAGACCGACAACACGTGATAAAGCCCCAGGAGCATTCTCTAATAAGACTGATAAAATATGTTTCATCTTGTGTGCTCCTACTTATCATGTGGACCTAAAAGCATTTCTGTTAAACCTCTACCGGCTTTCACCATTGGCCAGACGTTTTCCTCTCTATCTGTGATGATATTTAAGAAGACCAAACGATCTTTATATTTACCAAAAGCTTCTTTAATAGCTGGTTCAACATCCGTTTTTTTCTCAACCTGAATACCAATATGCCCATAACTTTCGACTAGTTTCACAAAGTTAGGAATTGAGTCCATATAGGATTCTGAATAACGTTTTTCATAATCTAACTCTTGCCATTGGCGAACCATACCAAGATAACGATTATTCAAACACAAAATTTTAGGCGTAAACTGATATTGTTTACACGTTGCCAATTCCTGAATATTCATCTGAATTGAGCCTTCACCCGTAATAACAGCAATTTGAGCATCAGGATTAGCTTTTTGAACACCCATCGCATAAGGTAAGCCGACACCCATTGTGCCTAAACCACCCGAATTAATCCAACGACGTGGTTGATTAAAGCGATAGTACTGAGCCGCCCACATTTGATGCTGCCCAACATCGGATGTCACAAAAGCATCACCACCTGTCACTTCCCAAAGTGTCTGTACCACGTATTGAGGTTTAATTAAATCAGACTCAGTGTCATATGCCAGACATTGACGACTACGCCATTCATTAACTTGTTTCCACCAAGACTCCAACGCTTTAGCTTGTTTCTCACGAGGACCACCAAACTCTCGCACAAACGCATTTAAATCAATCAATACGTCTTTAACATTACCCACAATAGGAATGTCGGCACGAACACGCTTAGAGATAGATGATGGGTCAATATCAATATGAATAATCTTGCGCGGGTGAGACATAAAATGTTTAGTATTACCTACGACACGATCATCAAATCGTGCGCCAATAGCAATCAACACATCACTATTTTGCATCGCCATATTTGCTTCATATGTCCCATGCATACCGGGCATACCTAAATAAGATGGATGATTAGCAGGCAATGCACCCAACGCCATTAAGGTTGTCGTGCATGGTGCACCAACCAAATCAACAAATGTTTTAAGTTCTTCTGACGCATTAGCTAAAATTGCTCCACCACCCACATAAATCATTGGACGTTGTGCATTCGCTAATAATTGAGCCGCTTTTTTAATTTGTCCACTATGGCCTTTTGTTGTCGGTGCATATGAACGCATTTTTACCTCACCTTTTGGTGGGGTATATTTGCATGGTGCCATAGAAACGTCTTTAGGAATATCAACCAACACAGGACCAGGACGTCCTGTCGTAGCGATGAAAAAAGCCTTACGCATTGTATCGGCTAAATCTTTGACATCTCGGACAAGAAAATTATGTTTAACACATGGGCGAGTAATACCCACAGCATCACATTCTTGGAAGGCATCCTCACCAATTGCCTGAGTTCCCACTTGACCACTAATAATGACCATAGGAATTGAGTCCATATAGGCGGTTGCAATACCAGTCACGGCATTGGTTAAACCAGGACCACTCGTTACTAAGCAAACACCAACTTTTTGGGAGGAACGGGAATAAGCATCTGCTGCATGTACCGCAGCTTGTTCATGTCGAACAAGAATATGCTCAAAATCTTTTTGTTTGTAGATGGCATCATAAATATAAAGTACGGCACCACCCGGATACCCGAACACATGTTTAACGCCCTGTTCGGCAAGGCAACGCACTACAATGTCGGCGCCAATAAGTTCCATTATAAATCCTTTCATAACTAGCCCAACCGCATTGATTTGATTCTAGGGTACTTAAGTCTGATCACTAAAATTTACAGCGCTTCGTGTTTTACAAAAACAGCCCACCTGAAAACCTTAATCAACAAGATCTTAAGAAATCAACCAGTCAGCACAAATAGCAAAAATGCTTTAAGTTCGAAATGGAGGTCGCTATAACAACTTGTGGTCAATATAACAACTAATTTTCTTGTAAAAGTACACTCAAATACCAGCGGGTAGCTAGCTTTTTTGTACATAATTCTTCTATGGATGAAGAAGAAAATTAACTTTACCGTATTCCCAAAAATATTGCAACGCACATAGGCAATTTTTGTTAAAAAACCACCATAGCTCTGTATTGTTTTCACATCTAAATAAGTGATAAAACATGATAAAATCTAGCTTTATGGCTTATCTATCCATCCAATGTATATTTCTACGGGCAAATTTAATCGATTAATAGCAGGACCGCATCTATTTTTTGCTCTTAGGCAAGGAATTGGGGTCTTACTACCTATTATTTTACTAATAGGCTTTTTTGATCTTTATCATTTTGGTTTTGCTTTTTCTGCTGGTGCCCTAGCAATCGCTCTAATTGACCAACCTGGTGGTACAAAACGTTTTCGTATCAAGGAAATGCTTTTTGTACTAATTGCCGGTAACCTAGCGGCTCTAATCACTGGTCTAGCACGCCCCTATCCATCTATCATTTGGTTAATTATTTCCCTGCAGGTTTTTGGATTTTCGATGTTTTCCGTCTTTGGTAAGAGAGGTGGATTAGTCGGTTTTGCTTGTTTGATGATGATGCTACTCTCACTAAGCATCAATATTCAAGGGACAGATATTTTTCACTATGCTTTAATTTCTTTGGCTGGTAGTACTTATTATTTTCTTTTTAGTCTGTCCATTAGTTATATTTTTCGTCTGCACGAAGAACGTTTAACCCTTGCCAGTGCCGTTTATGCCACTGGTGATTATATGCGAGCCAGAGCTGCTTTTTATGATGTGGACAATGATTTAGATGGCTGTTTCCGCCAACTTCTCCCTCATATGATTACCATGACGGATGCTCACCAAGCTGCCAGAGATAATGTACTACGTAATCTTCCTGAGGATCATAAAAATCATCAGCGTCAGCGTATTATTCTCTGGAATGTTTTCATCGAAATTATTGCCCTCTTGGATACTATGGTGGCAACACAAACTGATTATGAAGTCCTACGCCAGCGCTTTAAAAATGATGACATTATGCTGTTTATGCGTGATACGCTAATAAAATTAAGCCGTACTTTACAACGTAATGCCCTAAAATTAGCCCATAACTCAACAGCACCTTATCGTAATAGTGTTAAAGCTGAATTACGTGCTATCGAATACGAAATAGAACAATATAAAGCGGCTGGTATGGCAAAAGCTGAACCCGAAGTATATGCCCTACTTATCCAAGTACTTCGTCGGTTACGTAATGCCAGTCGCTATGTAGATATTATTTGCGATAACTTACGTGATGACGCCAATATCCAAGCACTAGATAATATGCGTCGTGATAAATCGTTGCTTCAATTCAGGACACATCAATCTTTACGTTTACAACCTATTTTAGACAACCTCCACTTTGGTTCAGCCATTTTCAGATACGCTCTTAGAGTAACGCTCGCCATTGTTATTGTGCAACTTTTTACCAATGGTATTGTTTTAATTTATGAGCATAATGAACTAATAGATAAGCTTATTGAACATAGTCATTGGATTACTATCACTATCCTATTAACGATGCGTCCCGGTTTTGCTTTGACTCGTCAGCGTACTATGATGCGTCTACAAGGGACTGTTATTGGTTGTCTGCTAACTCTCTTATTATTTAGCATTACTACTAACCCAATCATTCTGACTATTAGTATGTTGTGTTGCATGATTTTAGGACAAGCATTGATTGTGAATTTCTTCCGTTCTGGTTCAATGTTTATTACCATGTACGTGCTTATTGGTTTTTATTTTATTAGCCCCAATATTTTTACAATTATTGGAGAACGTGCAGCAGATACGGTGATTGCTAGTATTATTGCTTTTGCCTGTAGTTTTGCCTTCCCTTGGTGGGAAGAAAATCAAATCAAGCGTTTAGCTAATAAGACTATTAATGCCAGTCTAACCTATTTAGAAAAAGAATTACTGTTTGTTGATTCAGCATTAACAAGTGGTTTTAATAGACATAATTATTCTGCTGAAACTTTTGCTAGTAATCCTTTATATATTGATTTGCAACTAGCACGACGGAACATTCACAATGCTTATGCCGAATTTGCAGAAAGTTATGCCCGTATGTTAAGTGAACCTAAATCACATCATTTTAATATTTCACACTTAAACCGATTAATCATGTCACTCAACACCATGACTAGTCAAATTAACTCCCTAGGACCTTTATTACTGAGTCTAGATAAGTTAAGTCCAACATTAAAAGACCACTTTGTTTATATTGAGCAATTACTTAAACAAACTAAGCAACAAGACGACCCTCCTACACCTATACATTTAGAAGATACGCCTGAAAACTTACCATTCATGCTACCTCTCAAACAAATGCAAAATGCCGCACATACCATTCGGAATGTACGGCTCGAATTAGGCTTATAAGAACTAGCTGTCTTAATCAAACTGTTTTGGATTTACTGTTAACGGTTTAGGCCATAAGAAAAAGATAGCGGCAATCGCCTGTATAACTAAAAACAATGTCCATGCCGTCAAATGAGCGACGACTGGATAATGACCGTCAGGCAACTGCTCCCACAAGTCAAGGATATACCCTATCACTAATTGTGTGACAAAAATACTAGAGAAAAAGATCACATTATAGGAAGTCGTTACACGACCTAGAATATGTTTGGGAAAAATCTCCGCACTACTTGCAAAATTAACTGTCCAACTAGAGCCTGCAAAACCAAACATAAACCAAACGATAAAAGGCGGAACTGGCACTTGCAATATCAATAGAAACTCAATCAATACAAAAGTCATCAAACCAATACCACTGAAATAATGCAAGTTGATACCTATCTTTTCTACCACTCGAGCGCATAATCCCGTCGATGTAGTCCCCAATACCATAGCAATACCAATAAGAGAGACATAGTTCGCAATTTCGCTCGGGCTATAACCTAAAACATCAGACATAAATGGACGCACCCATAAGGTATGCGCTGCATAAAACATACCACCCGTAGCGGCAGGCAGAGAAACCCAGCGCCAGAATGTTTTAGTTTTAAAAATTTTGATAGTCCCTTCATACTGAGATTTGAAACTCAAATTATGTGTGACATGTGTATTAGGGACAAACAACCAAATACACATACCAATTAAAAATGATAATCACAGAGATGATGACAGTGATAGTCGACCAATGAAGATGCTCTAAGGCAAAACTAAGTGGCTTGCCTACAACCACCCCACCTAGACCACCGATAGCGACGACTAATCCTGTTAACAACGGCAAACGACTAATAGGAAAACTCTGAGTAAAAATTAAAATACTACCCGCCAATCCTACAGAAATACCAATGCCAATAAGGATACGTCCAATTAACAAACCACTGAAACTACTAGAGAAAGCATAAATTATTCCTCCCAGAGCACAGATCATTAATAACACAGCATGCGTTTTTTTGGCTCCCCATTTGTCTAATGCAATCCCCGCAGGAAGTTGAAAAAGGGCAAATGCAATAAAGAAAATACTTGTTAACAATCCTAGATTGGTCGCATTTAACTGTAGTTCTTTAATTAAAAAAGGAGCAAACGCTACATTCATCCCTCTCACTAAATTAGAGATAAAATAAGCACTTGCAAATAAAACAAAAATTCTCACTCCAGCATTTTTCATATTTTTACTCTCAATAGAACCTAACATAAAGGCTCAAAATGACATTTTAGTAATGCATTAAAACATAATTTCCCCAATATGATAATAAGTTGTTTTACCAATAAAAAAGATACTTGTTTGAAAAACAAGTATCTTGACCATTTCGGCGTGCAGGCTTTCGCCCTTTATCATCAGCCGCTCATGCCCACCCACCAAAGCGAAAGACGGCACGTCAAAATCACCAGAGAAAGGATTAAATGTAAAAAAGATACTTGTTTGAAAAACAAGTATCTTGACCATTCTGAGTGCTGA
>NZ_AYSV01000020.1 GCF_000506865.1 Pelistega indica
TCAGAGGGAGACCTGCCTTTACTGTATGTTGCCATCTATTAAGAAGTTTTTCAAAGAGCTTTGCTATGAGTGTTTACTGATAGCGTTGATTCTACTTATTTATAGCGTGGCAGCGTTAGCACAACCACTTGGGCTAGATGAAGAGTTACGTCATCTCTGGGATACTAGCCTTGTTACGGTGATTGCTTTATCCGTACTCGGAGGTATTGTAGGGCTGTTAGCACGCATGCAGGATAAAGCGTGGCGAGATGAAGCAAAATCAGACGGAATGTTTTTGACCGTTGTAGCTGAACTCTCAGGCTCTATTTTTATTGGCATTTTAATTTTCTTTGGGTCTATCCATTACCAATGGACCAACTATATGACCGTTGTCTTTGTACTTCTAGGCTCGTGGTTAGGTACGAAAGCGACTCGCTTGTTGGTGGTATGGATTCGTGAAAATAAAGCCAACCTTATTTCACTATTAGGAGACAAACGTGAGTAAGTTACGTCAAGAGATAGCCTCGCAACGACGCACCTTTAAATTCGAATTGTCATGGATGGTAGGCATTATCCTCATCGTACTTAGCGCCGTGACATTCCACAACACCTATCGCACTGAGCGAATCATCACCATTACGGCTCAGGCCAGGGAAGAGCTAGAAACAGCTATCGACTTTGCCAAACGCCGTATCGACACTACAGAGCGTCGCACTGACGCCATGTACCAATCCCTTGAAGAACTCCACCGCAAACTTCACACCATTGAGGGTTTGCTCCGTGGCACACAACCACCCCTAATGAGGGGCTACAAGACCCCCTAATAAACCCCTATAAAAATTAGCAAAACCCGCATGAATAGGGCGTAGTGGTACGATTTGTTACGCTTTATGCACTCCATAATTGGCTCATCATAACGAGGAGCTTTTTATGGCAAATAACTGTTGCGTGCAGCCTAAGCCACCATCAGTTCTGGACGGGACGGTGCTAAATAACGTTACCGTATCAACTGGCACTATCGGTAGCGGCGTAAAAATTGATGCCCCTGCCACACCAAAAGGGACAGCAGGTGGCGATTTAGCAGGTTCTTACCCTAATCCACAAGTCGTTAAATCGACCAATCAAACACTAACCACCCCAACAATTAAGGGTGGCACTACTTACGACCAAGCGGCTCAACAATCAATTATTGATTTCATTAAGACTGCCGTAGCGGTCGACTCTCCCTTACGCACTGAACTATTAAAAATGTTCGTCAATGCCGTGCTTGACGATGAGGACGTATTAGCCGCTTTAAAAGCGTGCGTTATTGCTTCCATCAATCGTTGCGATGGCACACCTCATGCTGTGGGCGACCACATTCCTACCTGCGACGAGATGACAGCTTTAGTTACAGCTGAAATCAACGCTATTAAAGGTAAAGAGACATCCTTTACGCCTACCGTCACCACACAAGATTCCCTCCCTACAACCGTTATCGGTACGCGCGACCAGTTACTTGGCAAGCCAGCAGGCTACCTAAGTTTTGGTGGCAAGAACGTGCCTTACTTCTAGAGGTAGATATGAAACAAGCAAAAGACTTTACCAGCACCTTTGCGAACGGGCAGACAGCTAAACGAGGGGATCGCGCAGCGAAAAACTTCGTTGGTGGTGGGTTTGATCCTATGCGCACTTATCCAAAAACAATCAAGCCGACAGCACAGACAACGCCACTAGGTGGCAGATTCAAAGGCAGTAATACATCTGGTGAGTTCCCTAAGAAATTTAACCGTGGGGCGTTCCGTCCAACAGGCACGACCAACATGGACTACACCGGCCGTCGCAAGCCCTCTAAGAATTTTAGTGGGATGTAGATGAAGAAATTTTCTCAACTGTCAGACGATGCCAAACAAGCCATGGCATACCTCGCACGAAACCCAGCCGCTATGGACGGGATTATCAGCATCTTGCAAGAAGAGCGAAAGCTAGAGTCTGACCGCTATGAGATAGCCAAAGATTTCTTAGTCGCACAGGGAGATAACCGTCCTGTGTGCCTACAGCTAAAGGGTCGTTTATCGGCATTAGACGACGTTATCAGTTTATTCAATCAATCAAGGAAGATATAGATGGCACAAGCTATACCTAACCATGCACCGCATCCAGCAGCACGAGATATTCCACCTGATTTAGATACACCAATCCAATCGGTGGCATCGGTACAACCTGTCCAGCAAGTACCTCAACAAGTACCTCAGCAAGTACCTCAACAAGTACCTCAACAAGTACCTCAACAAGTCGTACAACCTCAGCCTGTGCAACAGCCTGATTATAGGCAAATCCGTGCGTACTACGCCAAGCAAGAAGAGCAGGCGAATAGTCGCTTTGAAGCACAGCGTCAAGATTACGAAAGTCGCTTAGCTCAGCGTGAGGAAGAACTTGCCAAGTTACGTGAGCAGGTAGCCATTAATGAGCGTGAACGTTCAGAAGCCGAGCTAAAAAACCTATTGGCTATGAAAGTAGACGACTTAGAGTTTGTTACGCCAGAAGCAGCGGCAGAAGTGAGAGACAAGATGATTGCCCCTGCCATTGAGAAGATGCTAAAGGCGACAGATGCACGACTTAAAGATGCTCAAGCGTTAGCTAATCGTGCGATGGAAGCTAATACGTCAGCGACAAAAGCATGGCAAGAGGAGCGTACAGCAGACCGTCTAGCCAAAACAAATTCAGCCCTTATGGCGCGTCACCCTGACATTCATGAGGTGATTAAGACACCTGAGTATGGTCAGTTCATTTCTCAGACTATCCCTGGAACGATGACGACTTACGGCGAGCAACTCACTCGTGCGTACGAGGCAGGGAATGCTGACTACGTCAACTCAGTACTAGACATTTTTAAGGGTAACCAACCCTCACTAGAGAGCATTGCGATGCCAAGTGCCAACGGTGTGGCAAATACACCAGCAACAGGAGCAGAACCATCGTTCTCGTTCGATGACCTCATCACATGGCGTCATCAACTCTCAAATAAAGAAATCACTCACGACCAATACAACAAGCTCTTGGCAGCGTTTGACCAAGCACAGCTTGCAGGTCGTGTTCAGTAAAGGAACTTACTAATGACGGTAAGCGTTTTGGGCAGTGGCCCGATTAATAAAGGAGACTTGCTATGGCAGTAGCATCAGCTTCGGGTTTCGGTGGTTTAGAAAACACGCCACTAGCCCGTATTGGCTATCACAACAAGATCATCGCTCGTGGATGGGATAAAGAGTTTTTACCCTACATCACTAATACGAGTATTGATAGCCGCATTACAGCGTGTAATCAGATTGTCCAATTCACTAAGCAACCATTGGTTGGTGAATGGCGTACTTACGAGAAAAATCAGGAATTAGTGCCTGATTATGTATCACCAGAGGCGTTCTGCATGCAGATTTGTAATGCAGCGTATAAGTCACTTAAATTCGACAAGTTAGACATTGCTCGTATTTGTGATCGTTGGGCACCGTTTGAAGAGTCGTTCTTACAATCTGCTTACGAAGCGTTAGCAGAAATGTGGCGTAAGTATGTACTAACAGCCATGGTGTTAGAAGCAGACCCTAAAAACCGTGGTAATGCCGCAGGTTGCAACAAGAACATCAAGCTTGGTGCACCGAGTGCTCCTATCAAGATTACGTCAGAAAACTTCCACCGTGAGTTGGCGAAGTTAAAACGTGCTTTGGTAGAGTCTAAGCGTTGGAAAAATAACGAAATGTTCGTGATGATTCCATCATCACTAATGGAAGTTATCGTTGACAGCCCATACGCTAACGCACTTCAAATGGGTAATTGTGGCAATGATTGCTCAATCCTTATCACAGGTATGATGCCAGGTAAGATGCTTGGGTTTAACGTCTTTGTCGTAGATTGCTTACCACAAACAGTGGATAAGGCAACGGGCGAATTGAGTTACTACATCATCGCTGGTCATAAAGAAGCCTATGCGTTCGCAGGTGACTTGGTAGAGGGTGAATTAGTCCGTCCTCCACGCTACTTTGGTATTGAGTATCAAATGTTAGCTGTTTGGGGTGGTAAAGCCCTTTACCCAGAAGCGTTGGCAGTCGGTTACTGGTCATTATAATCAGGAGTAAAACATGGCTAATCCAATTAACACAGTAATGTTGTATCAAGGTGGCAACCCTCAGCCACAATTCCCAGCATGTGGCAACACACAACGTTGGGCTTGCCCATTACCTACACAGATTGCAGGCGAGTATGATCGTGGGTCATTCACGTTAGGTACCGTGTTGCAACCTGCGGCAATTCCATTCCAAGCAGGTAATTTAGATGGAGCGAAAGCAGGGGTTTCTGTTGGTCTACTTGTCGTGCCAGAGTTGCACTCATTTACGCAATTATTTGTGCATGTAGACCCTGATGCGCCAGCAGGTTTAGGTTGTTGCGGTGGTAATAGCAACACAATGGCAGGTGTGACATTTGAAGTTGTTGGCAAGTTAATCGATACCGTAGGGTGTGATGACTACGCTAGCATCGTTGACCGCTTTGAAGCAGGTGAAGATGTGACAGTGCCTGACGCCCTTAAAAACATCGACGCAAGCATTCGTGGTGCTTACCATGCGTTCTTAGATACAGCGACAACAACCTCAACGACAACAGAAGTTCCATCAGATGACCCGCTACGAGGCGACACTAATACAACAGTATCAACAACCACAGTGGCATCGGGTGCATTTGTTCCAGAGGCAAAGCCGTTATTCTAGGTATCAAGCTATTAACAGCACCAAACGGTGATGGTCTGACCTTGGCAGATATGACTGGTCGCATCTCCTTGGTGGTCAAAGCAGAAAACTTCGAATACCCAATCCACCTATAACTAGGTAGTAGGGCACCTCTTCGTCATGAGCCATGAGGGGGTGGTCCGTTTTTTAGGTAGCATATCATGCGTAAAGCACAAAGCGTTTGTAAATGTCGTGGCAAGTCAAGCAGTTTGCCAGTTACCCCATCTAAATCGTAAATTTTTCTAAGGAATCGTTATGGCACGAAACGTATTTCATAACCCAAATATCCCAGATGAACCACCACAACGTGAGTTCAACACCGCCCCTAAACCATTGCCTGTTTGTGAGTATCTTGTTGAGAAAGCCACTGGCATTGTTCACTACTACAGCGAAGAGTTAGCTAAGCGTAGTGATTTACTTGAGCCATACTATGGACCAGACCCTTTTGCCCCTGCAAAAGCCCCATCGGTACCAAAGGGCGTAGCATCGGCTTCACGCAGTAAGAAGTCAGCAGTACCACCTCCACCAGCACCACCAGTGCCACCTGAAGTAGACGAAGCGTTTACTGAGGCGTAATTATGAAGTTACGACAACTCATCGGGGCATTTAGACAAGACCTAAATGACGAGAACCCAGCAGGCACACTACCCAATCGTTGGACGGACGAGCAATTGCTTCGTTATTTCAATGAGGGCTTGTGCCAAGTGTTTGATTTAAAGCCTGAAGAGTATGTCGAGCCGATAGTAATGGAGTTGGATGTTGGGACCGTACAAAAGTTATGCAACTGCCACACGTTGACGAAGATTTTAGGTCAGACCGATGAGACGGGTGCCATTGTACGTCCCATTGCCAAATACGATGCTGGACTAGTTCAGCGTTGGAATAAACCAGTTTGTGTACCTGCCTACTCAGAATTTACGCTTAGAGGGTATACCTTTAGTGCGGCAGATAACGGGTACTTTAACGTTTATCCACCTGTGCCACCTAATGAGAAAGTGTACATTAAGGCACTATGTTCTAACCCACCAGACACCTTTACGATGGATGACTTAGACACTGAGGTGGATGACTGTCTAGGCGTTACCGCCGCACGTCAATGGGTGCTTTATTCTGCCTTAATGATGGACGATGAGAGCGATGCATCCATTAATGCCGCTCGAGTGCACCTAGAGTTATTTTTCAATATTCTAAAAGTTCAAATGACACAGCAACAGCTAGAGAAAGCTGGTGCCACTAATAAGTAAGGAGTGGTAGATGCAGATGGTGTCTTACAGCGAATTTGTCCCTGAGCTTAAATTAGCCCTTGGGGATATCCCAGACGATATAGCAGAAAACTACATTAGAGAAGCCGTTATCGCTTTTTGCGAACGCTCTCAAGTCCTTGTTCGTAAGGTAGAGATAGATGTTCAGGCAGGGGTAGGTGACTATCCCATTATCCCAGAGGGCTGTGAGCAGATTATTAGCCTACAACGAGTATGTGTAGGGTCACACTGCATTACAGACAGAAAAATTCTTTTAAGTTTTGAGCCCTGCGAGACAGGGTGTACCGTTCACGGCCACAGCGTTTGGTTTGTGCCACCAAACACGCTCAACTTACGTCCTATTCCTACGCAGGATAAAGCGAAAGCCATTATAGCGTTTGTGGCTGTGTCCCCATCACGAGACTCTTGCGAGTGCGACAGAATTATCTACGATCGCTACCATGAGACGGTGATTAACGGGGCACTGGCACGATTATACCTAGCCAAGACAACCCCTTGGCATGACCGACAATTAGCTGAATACCATCGTACGTTATTTGGAGCAGGCGTATCTGCTGCGGGTATGGATAGATTAACAGGTGGGGTACGAGGACCATTCGCTATGCGAGCACGACGAATTATTTAGGTGATGCGATGAGTAAGTGTATAAGCAAACGGAAAAAGTGTGAAGAGAAAGAAACGCCAGTCCCATTGCCACCATGTCAAGAGGTGGCTTTTTGTGCAGGAAACTATACCATCTCATTTGATGGTAGATGCTTACATAAGTCACCTAGAGCGTATCAAATTCCCAATGGCACTTACTCTACAGTAACGTTTGAAGATGGCTGTATTGTTGGCGTGGGGCAAGTGGCTCCTGCTCAGTATACGCCTAATGAATGTTGTGCGTCACCATCGGTTGATGGTTCGGATACCTCGTCTGACGTACAGGTATCTTCTGCCCCTGCGAATTTGTTAAAAAGAACCCCTGATGGCTGAGTGTGATACCCGTCTTTAGGGGGCAAGGTGTGTCTATTTCTGGGACAGGACAGCCAACAGACCCAATTATCATCTCAGTAGACCCAACAGATACCGCAGGGGCATATGCCATCTCGGCAGACCCAACCACCATAACAGTGACGGGCAAAGGTACCTCTATCCAAGACCCTATTACGATAGGGCTAAAACCAGTAATTACCGCAGGTAAGAAAGGCAATTTTACGATCAATAGCTACGGACAGATTATTGGGTATGCAGATACAGGCGAAGCAGTAGTCAACGTTGTTGGCGAGTCACCCATTAAAACTTCAAAGCTAGGGGATACCGTTAGAGTATCACTAGATATGGACTCATTATGGACACTGCTCAATTCTAGAGCTGCCGATGATGCCATTAATGGCATTGCAGCAGGCAGTTTCGAGACCAGAGACGGCAAATTAGTCAGCTATGACCGTCTAGGACGCATCGTTAGTGTTGAGAATATTCCTAAGACAGGTACTGATGATGGCGATGCAGGAGGAACTAACTAGATGGAGCTAAAGCACTTTCATGGTATCGCTCCTCGATACCCATCGCAGAACTTGCAGGGGGTTAGTGCCGAAGTAGCTGAAAATGTAAAGCTGTGGCATGGCACGCTTGCCCCATGGCGAGCTCCTAAACATATTAAAGATAGTACCCAGACCACAAAGACGATTTATCAGGTAGGGTGCTGTTGGTTTGAGTGGGATGCGTGTGTGGAAGTAGCAGAGTGGGTAGTCGATTGCCCACGGCTTTATGTAACTGGTGATGGGGATTACCCATATGTAATGGCACTAAAGGATGATTGCACTACAGGCTGTGCTGAGATGAGTAAAACTCGTCTTGGGGTACCTGCTCCTAAAAATAGACCACAGATGACTAGGCTACATATCCCTACGCCACCGAATGGCAAGGACAGCTTGCCACGTTCAGAGATGCGTGAGCAACGGGCGTATATCTATACCTATGTAAACTGCCTTGGGGAAGGAGAGTGCTCCATCTTTTGCGTCTAACGAACAAGATATTGATGATGGCGAGCCTGTTTCTATTACAGGGTTTTTAACACCCCCATCAGAGTTTGGCATCACGCATATCCGAATTTATCGTCGTGTGACAGGACATCGGTCAGATACTGAAGCGATGGGAGCAACGCCGCTCATGACAGATTTTTATCATGTTGGCACTATTGAGGTAGGTACAGCGACGTTTATTGACAAGGGGTTGAATATCGATACTCTTGGCGAAGCGTTAACTACCTTTGATGTCTTAGAACCTCCAGCAGGACTTCGGGGTATTTTAGCCGTACCGAACACACGCATTTTAGTAGGTTTTGATGGCAATACGCTGTGCTTTAGTATGAATAACCAACCTTACAACTGGCCAGAGTCTAGACGCTATAACCTAGATGACAACATTGTAGCTATTAGAGAGTCAGGTGGCATGCTGTATGTGATGACCGATGGGCATCCCTACGTGGTGGAGATTGATGCAGGGGATGATATCCGTACTTGCCAGAGCATTTTACGCTTGCCGACACCAATGCCGATGATTACGTGTTGTTCTGCGAAAGGAGCACTATCAACACCGATGGGGGTGTTTTATGTGTCGAGCAAAGGGCTTGTACGTCTTGCACAAGGTGCCATAACGGTAGTGACAATGCCGTGGTTCGCCAGTGATGACTGGCGAGAACTCAAACCTGAGACGATGCGCCTAGGTTATGCCCATGGAGCAATATTCATCGTGTCTGACACTCACGCCTTTGTCTTTTTTACCGATGATGCCACTTATGGCGACAGCGATGCTTACAGATTAACCACGATAGATTTACACCCTAGAGATATGGTTACAGGGCGTAATGGGGAATTATTTATGCTCCTTGGCAACGGCATTTATCAGTGGGATGCGGGGGCAAGGTTTATGCCATATCGTTGGAAGTCGGCCAAGATTAAGTCAACCCGTTATGGCTACTTCGGTGCTATCAGGCTATGGGGCAGTGGCAGTGTGGATGTAAGTATTTTTGCCGAAGCTCAGACAGTATTGTCGGCTATCCCACTGAGACCTCAAACGTCTTATCGTTTACCACGGTATGGACATCATCTACATCACCAAATAGAGCTAGCAGGGATACATACCGTAGAGTCCGTAGAACTTGCCAACACCCGTTGGGATTTATCTAAAGTATAGGAGTCGCCATGGAGCAACCATTACGTGTCATTTTAGAGCCTTTCGATATTGAGGATAAGGAGAGGTGCAGTCAGGTGATTGCCTCACTCATGCCACTATTCGAGGCATACCATGCGGAGCACTATCCTGATGCTCCGTTTGTATTTAATTTTATGGAATTTGTAAAAGACTGGTGGCATAACGAGAAGCTATTAGTTGTCGCCTACCAAGGAGATACTGCCGTTGGGTTTAGCTATGCCAGAGTCGGTGGCAACTTATTCACTTCGGAACCAGAAATCTTTATAACACACTCGTATCCCTCTATAAATTCTGATACTATTAAGCATGCGACATTAGATGCACATTTAATTGTGAGGGAAATGAACTCATTACTTGTTCAGTTGTTGCCGTTGTATCGTTGCGTAAAGTTGAGGGATTAAGATGAGCTTGTTAGGAAGTGTCGTAGGGGCAGTGGCTGGCGCCCTTGGCTTAGGTGGTAGCAGTGGTGGCGGTGCACAAACCGTTACGGATAAGGGGTACATCAGAGCGTCTGAACTAGCTAGAGATGCCATGACCACAGTGGCAATGATTAGTACAGGAGCGGCGACCTATATTGCAACACGTCAACTTGCCATTGCCGAAAAATATTATGACTTGGCTAAAGAAATGCGTGACTATTGGAATAGCACGTACAAGCCATTAGAAGTCAAGATTGTCCAAGAAGCTTCCTCAGAGCCTATTTATACTCCTCAGTATGAGGTGGTTGGTGGGCGTTTCCTTGCCAACGTTAAGCACCAATTTAAGCGTTCTATTGATACCATCGGCACTAAAGCTTCTAGATACTGTACGGGGCTAACAAGTGCTCAGATGCGTGACCTAGCCGTAGCTCAAGCGATGGCAGAGGGCGATGCGGTTAACTTAGCCTACCGGTATGAAGATGGACGCAAACAAATATTTGATGAGCGTCGTTGGAGTCGTCGCCATCAAGTGGCAGCGCTTGGTCGAGATATGTTGGCTCAAGCCGACTCTTATATGGGTAAAGCCCATGCGGCCTACGAAGCCCCACGAGACTTTGCTACTGGGGTAGCCAACACTATGTTAGGAAGTCTACGCTATGACGACATGATGGCGGCACGGTTCGGACAACATCAAAGTAAGTCTACTCAGAACGATGCCTCTTATACCGTCCTTAAAAGTGTATCACTAAATAATGGTGCCACTACAGCAGGGCAGAATACTCCGTTCTCATTTGGCAATTACTTAAACCGAGATGAAGCGGCACGTCAAGTGACGAACCTTACGACTCCAAATTCAGTTTTTAACCCCTCCATTGGACCGATGACAACGCCACAAGTGGCATCTACGTCTATCGCCCCAGGTCGTCCAGGAGGGTCATCAGGGTTTGACCCATTCATTAGTGGCGATCGCTAGGAGAGAGGAACATGGTTTTATTAGACTTAGGATGGGCACAAGCAGATGCAAACGCCCTAGCCAATGAGCGAGCATGGCAAGAAAACACGATTAAAGACTCTTATATGGCTAATGTGATGCCACAAGAGCACTTATTCCAAGGCAGTAATTATGCTTACAAAACTGATTTGTTGCCACTACAGTTTCAAGCTGACAAACAAAAGTTAGAGCATCAGATTGAGCTAGCTCCCATTACCCATAAGGCAGACATGACTAATGCCAATTTAAATGTGGAGAAAGCTAACACCAACCTTAATATTTTTAAGGATTATGGGGCAGACATGGCAGTAGACTCTGCCAAAAACGAAGCGACTACTCAACAGTGGAATGACCAGCAGCTATCGTCTATTCGGTCGTTAACAGACATCATTAATAATCTTAGCGACACCTCTAAGAAGATTGATGACCTATCTATTCAGTTGGCAGGGGTTAATTTATCTGACCCTACAAGCACGCAGACATTGGCAACGATTCAGACCAATTTAGCGACGGCACTCAAGGGCACAGGGGTACCTGTTCCTACGTTAGAAGTTCAAAATGGTACGGTAATGGCTCGATTACCAGACGGTCGCGTAGCTCCAGTATCACAATATATTAGCTTAGCGAATACCCACTTGGCACGTGGCATGCAGGAAGCCTTTGGCAAACGTGAACAGGTATATCAAGGTTGGGCGTCAGCATCTGGGCAGTATCCTAGACAGACAGTTAGCAGTGGTCAAGCTCAGAAAGAGACCCAACCGACACCATCTCAAGTAGCGGCAGCGGTTATGGGCAGCACCGGAGCAAGTTCGACGCCAACAGCACCCATTATGCCAGTTGGGGGGCAGGGTACAACCACAAGCGTTCCGCAAAACACGACATCAAATGTACAAGCACCAGTAGCACAACCACGAACAGTACCGACACCAGCCGTGACAGGTAGTCCAACTGTAGATAGCGTTATTGCCAAAACGAAAGAAGAAAATCAACAACTCACGGCAGAAATCACCCAATATCAGGCTGACCTTAATGCCTATGCTGTAGAGACACAGCAAGTATCCGAAGCGTTAGACCTCGCACGTAGTAAAACACAGCAATTAGAAGCAGCGATTAAACAAGTGCCAAATGGCAAAGTTAAACAAGACCTTTATAAGGAGCTTGCCATAGCCAGTAACCAACGGGACCGTCTCTCTAGTGCTCTTATAGCACGAAGTAAGACTTTTGACCAAAAGAGCAAACTAGCCTCACAGCTTATTTTACGTAAAGAGCAAAAAATCAAAGAGAACAACGCCGCTATTGGACAGTTAGCTAAACAGCCTATTGCTGTTGGAGGTCGCTAATGGCAGATATGAATAGTATTATCCAGCAAGCCCTAATTGATGAAGGCATGGCAGGGACGGATAGAGGGTTATTAGCCTATAGTATTTTTGGGCAAGAGTCTGGCTTTGGTAAAAATACCAAGACCAGTAATCACGGTACCGTAGGGGTAGGTCAGATGCTACCTGCCACCTTTAATTCTGTGGCTGATAAAGGGTGGGATATTAATGACCCTTATTATAATGCCAGAGCGGCGGCACGCTATATAAACCAGCTCTATAACGCCGCAGGGGGAGATTTACGCCTAACCGCTATTGGATACTACGGTGGACCAGGTGCCATCAAAGCGGCACAGCAAGGCATCTATTATAAAGACCGTAAAAACCCTAATGCTCCAGACACAGCTCAGTATGCTGACCAAGTATTAAACCGTATGGCTAAATTGGCAGGGGGCAGAGCGTATGTAGCTTCTGTAGACCAGACAGATAAGGTGCCATCGTCTCAAGGCAATAACTTGCCTGATATTGGTGGGTCAGCAGAACCTCAGTTTGGGGCGGTACGCCAACCAGCTGGGCAACGAGCAAGAGCATCTAGCATTGCCGCAGGGCTTACCCAACAGCGCCGCACGAATATACCTCAACATCAAACCTTTGATATTGCTAAAGCGATGCAACCATTGCAAGAGATGGCAAAAGATAGACCAGAGATACAGAACCTATTTAACCAACCCACATTAGCCGCGCCGATTACCTTTGGAGGTCAGCCTGCCCTTGCCATTCCTACTAGTGAGGAAGAGAAAGCCTTATTTGCCCAAGTCAATGGCAAAAACTACTCTGAGCGCCAAAAAGATAACGTTATCCGAGCTTACGCTCAGATTGCTCCTGCCCATCGCCAACTGATGGGCAAAAACTTATTTAACAGCAACAACATCACTGACCTTGACGGGTACTTGAAAGATTTAGTGGAGAATGCGTAATGTTGATCCTAGGTAAAGACGGACGAATGATTGACACCTCTGGCAACCTACTTGATTACGGATTAGGTGGCACACCGCAACCACAGCAACAGCCTGTGACATTACTCCCTGGCCAAACGGCTATACCTGACGTCAGTCAGATGACATATCAGCAGTTAATTAATTCGCAACCATTCGTTGAGGGTCGCTATGACGACCGTAAGGCCCTCTTTGATCAATGGACAACGCAGGTATTAGTGCCATCCGTAATGGCATCAAAAGGTAATGAATCAGAGAAATCGGCAGCGATTAATCAAGTACGTTCTATTTTCAACTCCCAATTCCAACGTCCGACAAGTAGTTTTGTTGGTGACGCATTGAGCAATTTTGGTGAGGGGGTTTCTGAAATATTACCTACCGTAACACAGGGCGTAGCTGACGTTGCCTCATGGGTATTACCTGATAATAATTGGATAACACAAGGTGCACAGTACGCTACGGATAAACTTAATGACTTTCATGATTGGGTTGTTGAGGATACAGGGTCTTCTGCATTACAAGAAACCCGTCGTATAGAAGCACAAAGAATGGCACGTGCGAATGGCGATTTAGAGAAGATAGGAGCCTTTTGGGATAACCTTAAAGAGTCGCCATTTAGAACTGTCGTTAAGCTAGGTGGTAACGCTATCCCATTCATCGTAGGAGGAGCCGCTGCAGGTGGAGTGCGAGGAGCTGCCGCCCTTGGTACTGTGGCAGGTGTAGGAGAGGGCACGCAAGCGGCCATCGACAGCAATAAAGCCTACCTCACTCGATATTACGCCCAACAAGGCATTAAGAAAACACCACAAGAGATTGAAGCCGATGCCATTGCGGCAACCAGAGGTTTCCAAGGTGGTGATGCGTTATCCGCATTAGGTGGTGCTGTCGGTGCCATCCCTGCAGCGAAACTGGGTGGAGCGATTAGTTCTATCACAGGTCGAGGGGTAAACCGAGGGGTAGCTCAAGAAATTGCTCAAAGCGTCACGTCAGATACAGCTAAGTTAGGTGCTCGTGATGTGGCAAAAAGTGCGGCAAAAGAGCTTGGTCAAGGGGCGTTATTAGAGGGTGGTGGTGCAGGTATCACCGCTGTCGGTGGCAACCTTGCCACAGTAAACCCAGAGACTCGTTGGTCAGACGATGTCTTCTTTAATATGGTCTCTGAAGCGGTAGCAGGTGGCGTAATGGGGGCAGGGTCTTTTATCGGCGAAGCCGTAAACGCAGGACGCCATAACAGAGCTGTCGATGCGGCTGTGGCTAGAGATGAAGCCCACATGAGACTGGCACAGTTATCCGTAGAGTATGCTAATGAGCGATACATGTTAGATAACGGACCCTTGCCACGCATTGGCACGCCAGAGTATGCTCAAGCACAACCTATCTTGGCACAATACCAGCGTGACTTTATGACTAGTGCTGACCCACGGCAATTGACCGCTGAGTTACTTGATCGGAAAGCACAACAGCCGAGTGTCGACCAAGTCACACCATCAAACGATATGGCTACTACAGTGCAAGCGCCAGATGCCACCTCACAGGGAATTCAACCAACGGCTACGGCAACGCCAACACAGCCTGAATTTTTTGGGGCAGACGAAGCTCCTGTACCTGCGACAGCAACATCACAGACTACCACTACGGCTCAGCCAGAGGTAGCTACATCACCAACGCAACCAGACCTGTTCGGTCCAACAGGGGCAACATCCTCTGCGACAACGAGTACAGCGACTCGGCCAGACTTGTTTGACCCGACAACAGGCTTACCACCGACGGCAACCACATCGCCAGTGGCTACCCCTACTAGCACAGCGACACAGCCAGACTTGTTTGACCCTACGACAACATCACCAGTGACAACTCCGTCACCACCTCCTCCGATGGCGCCTGCACAACCGACAGCAACCACACCAGTGCCACCGCCTCCACCGCCTCCACCACCTCCACCACCTCCACCACCTGTGCCTACGAGCACGCCAACACCATCAGACATTTTAGGTGGGGTAGAGGAGACGTTGCCAGCGGCACCGAGTGCAGAGGAGTTACGCAAGTTTCTTATCGCAAGGCTTAACCGAGCCAGAGGAGCAAACCGACGAGCTATGATGGACTTTATCATGGCATTTATTGATGGGTTACGTGGGCGTCGTACGGGTACAGCTGAGCAGAGTACGCCTAAGTTAACTACGGCAGATGAGATTGCCGAAGCGTTCGATGAAGCCGCAAATAAAGTAAGTAATGAAACAGCTAATGGAGCAACCAATGGACAATCAGACGATACCACCCGAAGTGGCAGCAGTAGTGTACCTGCTACTGGATCAACCAGTGCCTCAGGAAGTGATGCAGTATCTCAACAAGGAGCAAGCGGCAGCGATAATACAGTACGTGGACAGGGTACTGAAACAGACACGGTTCAGCCCACAAGACCAATCACCACAGAAGATACGACTGCTACAGATGCAGGAGGCGATAATCCGCCAGTATCAGGTAGGGACGAGCGAACCGAACAGCAATCAGGTACTGACACAACTGCCGACACAGGAACGCCACAAGGTGTTGGGGAACGAAGCGATGATACACCGACGCCAGAACCAACTGGAAGCGATGGGCAACAGGGAACAGATAGCCAGAATCAGAATGGCAACTCCGACTTCGACCTAGATGCCATCAATCGTGATATTTATAAACTCCTATCAGGTAAGAGCTCATCACCATCTGCTGGACTAGCCGCATCTTTTAGACTTCTTGTCGAGGATTTAGACCCTGCCAATGCTGACTCGTTATTACGAGGTTCACCAATTGCCGATGCGTGGATAGAGTTGCAGGACAAAATGCAAGCTGGCACCTTAACGGCAGGCGAAGCTAAGGACTTCTTTTCTCGTATCCCTCAAGACTTCTTTAAGTATGACCGTGGGTCATTATTGAACTTTTTAGATGAGTTCACTGCGGCGGTTGATGCTGACCCAACGCTATCTATTTACGACTATGCCCCTAATAAAGGCATCCTAAGTCTTAACCCCATTCAAGGTACCGATAAGAGTGCCCGTATGGCAGAGTTAGACGACGATGGCAATGTCGCTGCAGCATCTGTGTTTGTTCATCCTACCATTATCAAAGAAGCTAGCTCCCTTAGAGTAGCTAAGACGCTAGGGACAAGAGACCCTGCCATAGCTCTGGCCAGTAAACTTGCCGTCAAAGACTTGAAACAGGCAGGCGTAAGTCAGACTGCCATAGATAGCATAATGAGAGCTAAAGGGTTGGAAGAAGAGAAACAACTTCTTAGAGAGCGTCTATTGGACGTAGGGACAACTATTTTATACAACGGTAGAGGTAGCATTACTAATAATCTGATTAAGACGTTGGCTCAAGATATTAACAACTTGATACCACCTCCATCACGAAAACCTAAGGTAGTTAAGAAATTAGGTGAGGGAGAAATGTCTACAGCTCCGCAAGCGAGTATATCTGAGGATCCTAACTCTGAGTTTGCTAGGGCAGTTGATGAGATTGCAGGAGGTCATTCGCTTAGCCAATCTGGTGCCCCATCTATAAAAATGGGAACAACCCCTGAGGTGTTAAAGATGCTAGGGATACCTGATACCACCATCACTATTGCAAAAGAAGTTATCCATAAGGTTATTTCTGAATATATGGGATTTCCAAAAGGTAGGCGACCAAATATTCATAACATTGCCCCAAGTGATTTAAAACAGTTGCCAAAACATTTAAATAATCCTGTTGCGGTGTTTAGATCTTCTTCTCGCCAAAATGCTTTTGTAGTTCTGACGGAATTACTAGAAACAAAAAATCAAACTGGCAATCAAGAGCCTGTTATTGCGGCTTTACATATTAAACCATCAAAAGATGGTATTGACGTGTTGGATATTACAAGCGTATATGGGCGTGGCGACAATCAACTTGTCAGAGCTTTCAATGAGGATTTGTTGTATTTGAATAAAGCGAAAGCTCAACAATTTCCGAAAACCCAGAGCCTTCAATTAGGGTGGGATTTCACATCGGATGTTGAGCTCTCTAGACATCATATTAAAACAGAATCAGATTTATTGCAATACCAATGGCAAAAAACATACATTCCAACAGTTATCACCTCTACACAGGAGTTCAGACAAGCTTTACCTATCCATCTACAACCATCCTTTGACGCTCGCTTAGCTCGTGGGGCTAAAGGTGAAACAGGTGGCATTGTCATGGTAGCCACCAGTGCCGACTTACCTGTTGGGCAATCTATTGCCAACGTGGATAAGGCTCAAGCCATCTTTGACCCAACCTCTGGACTTACCTATTTTGTTAAAGGTACTTTAGATGTCAATAGTGTGCATAGTGTATATCTGCATGAAGCATGGCATGGCAACGCTGACCATGCTATAGAAGCTAAAATACAAGAAGCGATTAATAATAGACGCACCACTACTGGAGCTGAACGAGAGCTGTTAGATAAAGTAGCGGATCGGCAAGCTAATGCCAACTACACTGGCGATGCCACAGAGTCAGTTAGTTACCTTGTAGAAGAAGCCGTTAAGATGGGACACCAAGCAGGCTTTTCTGCTATTGATGGGGCGTTTATGCGTTGGGTGGATTCGACTTTCCCAAGCGTAGCCGAGAGTATTTATAGAACAGTTGCTAAATTACGAAACTTCTTACGTAAATATGGCTTAGTTAATACCATAACTGTAGATGACCTCATTCAGATGTCAGAAGCTAGTGCAAACAAACTGGCACAGGGTATAACAAATAACACTGGTGATAAGCCATTAGCCTCTATCGCTACTCAAACTAAAGCCATCGTGGATAAAATCCAGAAGAGTAATGCCCCACCTAGTCCGATGGCATCGCAAGATGATTTACTAGCGTTTGCTAGAAGTGGTAAGGCTAGAGATGTCGTAGTGCCAAATTATCGCCAACGAGCTACCACATTAAAAGATAAGATTGTTCGCAACTTCGTCGATGCTAACACAGCATTACGCCAGCAGTTCTTGCCCCTATATGAGTTGTTGGAAAAGGGTATTGCACTGCGTGGCACGGTGATGTCAAAAGAGCTTGAACCTGTGATGAAAAAATACTGGCAAGACCTTGGTCATGCCGCTGATGCCATCAAGGCGAGAGCTAAAGTAGGTAAAGAGGTAGATGCCTCTTATAAAGACCTCAATGCAGAGACCTTATCCAATACAGTAGGGCATTATGCCACAGCTAAGTATGTAGCAGGGGATGCCAACAATAAAGGGGCTAACCATGCCAAGGCTGAGTACTTCCGTCATCAGCAAGCGCTATCCGAAGCGGCTATTAATGAGATATTAACAAAACACCCAGAGTTAGCCGTATTTAATGTTGATAACATTAGCCAATTGACTGAGGAGCAACGTAAGGCGTTCAATGATGCCGTACAGGTTAACGATACGGCAGGGTGGGATATTGCTAGAGCTAGAAATCAACTTCGAGAGGCTATTCGTAAAGACCCTGAGCGTACCAAGGCTAAAGAAGAGTTATTGGATCAAGTGGAAGATTACGAGTGGTTGCGTTTGTATGAGCAGTACGACAATCAGATACTCACTAAAGATGAGTTAGAAGCCTCTGGCTACCGTCCTATCGGTGGTATGACTAGTGCCATGGCAGAGCAAGTAGTTAATGATTTAGAACATCGTCATGGCATTGGGCAAGAGCTTAAATCCTTACACAACTCCTTATTAGCTATCCAACACAAAACGACGGAACTGGGGGATAGATATGGCGTGTACTCAGACGAGGATAGAGCCAACCGAGATGGGTCGGCATTATATGTACCGACCACTGGACGCAATGATGTCATCAATCAGTTGCAAGAAGCTAAGGCAATGGACGACTGGGAGGTACAAGATGCCATTTTACAAGACCTCTTTAACACGATGGGCTATGGCACAGGGATTAATAACCGTAATTTACATCGCTCCAGAGAGGGGCGTGCCTCACTAGCTGACCCAGCCGATAAAGCTATCATGGACCGCATGTATGCGATGGCTAACGCACTATCAACAGTTAGATTTAAAGATGAGACCGTCAAGACAGCATTAGCAGGGATGGATCAAGACCTATATGAAAAAGCCAAGGCGGGTACATTGACAAGAGCAGAGCTAGATGTATTCTTACGTCGCACTAGAAGCCAAAGCTCAACAGGCGTGCATATTGCGCATGACCGCAATAACAATGCCAACACAACCGATATTCGTCATATGTTTGAGGTTAAAGATGAGACTGGGGCAACGACACTATACCCACTCCGTATCGTGTTCACCGATGCGTCTATTGGCAAGACATTGCGTAATGCCACCATTGAGTCACCTAATAGCATTATTAAAACCCTTTCAGGACTTGCTCGAATATCGCAACGCATGATTACCCTAGACCCAATATTCCCCATCAAGTCAATGATTCGTGACGTACCAGAGCGTTGGTTAACGTTAGCCTCTCGTGACTTTAAAGATAAAGACGGTAAGCCAATTACGATTAATGCGTGGGAACAGATTAAAAAGTCAGCCGCTTATATCTTTAAACACTTGGGGCTACGCACAGCAGAACAACGCAACAACAATGCCGTATGGCAGTTTGTGACCCATGGCAAGTTTCTTGACAATGCACAAGGGCAGTTATTACGAGATTTAGCGTTATCCAAAGATGGTAGTGGGTTAACGACGCAGTCGCATATTCTTAGTACAGGGGCAACTAATAGACGCAAGATGATTGAGCGTGAATTTGGTAAGACATGGTTTGGATTGCCACGACGCTATATCGCCAGAGCGAGTGAAGCGATTACTAACTGGAGTGAATACTTTGAGGTGCAGTCTGCTCTAGCGACATATAAAGGGCTTCTTGATTTAGGGATGGCACCAGAAGCCGCTCGGACAGCCCTATTGGATACGATAAACTTTAGCCGTCGTGGTAATTTAACGGCAACGCTTCGTCCACTGTACTTCTTCATTAACCCTGCTATTCAAGGGGCGAGTAATACCCTAGGGGCGTTCAGAAACGACTACGTACGCTACAAGGAGGGTAAAGGCTCTGGGCTACCTGCCACGATGACGCTTCGCACTACTACCATGCTTGTTAAGTACACCTTACTTGGCACATTGCTACAAAGCACATTGGGATTAATTGGGGGAGGGGATGAGGATGATGAGTTTGTGGGGAATTATTACGACCGTAACCCTATTGCCAAACGGATGCGAGAGATTGCCCTACCAGTGCCTGTCGGAGACGACTTCATTACTATCCCTGTGCCATATGGGCTAGGGTCTATTGGTTGGGGAATGGGGCAGTTAATCCGTGAGGTTAGTCGAGGAGAAATGTCAGTTGGCAAGGCGAGCAGAGAGCTTAGCCATCTACTTGGTAAAGAATTAACAGGGTTGCCATTATCTGATGTGAGTATGGTAGATAACCCAGTAGAGTGGCTATTTAGAACCATATCTCCACAACCACTACAGGGTGTGATCGATACAGCGACTGGTCGCAACCGTTGGGGGACGGCGATTAACCGTCCATATCTCGATACGACTAAGTATAAGGCAGAGCAGGGCAAAGCCACGACTGAGAACACCTATAAAGATATTGCGATGTTCCTAAAAGATACCGCAGGCGTTGACTTTACCCCAGAAGAAGTGAAACACCTTATCGCAGGGACTATTGCTGGTCCACTTAGTCGCATCATTAAAGGGATGGAAGAGTCTACACAGAACCCAACCAATGGCATCATTCGCATGACAGGGCTAACGTCATTCTACAACACTGGGGCGACTAAGCCACTCGAGATGGCGTACTACCGCAAGATGGAGACGATTGAGCCGTTATTAAAAGAGCTAAATAGCTTAGCACCACTTGCCTCTGGGGACAGAGAGTCCCTAGATGAGTTATACATCCGAGCAACAAACACCAATGCCTTTACTCCACATGAGGTAATCCAAATGGTTGCAGCGGTGAAAGCCAGACGTGCCTTGCGTGGAGCCGATGCCAACGAACGAGATATGTATATGCGTAATTTTATTCGGGAGATTAGATGATTTATACCATCACACCAAAGACCCAAAAAACATGGTTCGATACCACCACTATCGGGTCGTGTGAACTTCACGACCTAGACTTAACAGGGTGTTATCTACGTATCGATAGGATAGGTGTAGGCAGTAGTGCTATCCAGCTTGAAACCTCTGGTTGCACGCCTTGTGGCATTCAATTGCCACCACGATGTACGCCTAACTCAATGGCATTTGACTGTGGGCATAGCGAAGCGATGAGTATTGAGTATGACATCTTAGATGTGGAGGGAACTAGGTTCTGCGTATTTTGGGATAACTTAATTCACCAGCAACCACCGGGCCGCTATGTAGCCAGAGTGGTCAATAAATCGGGATGTACGGTAGCCGAGTTTACCATTGACATCCCATCAGGTCGTCTAGCGGTGCGAGACGCTGAATCTATTTCATCAGTATGTTAGGAGAATGTATGACAGATGATATTAAACCTGCGAGCCAGTTCGTAGCCATTACAGGGTTCAGAACCCACTTAAATTCAACGCTAGCCCGTTTTGATAAGCAGTTGCCTATTGACATATCACCCACCTTAAAAGAATCGCTTAAAACGGCTAATTTCACGTTCATGACGATTCGCAATCAGGTCGATACGGAAGTGGTGAAAGTCTATTTATTTGATAACAAAGTATTGATTGAAAGAGGGCAAGATGGAACAAAAGCAACCGCTTTCCCAAAAGGGTCTTGCGTCGATGCTGACCCGACTTGGGCAGGCATTAAAGAACTTATTTGTTCGTACGAATGTTGTGAAGATAGAGGAGGGGAATAAGATGGAACACCAATCAGCAGTTGCCATCTCTAAAGAGGGGTTAGACTTGATAAAAAAATGGGAGGGCTTTAGAAGCTCTCCCTATAAAGATGCCGTAGGCATACCTACTATTGGCTACGGCTCTACCTACTATCCTGATGGTAGGAAAGTTAAGCTGACTGACCCAAGTATCTCACAAGCTAAAGCTACAGAGATGTTAAGAGAAACAGTCAAAGCGTTCGAGGACGCTATTAATGTTGCCGTTACGGTGCCACTTCGTCAGAACCAGTTCGATGCCTTATGTAGCCTAGCGTATAACATCGGTGCTAAAGCCTTTAAAGAGTCTACGCTAGTGAAGTTGCTAAATAAAGGCGATGAGTATGGTGCTGCCACACAATTTGTACGTTGGAATAAAGCTGGCGGCAAAGAACTACGTGGTCTCACTTTGCGTCGTCGAGACGAGCGAGACCTCTTCATCCGTTAATCCTGCATAGGCAATACAAGGGGGGTAATCATCCCTCCTGTATTGGTATCATACTCAGATGCTAACGTAATACCTCTGACGGCAGCGGCGACAATATCATCGATAGTCGCATCGACATAATTAATTTCCCCGAATGTTTGCATAGCGGCAAGTGCCACTGGCGCACCAGTGCCTGTAGCGACAATATCCCACCCAAATGGTAGCTCTCTGCCACTAATACATGACCCGTCCGAGTCAAGCAACCATAACCCATCGTATGATGCCACAATGACCTCATACTTATAGTCATTATCAGGGTAGCCTGTTTCTTTGTTAGCGATAGCTTTTCTAATTGAAGCGGCTAAGTGGGCGGCGAATACATCAATTGGTATCTCAGTATTATCACTGCGATTACTTTCGATACTAGCGATAATGCCAGAGGTAATGCCAGTATTACCTGCAATCCCATAAAGCGTCTGCCCAATTCGTAATACTTTCGATTGGTTATTGGTGATGATGCGTTCACCTGCAACGACTCTGCCATCTCCCGCTAATACCACCCCGACATCTGACTTCACTGCAACAATTGTTGTCATTTAAATTTCTCCTATTAGTTTGTAGTTTCTATAGACTCTGCTTGTGTATCGTTAGAGTCGACTATATTCTCAATCGTTTCAGGTTTCATCTGTACTCGTATGCAGGGCACAAAAGCCGTGGTATATGTCATCCCTGCTACGCCATGCCCGAATTTAACTCGTATGTCTCCCATATATTCTGGCTCATCATTAGGAGATGTTTTACTCTTAATTACAGTGATAAATATTCGTTTGTTGATGTCATACTTATCACACCACATGTGAATAGCTTTCTTACTTATCTCTACGATGCCAGTAGAGATGTTTATTCTAATCATGATTGGTTTTGGTGGGATGCGAACAGCTCGACGCACTGTTCTGCTATTGGCATGAACTTCGTTAGTATCCTCCACAATAAGGGTGTTATCGAAAAAATAAGCGATGATATTTTTTGTCTTTGTAAGCATAGGTAGTCCTTATCCTATTCGGTATCTGTAGTTGTTGGTATAGCAATAGTTTCTTCGAGGTCTTCTGGTTTCATCTGAACTCGTAGGCAGGGTATCCTCGCTGTCGTCGAGTCCATACCTGCAACTCCATAGCCGAAAATGACATTTACGTCTCGCACAAACTGTATTTCATCTTCTGGTGACGTGTGCTTCATCACCTCTTTGTAAAAGGCGGCTTTATTAACACCATGTCTGCCACACCAATTGTTGATGGCTTTCTTACTTACCTCAATGATGCCTGTTGATGTGTTTACCCTAGCTAAAATTTCTCTAGTTGGTGTATAGACAGCTCCTTTAATCGTACGACCATTGGCATGGATGTCTGGCATGTCTGCCACGATCAACGTATTCTCACGAATACTGTTGTACATATGAGCAAACCATGTGGTTTTAGATTCTTCAAAATCTTTCAAGCGTTGGCGCTGTTCTTGAATAACCGTTTTGACTTCCTCTACGATGGTCTGTGCAGGAATATTATGTAAGCCTGCTGCTCTAGATAATTCCATCCCTGTTAGGATAGATACCGCCCATGCTCGCCAATAGCGTTCAGGTTGCGTAAACGAAAACTCCTCTACATACTTCTGCACATTGGCATCAAGCACTTGTTGTAAGCGACCTGAGGCAGCATTCTTGACCAAGAAGCGAGCATACTGTACCCCTGCCACACCATAATTAGCTAACATGGTATGAATAGCCCGTTCATGAACTGGACCCGTAGAGACGCCTTGTAGGTTAAACTCAATCACTCGATATAGCTGAGCTGTGGCATCACCGTTCTCTACGACCATCAGCTTATCGCATAACGACTCATTCGCCGTAGCGATAGCTTGAGTATGCCACTCGCCTGCATCACGCTGTCTGATGCTGTCCGTAAGTCTTGATTTCTCACGACCAGAGGTAATATCAAACACATATGACTTCACATCGCCTGTATCCCATAGCGTAGCTTCATCGATATAGAACGGTAGGTTGTGCAGTACACTGGCCGACCTAAAGAGCGAGTTCATCGTTGCCCCTGTGCTAGAGTTTTTATCGCCAGCTCCTTTAGCAAAGTTTGGCGGTGCCATCCATACCGAGTGCATCACCTTGGCAATGGTAGATTTACCGACACCAGACTCACCAACAACGAATGTTAAGGTTGCTTCGGCATCTCTAAAAAAGTGCATCAGTGGGCTACTGAACGCATGTAAGAAAATAAGGGCAGCTCTGGCATCTTTAGGGTCAGCGTACAACGTGTTCGCTGCACTCACCCATGCTTGCAAGTCACCAACTGCACGCACTTCTTTCTCTAAGCCACCAAGTGGCATATTTGGGTAGTCTAAGATTGTCCCATCTGGCATAATGACTTTATCGCCTAGAACAAACTCATAGTTATCGCCCCACCCAAGGCGGTTATATGCTGGTATATTCATCAAAAGTCCTTTATCTCGTGCATCGCTAGTAACGGCACGAATGTACTCACTAAACGATTTACTCCCTGTCTTATCCTCCCACTGCACACCCTTAGCAGCGAAGAAAGCGACAAGTTGCGATGACTCATGGTAAAGCCTGTTAGGCACTTCCACAAGCATGGATGTGTCAGTTTTATCCTCCCCAATCACCCATAAAGAGGTCAAGTCTCTGTTGGCATCGTAACGCTCCTGTAGTGGCGTCAACACATGCTTACATACTTTGACTAGCTTCTCGTCACCATCACGATTTGGCACCTTTTTGAAGATGCCTGACTCACGCACTTCAAAGCTGTTATGCTTCCATCCTTCTAAGCTAATGTAGCGAGTCTCGCTAGGCACCATATTAGGGACATCGAACATTGTCTCTTTGGGTAACTCAATCGGTGGTGGAGGAGGGGTATACTCCACCTTAACGGGGATATCAATGGTTTTAATCCCCAACTGTAATGGGGTAGATATCACTTGCCAATGTTGGCATGACTGACACACGTCTGGGCGCAAGCTATTAAACTCTGAGCACGTAACTGGCATCATCTGTGTACTGTCTATTTTGTCTTGCGTCACGCCTGAGTCATAGCGCTCATCAATCGCAGATAACTGGTGTATAAACTCTTCATAGTTCTCACAGTACTTCATGAGACTAATCATACGGTGCCATGTCGGCTCTGATTGCCTGCCTGCTTCACGTACCTGCTGGCACCCTTTAATGATGGGTTCGGCAAAACGCTTAGCATCTTCGATAATCTCATCTGAGGTCTGAAGCATTTTCAGTAAGACAGGGTCAATATTGGCATCAGGGATAGCAAAACGAGCGTCATACTTACCTAAGTTGCGAGAGAGTTTAAGATACTCCGTATAGGGCTCAGCGGCTTTAGTTAGTATGGCATCTATTGCTTGGGCTGAGGTAATGACACCTTCTGCGACGCATCTCACAGGACGCTTTGTATCCCGTTTGAAGTTAAACGCACCAACAGGGCGCAATACTCTAGTGGCATCGATTGTAGTAGTGCTGTCTACAAGTAACTCCTTTCCGATACATAACGCTCTAAGTTTGTTCGCCATCGGTAGCCATTCTTCAAGCGTAATCGCTTGAGTAAGTGCCCAGTAAACATGCAGTCCATAACCAGACGATACGACATAAGGTAGCGGTAATGCTGTCGCTTCGACAAATTTGTATAATGCCATTACGGCTTCTTTGGCATTCGCATAGGTATCAGGCTTGCCGACGTCGATATCTAGCCTTAATGCTTTTAGCTTATCGACATTCGCCATAGTACGGTGGAAACGGTTAGTGTCATGCTTAGCATCATATTGCTTCTCATGTTTGTATGTAGCCGTCCCGTACCAAACATCTTTCGTATGAGCTATACGAGCACAAGCTTCGGCTAATTTGGCAACTGATCTGAACGACTCGTTATACCATTTACCGTTTGTACTAGAGCGTGTCGCAAGGCAATAGATGCCTTCGCTAGGTAATACAAGGTTAAAAAATTCTAATAATGTCATAAGACGATTACCCCTCTATTGCTAGAGGGGCTCCAAGCGGTGTGTTAATTAAAAATACTTACATAGCTTGGATTAATCGTCGTAGTCGTCTAACCCCATGCTATTGATGGTGTTAAGAGCTGCCGCCATGGCTGATGACCCACCTGTTGTTGGGGCGTCTACACTAGGTGTAGGTGCTACTGGTGCGGCACCTACCGTATCCTCTTTTTTCTTACGAGTACGTTTAGCAGGTGTCGGGGCAACTGGTGGGGTAGGTGGAGCAGGTGGCATTGG
The DNA here is from genome assembly GCF_000506865.1 of Pelistega indica. Classification (GTDB taxonomy): domain Bacteria; phylum Pseudomonadota; class Gammaproteobacteria; order Burkholderiales; family Burkholderiaceae_B; genus Taylorella; species Taylorella indica. The sequence continues at coordinate 26,494 of NZ_AYSV01000020.1, forward strand.
AACGCTAGGTGCCGCAGGCGGTGCGACACTCACTTCATCTTCCACTTCAACCTCTACCTCGATTTCTCGTTGTACAGGTTTTACGGCTTCAGGGAAGTGCTGCGTGAACTGCTCAATAACTTGCTCACGAGTCACACCTGGTGTTGTCGCCCATGCTTTCCATTCAGCAGGCACGGAGGGATGGTTCTCCATTAGTGCAGGCTCTTCCACTATTTTTTTCTGCTTCACAATTCGTTTAACTTTTTGTGGGGCAGGAGGTGCCGCAATCTCTGAGGCAGGGATAGCGGGAGGGGCAGGTGGCGTTGGCAATTGCGGAGCTGTAGAAGCCTCAGACGTCGTCTTCGCTGTCTTATCCGTATCGGCATCAAGTACTTCTGCTACTGATGCTTTCATCATATTGACGACGGCATCTGACTTGCGACGCTCCAACACTGTGGCATAGTCTTCGGCACTTAGGTACCCACCAACACCAGTGCCATCATTAGGGGTCACACCGAAGCGAACCACAGGAACACTCTCTGTATCGTCAAAGCTGATACGAGTTACTATCGCACTCGGGCTGATACCATGTGGTAAGCCATTGCGTGGCGTTGTCAAAAAACGAGCATACCCGCCAAATGAGTACAAGTTGTTTTGTGGGTCATCATCTTTAAAGAGTGACATTGCTTTAATGTCCATCGTATAGACCGTACCAGAAACATCGGAGGCAGGCACTACAGCGATACGACGAGTAAAGCCACATGCACGACCACCATTTTGTCCAGACCCCTTGATATTCTTAGGGCATTCAGCACATGAGTTGACAGCTCGAGGAGTGGCATCATGAATTTTAATCGTAGGACGAGTAGCAATAGGTGCATCTGGAGTAACCCCATTACTTGACCAGCAGGCAGGCTTGATTTTTTCATCCGCAGAATATTGCTTATCAAAATAGATACGACCATTGTTTGGTTGGGCATCTACAATTACCACGTCAATAAACGCCGCACGGCTTGTGGTCACCACAGTACCATTCTCAATTAAGTGGAAGCGACCACCTTTTAGACTTATACGGTTGTACTGCCCAGAACTAAAACCATGTGCCATGGTTTGGGCTAATGTATCTTGGGTGTTAGCTAAATAGGTCGGTAAGTTTTGATTAAAGATAGCTAGTGAGCTCATAAATTATCCTTAAAGTAGGTTTAGGTTATTGGTTGTATTTACATGACTACATATCACTTCATAAAACTACACATCACTGCATACAAATATTTAATGAATACATAAAATGCACATAAACACATAATAATAAACATCAATATATTGTGTGATTATCTAGACCGAACAGAAACGGAATATTTTGGAAATACGTTCACCGCAGGAGGGACGTGTCCATCATTAACTTCCATAAAGTGTCTGACCTCGTTTACTGCAACTCGCTTTTGGAAAAAGCTGAACAAATCAAGAGGGTTCTTGCCGTTGGCTTCCCTTTCTTTGGCCTGGTCATATAGCCATGGCAAGAAGATATCCCAGTCGGCAACCGATATGTCCTCTTTAATTGTTTTACTGATGGTGGCAACAGGCGTTCTGAATGAATCAGTACCCGTATCATCCATATAGGCAAGCATAGCAGCTTCAATATCTGCCATGTGTTGAGATGCCACTTTAGCTTTATTCTCTAACTCTCGTTTAGTATCTCTAAACTTTTTGTAGGCTAGAGCAAGCTCTTCTGGTGAGGCATCAGACCAATCTATTTTTTCATATTCCATTGTATGTTCTCCTTATCGTAAGTTGGTAATGAGTGGGAAATGTGTTCATTATATATCATTCTGAAATGACTTCCTTAAAAATATCTAAAACGGCCGTATTTATATCTATTCCTGCCTTGAGTGCCGTGAATAACTTTGACTCGATAGGAGTAGAGTAGAGGTGGACTACCGCAGGAGTTTTGGATTTCTGTAGCTTGCTATTGATACGCTCAATCGCTTGCTGATATACAAACGTGCCGTTAAGTGGTGCTCCCCAAAATACAATGGTGTCAGCTGAGGCTAGCTCTAATCCGAAACTCATCGTCTTAGGGTGAGCAATTAACACATGTGGATCCTTTTGTAATCTAAAGCTATTGAAGATGGCATCTCGCTTATGTCCTGCTGTACGTCCATCAACTACTGCACATGAGTAATGTTTACTAATCTCTCGCTCTAACAGGTCAATGACACCTGTGAACGGAGCAAAGACAAGTACTTTATATTCGGCTTCTTTAATGATGTCGAGTAACACCTCCATGCGTGGGGCAATGTCTAAATACTGCACCTTATCTTCATCTGTCTTTACTGCCCCAGTGGCAATCTGCATAAGCTTACTGGTCGCTACTGCCGCACTTTGTGCCGTGATGTTTGCCATATCACTTCGCATAAATTTACGCACTGAGGTATAAAGACTCTCTTGCTCTTTAGATAATTGCCCCATGCGATCAAACTGCTGTAAGGGTGGCAAGTCCATAATATCGTCTTTCTTAAAACAAATATTAGGTTGCATAACGGCAAAGATACTTTCCAAATAAGAGGTTCTAGTGACCCATTTATGAGTATTGACCTGCACCATAGTTCGATCACGCCATGAGGAGAAACTACAGTCCATATTATGTGGTAGGATGAGCTTAACCATGCCATATACACCCTCTGGACCACCGGGTGTTCCTGTTAATCCCCACACGTACTTAGCTGTTTTTGTGACTCGGTTAGCACACTTCCACCGCTCTGATTGTGGATTGGCAAAGTCAGTAACTTCATCGAATACCACCACATTAATGCGACCTTGCTCAACGGCTTTTTGTAGCTCAGCACTAATCACCTTAATGCCATCTGGGTTGATGATAAAGACATCATAATTCTGTGCTAACAGTTTTAACCGTTGTTGCTTAGTGCCATGTAAGACAGCTACCGACATAGATGGCACCAAACCAAAAATCTCCGTCTCCCATACATCACGCAAGCATGATCGAGGAGCAACCACCAGAATAGATTTCGCTATCCCTTGTTGCTTGAGAAAGTCCAATGCCATAATGACAGAGGCTGTCTTGCCTGTACGAGGTTGGTTAAGACAAAACGCTCGCGGGTTCTCACTCAAAAACCTAGCGGTCTCTATTTGATGCTTCATCGGAGCATAAACGCCTTTGATTTTTGGAAACCCATAGTAGTAATTAATCGGACTAAGATTTTTTGTCTTAACCCCTAAGTTAGCCAATACTCGAATAGACTCGATTGTATGTGGCACTCTTATTACCTCTGCCCCTGTATTAGTGAATCCAACCTCATACTCAGGGAATACCGCTTTGATTTTACTAGGGTCTCGTGACTTGATTGTCACGGTTTGTGTTGCAGTATCTACGGCGGCCATATTACTCCTCTATATCCTCTATGCCAGCTAGGGCTATCAGTTTATCGGCATCTCGTCGAAAATCTTTAGTGCGATAAATGTCGACATTCTGTAGCCATTCCTTAAATACATCAATATTAGACCTATCTACCACGGCGACACCGCCACCGGCTTTGAATATCTTATCTAGCTCAATGCGTTGGAGTATAGTTGTTTTATCCTTTGGTGTACCTTTACATTCGATACCGAAAAAGTGACCATGTAGGCAGATAACAAAATCTGGTACACCGCTGCGACCATATCCGTGTGTTGCTGGCATAAACCAATATGCACCGATTTCATTAAAAAACGCTTTAAGGTCACGTTTTACTCTAGCTTCATCTGTCATTTTTGCCATAATTAACTCCTTAATGTATTAATATATAATCTAGCCAGGATCCAAAACTACTTGTAAAAAGTACAAATAGTAAGCAACCTACAACCGTATATCGAAAAATATAATCGGTCTCAAAGTCATCAAGCTTTCGAGGCTTATTACTAAGGCGCATGGCAGTGAGAAAGCTTTCTCGCAGCGTATATACAATAAGCAGTACACATATACATTGAAGTAGGCCAATCATTTGTTCCTCCCATTATGTGGGCAACTAAAAACATCACACCATTGACGGCATAGCCCATTTGGTCGTGGCATAAACGTACCTGCTTCTAGCTCGGCTTCATTATTTCTAATATCTCGCATAAGCGTCACAGGCTCGAATGTGTCACGTCTAGCTTTCATTGGCATGACTTGGTTAATGTGGGGGTAGAAGAGGGAGGCATTAATCTTCGTAACCTCAGGAAACGTTGCAAAGGCACACTTAATAAGTATGGTCAGTTGTGTTTCATCAGGCTTATATTTACCTGTCTTTAAGTCGCCGATAAAAGCTGTCCCTTTCTCTTTATTAACGATCATCACATCCACGATGCCACCTAAGTAGCGATTGTACCAGTCTGTCGGGTTATTGTGACTATCAACAGCTAGCTTGGTCTCTGAGTAAAGCTCCCCATCGGTGGCTTTAAACCGTTCCACCCAAGGCAATAAGAATGCCATCGTCGGTGGCAATGGGGTGTTGTCTTTAAGATTTAACTCCATTGCCTTATGCACCTCATTACCCCAGATGGTAGCTGGGGTTTCCTTAAACTCAACTTCCTTAGTGATGTACTTAGCTTCGAATTGCTTCGGGCAAGTTTTCATCGTGTTAAGACTCGTTGGTGTTATAGGAATAAACTTACTCATTATCGTCCTCGTCAGTACTATCCTCTACTGGACGCCCCATGGCTTTCCGAATAGTATGGTGAGTAAGGATAGCCGCTTTCACGTTATGGATGGCATTCTGGCGTACATTGTCGGGGACATGAAATGGCAAGGTATTCATCTCGTTATGCAAGATTTCCTCTATCTCTTCATCGGTCAGTTTAGTATGTGCCATTGCTTGTACCCTGTCATTGGCTTTTAGCTTCAACGCTGTGGCTGTTTCGATCATTAAATACCCCATACTGGCTAAGTACTCTGGGTCTTGTTGCGCATGTGCTAGAAAAGCTTGGAATTGTTCTATAAATGATTTCCCTGTCATGTAGCACTCCTAGTTAGCATACTGTTTGATTAGAGCCAATGTCTCTTCTAAGTCTAGCTTAGTAAAATAGTGGGCCATTGATACAGTAGCGATAGCCGTTAGTTGCTCGTCAAAAAGCTCGCCTTCTTCGACACCGATAATGGTATCTACATCAACGTAGGCTCTAACTAACCCATCATTGTGTGGGGCAATGGCGAAGCATGGCATAAAGGAGCCTGTATCTACAGGTATGTCCTCCTTATCCTTAGGGGTATCGTCAGAGGTATCGTCAGGTTCCCCTACTAGGGAGGATAAGCGGTCATCAAGGGTTTTGACGACTGGCATAATTGCATCTACTTCAGACACCGCTTCAGCTGCACTTGCCACCATTGCCTCTTTTTCAGATTCCTCAATATCTTCATTAGCCAATGCTTCCATCATATGGGAATGTATCTTAACAGTCGACCATCCCTCCTTATACGCTTCAAGTGCGATAGGGTATATGATATCGTATAGAATTTGTTGGCATTTTGCGTTGTATTCTGGTGTATCTTTCATAATAAAAACTCCTTAGTTAAGTTGTTGGGTTTGTGGTTCAGTAAATGTTACGGCAATGGGGTCATACCCATCATCTTCTAAAAGCTCGTTAACAGCTTGCATAATACGGTCGATGCTATAGCTAGTGGTCTCGATACCTCCTAAAAAAACATCTTTGACGAAAAGATCATTACCATAATCATCTGAAAATTTAAGGCGTAGCTTTTCAACCATATCTCCGTTATCAACTGTTTCGGTAACAGTGATAGATATTTTTGATACTTTCATAATTACGTGTCCTATGCGTCAGCGTCTGTAAAATATGCTATTGAGTGACCAGTTATACTAGACGTGATGACTTCTTTAAATACTAAATTTTTAAATCCAAACTTAGCCAATTCTCGTTTAGCTTTATCAAGTGGTACCATTGATTGTTTATAACGGTTCGCTACACTATATAAGTTTTTGCCATAGCTAGTGGTATCTTTGACAAGGTCTATACCTACGCTATATTTATCATTCTGGTACATTTCTACTGGACCAGCGTTACCTCTATATTCATATCCTTTAGGGATGGTTATGTTTTGCATTCGCCACCTCTTGGTAACAGTATGGTAATAGACTCGTATGGTGTTGTCTCACATAAGAACATTCTTAGATTTTGATGCACCTGCTTAATTTCGCAAAAATATACGRATATACGGCATTTTTTATCCCCATATCGTCTAAAGCTTGTCTTGCTTCTTCTACTGTTATTGGCGTAAAAGATTTCGGGTTATATACCATAATAATAGAGTGGTTTCCTCTAGTTACCCATGTTGCACAATACGCTTCCCTATATACATAGACAGTATTCCATTCAAAATCTATTTCTACCCGCTCATAGGGTCTGTTTTGTAAGTCAGTTATATCGGTCATTCTTTATCCTTTATTTTGGTAACGTTATTGCTAAACTAAAAAATAGAAATGCTGTATAAAACACAGTGGTAAGCAACATCGGTATTCCTTTATCAACTATATCATCTGAATCTTTAATATAGTTGATGATGACAAAAATACTATAAATGTGATTCCTACTGTAAATATGGAAAAGTGTACTATTGAAGCTGTATATCTAATAAGTACGTCTAGGCTCATCATTTTTCATCCTCCAACGATGTCTTACCTTGTGATATAGCGACCAAAACTTCAGCATGCTTACGAGCATTTTCTTCAGATAAGTGCAATAAACCAGACTCAGCAATAGTCACATCTAATGTATTCCATCCCCAGAAATCAAACTCAACTAGAAAATCTCTATTTAATGCTGGATAGTAATATTTTGCCCCAGCTTCTGGATATTTCCCTTCTGGTTTAGGAAACTCAAAGTTTCCGATTTTAATCGTTTCAATTTTTCTACGGTATGCTGTCTTGTAAACCCAAAAAGGGGCACATGTTAGGGTACGCCACGTATTAGTAATATCATCTAAAACTTCCCACCTTTCCCAAGGCTTATCAGTTTCCATTGCATCTTGTGCATACTGCATCATTAATTCTGCATGTTTATGTTTACTCATTTTCTAACTCCTTAATTTTGTTGATTCGTTTGCCTAGCCATGCCACTACTGGCACTGCCCATGAGTTGCCAAGGGCTTTATATCTCGGTCCGTCAGGACATTGGTCGGCAGGCTTGCCACGATAGGGCACTTTCGTATAACCATCTGGAAAGCCTTGTAAGCGTTCACATTCTGTTGGGGTCAAGCGTCTAACCGTGGTAGTTGCGTGTTGGTACTGACGTATTGCTCCACCACTAGACATCTGATCTGAGTCCATCCCTCTAGCACCAAAGCCTGTCGTCAGTGTAGGGTGTACGTCTATTAGTGGCATTGAGTATGTCACCCCGATACCATTGCCACCTTGCTCTGGTGAGCGTCCTATCTGA
>NZ_AYSV01000021.1 GCF_000506865.1 Pelistega indica
GCAACGAACGATTCTGTATGGTGCAGCATTGGCGAGGCCCTAAAGCTMAGCATCAACTTGAAGATGTCATGGAAATGATTCGCCAGGTCAAAGCAATGGGTATGGAAACCTGTGTCACACTTGGTATGCTAAAAGAGGGGCAAGCAGAAAAATTAAAAGAAGCTGGTCTAGACTACTACAATCATAATTTAGATACCTCACCAGAGTTTTATGGTGAAATTATTACTACCCGTACTTACCAAGATCGTTTAGATACGCTACAGCGTGTACGTAATGCTGGCATTAATATTTGCTGTGGTGGTATTGTGGGGTTGGGCGAATCACGCGCTCAACGTGCCGGATTATTAAGCCAACTAGCTAACTTAAATCCACCACCAGAATCAGTGCCTATTAATCAATTAGTCAAGGTTTCTGGCACTCCATTAGAAGAAGTAGACGACTTAGATCCTTTTGAGTTTATTCGTACTATTGCCGTAGCAAGAATTATTATGCCCAAGTCTCACGTACGCCTATCAGCAGGTCGTGAACAAATGCCTGAAAGTACGCAAGCATTGTGCTTTATGGCAGGTGCTAACTCTATCTTCTACGGAGAAGAATTACTCACAACAGCCAACCCTAGGATTGAAGCAGATAAAGCCTTGATGAGCAAATTAGACCTAAGTTCAAAATAACATTCTATTCATTTCAGATAATTAGCTTGCTTTATTTTTTTGACAAGTAGGTTTTCATAATTAATCATAATTTATTGATTGATTTTTATGACATAGACTTAAAACCTACGCGTCAACGATTTTAAGCATTGTTTGGTTAACTTTTTTGTTTAAAACATTATGCACTTTCTAATTTTTAGCATCCTATGTAGCGTTATTGTGTCTGTTTTGTTAAAAATCTCTCGCAAAAACCACGTAGATATTCGACAAGCGATTGCTTTTAACTATCTAACAGCGATTACCCTTACCTGGTTCTTCTTAAAACCTAACTTACCACATCAAGTAGATAATCAACCATGGCTATTATTCATCGCCCTAGGCGTATTATTACCCACCATCTTTATCATGATGTTTAAGTCCGTAGAGACAGCTGGCATTGTACGCTCGGATGCAGCGCAACGTTTGTCGCTATTTATTCCGATTCTGGCATCATTCACTATTTTAGGGGAAGTGATTTCGACTCCACGCTTAATTAGTCTGGGGGTCGCCTTTTTAGCCTTATTTTGCTTATTACACAAACCACTTAATAGTAATCAATCATCACACAAACAGGCTGCTCTATTTTTAAGCTTGGTATGGGTTGGTTATGGTGTCATAGACATTTTATTTAAACAATTAGCTAAAACAGGCACTGCGTTTCCTACTGGTCTATTCATTACGTTTGCCTTAGCTGGACTACTAATGTTTGTGTACCTATTACTTAACCGAGTATCGTTCAACAAACAATCGATCATCGCTGGCTTAATTTTAGGATTATTTAATTTTGGTAATATTCTGTTTTATATCCGTGCCCATCAAGCCTTCAAGGAAAACCCAACTCTCGTATTTACCACGATGAATATTGGTGTTATCAGCTTAGGCACCATTATTGGGGCATTAGTATTTAAAGAAAAAATATCACCTATCAATGCCTTGGGGATTCTATTAGCCATCAGTGCTGTTGGATTATTATATTTTTGGGCATTAAAAGCCTAATCCTAAAATCTTAATAAGGTATGTAGAACACAATCCATCTAAACATCTAATTAGACGTTGAATTATCACTAGACTTCCTGTGATTCGTCCACTCAAAATCTTGTTCATCAACCAATAAATTGGGAATGATTGGACTCACAGGATGCTCTGTATTAAGCACCAAATCTTTGACTTGCTCCATCACTTGTGCATCTGTAGAAATATCTTTTTCCACATCAATACGAGGGTCTAACTCATGGACTACAGGAGCGGGAGATACATCCACTGCCATCGGCACATATTGTGCATTTTCAATATTAGGGTGATAGTTAGCATGTGACTTACTTACAAACAATCCCATCACAATTGCGCAGCCCATCACGTAAACAATATACATATTTGCACCACCATAATCCATTAAGCGCCCAGCTACGATAGGTCCTAAAGTAGCTCCGATACTAAATGCTAATAACAAGGCACCACTAAGACCCACCCGCATTGCTTGTGAAACATGCTCATTGGCTAATGCAACAGATAAGGGATAAAAGGTGAATTGTAAACATCCCATACATGCAATAATGACTAGCATCATACCTAAACTTGGTGAGTCTAAGAGTAATAAGGGTGAGCTAGCAAGGGCCAAACCGAACGAACTAACGCGTAACATTCGTAAGCGATTAAAACGATCACTTAAATACCCCATAGGCCATTGCGCTAATAATCCTGCTGTCACACTTACAGATAAAAATAACGCTGACTGATTAGCTGTTAAACCATTTTTGTTGGCATAGACTGCAGCTAAACTATAAAAGGCACTGGTAATACAACCACCAAGAAACAATACCACTAGCGGCACAGGTACCATTCGGATATACATTCGCATATTTAAAGGTGCCTGTGATTGCAATTGAGGAGATGCTCTTTTGGTCAATGCCATAGGGATTAAGCAAAGGGAGCTAGAAATGGCAACAGCATTCAGAACAGAAATCTCTAACTCAGGAAAAAATCTAATCGACATCTGACCAACTACAATCCCTAAGCTACTCATAATCATGTAAAAAGAAAATACTACGCCACGATTATGCACATCAGATTGATCACTCAACCAACTCTCTAGCACCATATACTGTGTTACCATCGCGATACCCACAACCACACGCAATAATAGCCAAACCTCTTTAACAGGAATCAACGATTGGGCTAAAACCATAACCACCACTACTGCCGCACTCGCTACATAAGCTCTAATATGGCCGACATTACCGATTAATTTATGTCCAAATCGAACACCTAATACTAGGCCAAAATAATAGGCGGCAATCAGCAACCCCACCCAAGATTGAGATATGCCATCTTGGGTCAATCGCAACGACATATAAGTGTTATATAACCCAGTACCAGAGGATAATAAAAATATGGCAAAATATAATGAGCCAAAAGAGGATAAAATCTTAATCATGGTTATCTAGCTGCTTAATCAATACTCCAATGCTATTTAACAACAGTGAATACCATGTCACTAGAGAATAGCCCTTTCATAGCTACACCACTCTCTATACAGTTAGTATGTCCAAAACATGTGCATTGGATAAATCTTTTGGATAAATAATAATAACCTGATTTAATTGAACTATAAAAAAAATCGGGTAATGACAATATCAAAACCCGATTTTTTCATTGATGTCTAAGAATACTTATGCTGCTGAGCTATCAGGCATACGATATACTAGCACTGAAACAGGAGCTAATGAAATCACTTTGGTTGTTACACTACCTAGCAATAAACGAGACAAACCACTACGTCCATGAGTAGCAATATAAATTAAATCACATCCATGCTCTTTTGCTGCATCAACTACACCATCAGCTACATTGTAGTTTGATACAATCACTGACGTTGCTTTTACACCAGCCGCATTAGCTCTTTCCAATACTGGTTTTAAGTACTCTTCGGCTTCTTTTTTAGCTGCCTCTTCATAATCCCCATCAGAAATCGCATAAGACGCCGCCATTCCATCAAAACCAATTAGTGTAGAAAATGGCTGTGTCACATTAATCGCCACAATTTCAGCGCCGACCTGGCGCGCAAAGGTAATACCAGCATTAGCGGCTAAGGCAGAAGTCTCTGAGCCATCAACTGGGAGAAGAATTTTCTTATACATACAAAATAACTCCTAAAAACATTAGTATTCATAAATGGTCGTTTATAATAACGGCTCTACTGCTTATCTTTATTTTAAGCTAATATTTTTAAATTATCATTGATTTATATCACTCTTTCGTGTTTTTTATGACTCTTACCGATGCCCCCTCTGCCTTTACTATTCGTAAAGCTACCCTTAATGATGTTCCCAGAATTCTTGAGATATATTCTCATCATGTGTTACGTGGTACAGCTACCTTTGAAGAAGAAGTACCCACGCTAGCAGATATGCAACAGCGTATGCAAAAAACATTGGATGCTGGGTTTCCATATATTGTGGCAATAGACGATCAAGGAAAAGTCTGTGCTTATGCTTATTTAGGTTCTTATCGTCCTCGAAAAGCCTATCGTTTTACCTTAGAGGACTCAATTTATTTAGACAAAGACTATACAGGAAAAGGGTTAGGTTCGATACTATTATCCGAATTACTTAGTCTGGCAGAGCAAGGCCCTTGGCATTTAATCATTGCTGTAATTGGTGATAGTGAAAACCTGCCATCTATCAAGTTACATGAAAAATTAGGCTTTACGCTTGTTGGTATTGAACCTGGAACTGGCTTTAAATTTGGTCGCTGGCTTGATACTGTTATTATGTACAAAGCAATTAACGGGGGAAAAGACTCTCTTCCCGAAACAATATAATCTTACAAACAACTATTCAATGGACTCAGATGGGGACCACAGGGTTGGTCCCCCAGACGCTTTTTCTAAAACACCAACATAGGCGTTATGCTCTGCAAGCTCTTGTTCATTGGCATAAATAATAGGAAGGCTTTTTGCTATGTTCTGATCTACACTGCGTGTAACTTGCTCTGTCGTACTCTCAATATTCTCAAATGACAAGCCAAGACCAAACTGAACACGGGTCATTGCCACGTACACATCAGCCAATAACTCTGCATCCAGTAAGGCGCCATGTAGCACGCGATGTTCGTTAGAGATATCAAAACGTGTACATAGTGCATCTAGACTCAACATACGTACACCGGGCAATAGCTCTTTCGCTAAGGCATAAGTATCGACTACATTAGCAATATATTCCCTTACTGGTTTGTACCCGGCCAAAGCAAATTCGTGATTTAAAAAACCAATATCGAATTCAGCATTATGAGCAACTAACTCAGCCCCTCGAATAAACTCAATAATACTTTCCATCTGAGTTTCAAATGGAGGATATTGAGACAAAAATTCTGTGGTCAAACCATGTACTTCTAGGGCACCAGGCTCACTATCTCGCCCAGGATTGAAATAGAGATGGAGATTATTGCCGGTGACTTTGCGGTCAATAAGCTCCACACCCCCTAATTCAATCACCCGATTACCGTCGGCGACTTTAAGACCTGTCGTTTCGGTATCAAATACGATTTGACGCATAAATAAATGCCTTCAATTAAGCCATACCAGGGACAACCACTGAGAAACCGCCATCGACATGGATAATTTCACCAGTAATACCCGAAGCTAACTGAGATAATAAAAAGGCTGCTGTATTACCTACATCTTCAATCGTTACATTACGACGTAACGGAGCATGCTTTTCAACAAAATTAAAGATTTCCGAAAAATCTTTAATTCCTGCTGCGGCTAATGTTTTGATTGGGCCAGCAGAAATACCATTTACTCGAATACCTTTACCACCCAAATTACCTGCCAAATAGCGTACACTTGCTTCTAACGAAGCTTTGGCTAGTCCCATTGTGTTGTAATGAGGAACAACTTTTTCTGCACCTAAATAAGTCAATGTTAATAATGACCCTTGATTTTTCTCTAGCAAAGGTAATGCGGCTTTTGCTAACGCTGGGAAACTATAGGCAGAGATATCATGTGCTATACGGAAATTTTCTCGGCTAATACCATCTAAAAACTCACCTGCAATAGCTTCTCTTGGCGCAAAACCAATTGAATGCACTAGACCGTCTAACCCATCCCAATGCTTGGCTAACTCAGCCACAGCATTTTCGATTTCTTCGTCACTACCCACATCACAAGGTATCACGATATCACTACCAAATTCATTGGCAAACTTAGTCACTCGCTCTTGGAAGCGCTCACCCACATAAGTAAATGCTAATTCAGCACCTTGCTCATGACAGGCTTTGGCAATACCATAAGCAATTGAACGATCACAGAAATAACACCCGTAATTAATATTTTTTTTGTTTGCTAAAAAACCCATTTCTCATCCCGTATAACTGTATAAATGACAAGGGCGATACCCTATATCACCCCACTCATTAGCTATCTAATGCTATTCTTAATTGCTGTAATGTTAGCATATTCTTTGTACAAATACCCTCTCTACACAACTTACTTTTTTAAGGAAGGCAAGGTATATAAGCCTTTTTCATATAAAAGCGTTGGCCAAATCGCATGGGCTTTAGCGATTTCTATCAGTTTTTGGTCTGCATTTGCTATTTCCTGATACGTTTCTGGAACGCTATATTTCAACTGTTTTGCCTCAAGCCCTGGCTGTAAGACCGTTAATACATCACCTTTTAAATAGCCATAATTATCATTATATTGCATCATCGCTCGCCCACCACCTTCAGTATGAGTCAGGTCATGACCAATCATAGGGTGTGCAGCAGTAATACCTGCTAATGAAAGTAAGGTAACGGGTAAATCTAACTGACTCATAATTCGCTCGTCTTCCTTTACTGGCACATCAGCCCCTAAGATTAAGGCAGGGATATGGAAATGTTTGAGAGGTACTAACGTCTGCCCCCAAACTCGAGAATCATGATCAGCTACGATCAAAAATAAAGTATTTTCCCAATAAGGTGATTGTTTAGCTTTTTCAAAAAACTGTCCCATACACCAGTCAACATAACGTACTGAGTTCTCAACGCTAGCCACTTCTCCGACAGGATTAATTCTACCTTCTGGGTATTCCCAAGGCGTATGGTTCGTCACTGTAAATGCCAAAGAAAGTTTAGGTGTTTCTAAATCTTCGCTAAGAATAGTATGTAATTTATTAAACATATCTTCATCAGATACTCCCCAAGTCCCCTCAAAAACAGGATTATCAAAACTAGCACGATCATAGAGCTCGTTGAAACCATTACCTAAAAAGAAAGAACGCATATTATCAAAATGAGCCTCTCCACCGTAGATAAAGCTAGTTCTATAACCCATAGGTTTTAATAATTGTGCAAGCGTAAAAAACTGTGATTGCGATTTTCCCAGTCTCAATACAGCATCAGATAACGTAGGCGCAAATCCACTACTTATAGCCTCTAACCCGCGTACTGACCGAGTTCCTGTGGCATAGCATCGTTTAAATGCCCAACCTTGTTTCATCAACGCATCAAAATGAGGAGACAAATCTTGCCCACCTAAACCTCCAATATATTGAGCACCCAAACTTTCTTGCACAATAAGCACAATATTTTTCGGTCTATTAATTTCTTGAGTCGCTATTTGTGTATGCCAAGACGGAATGTTAGCGTCATTTCTCTCTGCTTGAATACCTGCTGCCTCATTAACCAATTGATATACCTGTTGCTCATCCATTTTGCCATAAGCTTGTTTTGCAGAGCGCTCATTCTTAATGCTGTAAATGGCATAATAGACACTGTAAAATGAATTAAGTGGCAGTGTATTCACCATACTATCTCCAGCATAAGCCACAGTAGCAGGATTAATTGGTCGATGTTGCAAAGTACCTCTAATCATCAGCACAACCACTGCTGCACCAAGTAAAAACTGAATGAGTTGAAATACAAAATGATCACTACCAATATGCGCTTTAGGTCCTTGGAAAAGTAAATAGACTCCAATAACAAGTACAATTACGCCTATAGTGCCACTGATTAAAATCCCCTTGAATCCTTTCCATAACATCCCAAACACCTCTTGTGGATGCTTTAAATAGTCCACGAACAAGCGGTTGGGACGAGTATCATATTCCATGATAAATTGAGCCGTCGATACCTCAGGAATTAATAGTAATAAACTCGCGATACATAACCATATGGCATGAATTTGTTGTGCCACCACACTACCATCAAACCAAGGTGCAAACAGTAAAGAAGGAATCATCAGCATTCCTAGGCTACTCAAATCAATTCTTAACCCTCCAATAAATAATGGCGCGAGAGGATAGTTTTTAACACGAGAAAACTGCCATAATACTAATGCCATGCGAGACAAGGTTAGCAATAACAGAAAAGCCAGAAAAAAGTATAAAAGCTGTAAATACATGAGAAGAAATACTAATTAAAAAACTAGGCTTGATGATACACGAAATACTACCGTACTTTTTGTCTAAACAAGTGTTACTGTTACCAGACTTAACCGAAAATCTAATCGCAATATAGTGCCATTAGCATCGGTTTTCACAATGGATAATGGCCAATTCACTCGCTCACTTAATAGACGCACTATATAGAGACCTAACCCATCTAGCCCTGCAATTTGAGTATCTTGTAATAGCCGGTTTTGCTGCTCTTTGCTAAGTCCCTGACCTTCATCCACGATA
Organism: Pelistega indica; assembly: GCF_000506865.1. Classification (GTDB taxonomy): domain Bacteria; phylum Pseudomonadota; class Gammaproteobacteria; order Burkholderiales; family Burkholderiaceae_B; genus Taylorella; species Taylorella indica. The sequence continues at coordinate 8,348 of NZ_AYSV01000021.1, forward strand.
TCAATAGAGTTCTCATTAAGCAAAATAGCAATCTTTCCGCGCGTATGATGAAGGGCGTTTTGTACTAAATTCCTAATTAACATTTTAACCATTGTGATATCACTATTCACAACAATATTTTTATCACCTTGCAATGAAATACGCTCTTCGGGATATATATTGCTCAAATCCTCTTTTACTTGTGCCAATAACTCATTCAATACAAATACCTCATTGACCGTATTGGCTTGATGTTTATTCCTAGCTAGCTTTAAAAGCACATCAATATTCATGCCCATTTCATCACTAGCCGCTCGAATTCTGGCAACAGTAATTTTATCTTTTTCCGTTAATTGGTCTCTAGATTCAATAATATCTAATGCTCCAGCAATAACCGCTATAGGCGTCCTCAACTCATGGCTTGCTAAACTCAGCATAGCATTCTCACGCTTAACGTAAGCATTAAGCTCCGACGTAAAATGATTAAAATTAACAGCAATTTCATGCAATTCTTTTTCTTCATAATCCTCATTAATACTAGGAATTTCTTTCCCAATAGGCGTATTAGCAATGGATTGTGTCATTTGTTGCCATGGCTTCGCCAGACGTCCACTAGCAAGATAAGCAAGGAATGCACTAAAAATAACCATTAGCAAACCAATACCCCATAATAATCTCGCAAATAACGTTTCTTTATTTTCAAAAACAGTAATATTTTTAGCATAAAACAACTGCCCCCCCCTCTAGCTGTTGCATACGCCCAATATATGTCTCACCATCAATAACAACTTCTTTAAAAACCCCTTCATCAAAGTCAATAAATAATGTCGGAAAACTCTCTGGACGATCAATACCTGTAGGAATATAGGCAATTTTTTGTAATTTCTCATCCATAATAAAGAGGCCTTTATCCGTGAAATTACTTTGTATTAAGCGATTTTCTTCAATAAAACTAATATCTACAATCGTTTTCTCTAAATCCTCACCGACAAAATGAACAAGTAAAACCATCGTTCCTATCAATAAAACACTCAGTAAAATAATCGTCTTATACAGTTTTGAAGAAAAAGATTGCATAAAAATAATTAGGCGCTACGCACCTCTCCTGTTCATAGCTCTTTGGACATTTTGACGTGCAGGTTTTAAGAGCCCTGCACCTCTCCTTTTCCAAGTAATCGATATCCTTTGCCATGATATGTTTTAATCACACCATAACCAAAGGCTTCTTGAAGTTGTTTGCGTAAGCCATAGACATGAGTTCGTATGGTATTCATATCAACTTCTTTTTCATTCCAAACATTATCGACTAATTGCTCATAGCTTATCATCTTAGGATAATAAGATAACAATTCTTTAAATATATCTGCGGCTAGCCCTATCAAAATAGTAGATCCACCGTCTTCATGCTTCACCATACCAGTATCTACAATCAAACAAAAAACCTGCTATTGAGTGAGTCTCACCAAAAGCTATTTTCTGTACTCGTTTGCTTAAAGCATCAATCCGCAACTGAAGCTCTCGTAGATGAAACGGCTTAACCAAATAATCATCTGCTCCAGCAGCAAACCCTTCTTCTTTATCTATAAGTTGGTCTTTAGCTGTCATAAAAATCAATGGCGTAGATTTCCCCAAATCTCTACGTAAACGTTTACACAACTCAACCCCCGAAATACCAGGCAACATCACATCCATCACAATGACATCATAGTCATGAGTACTCATAAGATGCAGTGCGGTAAGGCCATCTGATGCGAAGTCCAACTGATAATGTGTATCATCAAAAAATTCAGCGAGATTAATTAGCTAATGCACTATGATCTTCTACAATCAACACTCGTATATATTGCACACTAGAATCCTTTTATCCTCTATTTTTGCCTTTTACAGGCAACCCGTTCTACTCAATTACCTATTGAATCACTACTATATCAATTCAGTATAAAAGCCCATATATCGACAATTCTGACTCTTAATAATATTAATTTACTTTAAATAAAATAAAATGTTTACTACGATATACTTCTTGCAAATTCCCAACAGAAAATTGTTTAAATTCATCGATACTACCTTTATTCACGGCTATATAGGCAGCTTGATTACTTAACGTAGGATTTTTAAAATAATCACTCATCTGCTCATCATCCATAGACTTTACGGTACGCTTAGAATAATAAGTAGCTGAAAAAGGGACTTTTCGAAAATACATAAATGGTAATTGTGGCGAATTTTCCTCTGTATATTGCACAATACCTTTTTCTGTTCGTAGCATAGAAGGATAGACTATAGCGACGCAAGAAAATAGCACCACAAATACAGGCACGAGGAATCCCACTCTTTGCAACCAAGTCAATGAAATCACCATTTGTGGATTATTGCCTTCTGATTGCGCATCAACAAACCATGCCACAATTAAAGCAAACCCTACCATTGACGGTAATAAATAAGTCCACAAAATATTCCCTGAGAAGGTAAAAAATACACCACACCAGAGCGACCATGCCAATACAAAACTAAACAAAGGCTTTTTTTTAATAGTCGCTAGTTTCTGCTCCAGTACATGATTCTTTTTAAACTTAACTAAAAGAACCACCAGTACAGGCCACCAAGGTAATGATGATACTAGCCAATGTAGCCAAATTTTACCGTAGAACTCTTTATGTGCAGTACCATATAAATCACCAGTCCAACCCGGATCAATATAACGAAGAATATGTTCACCAACGATAAAATAGTTTAGAAACCCTGGTGTTTTAATTTCTGCCATGATATACCAGGGCAACACTAAAACTAACATCAGGACAAAACCTTTTTTCCATGGAAAGGATTGTTTAAATACAGTAAATGTTGACCAATTTAAACCTAAATAAATAGCAATAGGTATTCCCACTAAAACAATAACAAGTGGCCCCTTAGATAACAGACCTATTGATAAGCCAATAAAAAATAAGTAACCCCATTTTTTACTCGGGACATCACTACTCATGCACACGATAAAACTACCAAAACATAATGTAGTGCCAAACGTTAAAAAAGGATCTGTCAATACGCCACCAGAGTTTAAATATACTAGTGCAAACGAGGACAATATAAACACAGCCCATTGCGATACTTTTTCATTGTAAACCCGATGAAGTGCTAAACGTAAAACAACTAATCCCAAGCAAGTCACAAGCCACGAAGGTAATCTAACAGCCCATTCAGCTGTCCCAAACATCTTGATAGACAACGCTTGCGCCCAAAAAGAAAGGGGAGGTTTTCCCCAAAAAGGCACACCGGGCTCAAACCATGGCGTAATCCAGTCATTTGTACTCGCCATTAACCTAGAAATTTCGGCATAACGAGGTTCCGTGGTATCTTGAAAAGGTAATAATACCATCGGAATCCAACCAATTAACATGACTACTATAGTCATTAAATCAAGTTGTTTAAATTTAAAGTTATTCATTATCTATCTCAATGTTCTTATTATTCAGAAATTTGTTCTTTTATTAATGTCTGACTATATTTTTCATTAATCATTAGAGGGCGACTTTCCGTTACATCTCGCAAAAGAAAAACAGGACGCTGTTTCGCTTCAAAATACGTTTTACCCACATATTCTCCTAACAATCCTATACTGATTAGTTGCACGCCCCCTAAGACGGTCATTAATGAAATAATTGAAGGATAACCCGGAACAATTTCTCCCAAAAAGATTGTTTTAATAGCAATCCACGCTGCAAATAATAAACCAACTAATGCTGTCAGCACACCGATACCCATTGTTAAGCGCAGAGGAGTAACCGAAAATGAGGTAATCCCCTCAAGAGCTAGTCCAACTAGCCCACCATAATTCCATTTCGTCGTACCCGCCACCCTCGCTTCACGATGATACGTAATTTCTTTTGTCGGTAACCCAATCCAGGCAAACAAGCCTTTCATATAACGTTTTCGTTCACCCAATTGATTAATTGCCTCTACCGCTTTTTTACTCATTAATCGGAAATCACCTGTATCTGCAGGGATATCTACATCACTTACGCGATTAAGTAATCGATAAAAACTATGCGCACTGAATTTTTTGAACCATGTCTCACCTTCACGTGTAATTCTACGCATAGTGACCACATCGTATCCTTCTTTCCATGCGGCTAACATGTCAGGAATTAATTCTGGTGGATCTTGCAAATCTGCATCCATGATAATAGTGGCATCGCCACTTACGTAATGCAGACCGGCTGTTAATGCTGCTTCTTTACCAAAATTACGACTTAAACGAACTACTTTTAAGTAAGGTAGCGTTTTACACATGTCTACCATAGCATCGCCAGAGCTGTCTTTTGAACCATCATCAACCAGTACAATTTCATAGGAAATTGCTAATGGATTAAGTACTTTAACTAAGCGTTTATATAAAATCGTTAATACCTGACGTTCATTGTAAACGGGAATTAATAAAGATAAAGTTGGGCCCTTAGGCTTAGTCTGATTCGCCTCGTACCATGAATAATTTGATAAAGGATTAGCATTAGCGATCATGAAATACAACCTTTTTATAAAGTATAAAATTAATTACTGTCACTACCATTGACGTTAATATCTGTACTACCATTAACTCATTAGGTAATATTTTCTCAAGCCCCATAAAAATTAAGCCATTGAGAAAAAAACTAAATCCAACTGCTATCAAATAAGTAGGTAATGTTTTTATATGTTTCTGCTGGCTTTTAAAAGTGACATAAAACTGTAAATAGTAATTCACAATAGCACCTGTAATCGCACCTATGGTACTAGCAAGAACTGCCACAATGCCTATATGTGCTAATAAAGCAAATACCACCCAATGTATAATTGTCGCTAAGCCACCACTAATTAAAAATCGCACAAACAAAAACGCCACAACCCTTTCCTTACTATAAATGGAGTTGGAATAGGCGCTAGTATAAAATTTTAGTTATCAATAAATTATCAAAAATTTATCAAGCAAATATCAAATTTATCCTTTATTTGATGGGGCAATATATGTCCCAATAGCATGAGCCACAGGATCAGGGTGATGTTCAGAATAAATAAAAACCTCACCATAAAGCAATGTTTTCCCTTGTTTGATTAGTGTTGCCTGAGCCAAGAGATTAGCCTTCGCTATTGGCTTACGTAAAAAATTAATGGTCATTTGTGAAGTAACAGCCAAAGGAACAATTCCTATCTTAGACAATACTGCTACATATAGGGCAACATCGGCTGCAAAAAACATGGCGGGACCAGAGACAGTACCACCAGGTCTTAAGGCATCCTCATTAATGGGATAACGGACCAAACAAAAATCTTCATTAACCTCTAACACTTCACAAGGGTTTTGTGGAAAATCTGTCGCTAAAAAACTTTCTATTTCTTGTTTACTTGCTTCCATATTCTCTCCAAATATGTTAATATGACCTAGTTAAGTCAAGCCTAGCATTATTTTTAATCTAAATTTGTCATATAGTTGACACTAGGTAACTCTTAGTCACTAGCCCTTTTTACATTTTTAGTGGTCGTATTTAATCCGTGCTATTTAAGGTGATTAAGTTGTGTTATTGCGCTTAGCTACTGATTATAGACATTTCATCTCACGAATCGCGTCTATATTTAATTTTTTCTACGTGACTGTAGGAAATAAGCGTTCAGTCATTCCTAACATTATTTACCACTGAACAAATTGCAGTTCTTCATATTTCTGCAATATAAATTGTTTAATCTATTGTCTATAAAACAGTGCTTATCGTGCTACATTTAACCCAATAAACATAGATTAACTATTCCAATAATTATTATTCATAAAAAGGAAAATATCATGAAATTATTAAATCGTTTACGTCATGAATTCTCGACTCAAGTTAGTGTTCGTACTCAAAAACAAGAGTCACGCAAACAATCACACGCTACCAAAGCTGGTTTAGCCTTATTGCCTAAAAAAGACTCAGCTATTATTCCTACTCTAAAAACAAGCTTACGTTAATAAAATTTAGCTCACACTGATTGAATCATTTTTCGTAAGTTTTAATCATAAAAAAAGCCAATGACTTTTTACAGAGAAATCCATTCTATCTCTCAATAACGTAAAATAGTCACTGGCTTTTTGTTTACCTAGTTGTTTTTTACCACAACTGATTTAAACCCATATCCCAAAAAGCAACTTCCATCCGAGTAGCTGTACTAAAGATCTTATTTAATTGCTGACCCTGCTCCTTCGTCATACCAGTAGCTAGCTTTTCAAGGTGTTCTTTGGCATACCCCACTACTTCTCTATATTCAGCGCTAGCGTACATATCAATCCAAGGGCGATAAGGATTACCCTCCAACACTGTAAAAGGTTGAGCTAATAGCCAATCTACCGACTCAGCATACCCTACTAAGCAAGGCATCAGTGCCACGTGCAAGCTCAATAAATCGTTACTTAAGCCACAATCAAGTACATAACGCGTATAGGCAACACAAGCACTTGCTTCTGGCTCCTCTAATAGTGCCTCTTCACTAATTCCCCATTCTCTACAATAATCAATATGTAAGGCAATTTCCGTATCCAACATAGCATTCACACCTGCCTGAGCATAACGCATGTCGGCAAAGTTTTGACTTTTATAAACAGCCAATCCCCACGCACGAGTAAATTGCAACAAAAATAAATAATCTTGTTTTAGATAGTGTTGGAAACTCTCTTTACTTAAGGTTCCCATCGCCAATTGACGCAGAAATTCATGTTGTGTATAGGCTACCCACTCTTTATGAGCTGCATTTTTTAAATTTTCAAAAAAACTCATCTTTGCTTTATTTCTCACTTATTGTTCAATTGCATAATCATCAACATCGCTCTTGTTTTTAATTAATTTTTTATCTAACATAAATTGAGCAAACTCTTCATACCGTTGCTTATTTAGCTTACCCGGCTGCTTTGCTAGATACGGTAAGGTATCTTTCCATGCACGACGATTTAATTCATTATCTAGTTCTTTTGGCTTATAGCTAACAAAATCTGTCCAAGCCTTCTCTGGCTCTGCATTGATATAAGTCACGGCTTTACTTAAGGCTTCATTAAACTTTTTCCACTTTTCGTTATTACGATCCTTATTATTGACCACTAAAATTAACTCATCATAGGAAGGAACACCATGATCCTCAACAAAAAAGGCTTTCCCTTGTTGGTTTTCAAGCTGCATTTGGTTTAATTCAAAATTACGGAAAGCGCCAATAACAGCATCAGTTTTCTTCGTTAATAATGATGGGGATAACGACCAATTGACATTAACCAACTCTACATCTTTTAGACTTAAACCATGATGCTCTAACATCGCGCCTAGTAATACATCTTCAAATCCAGCAACAGAAAAACCCACCTTTTTACCTTTCAGATCCTGAATATCATTAATCCCACTATCCGCTAAAACAACGACTGAATTTAACGGGTTATCTACGATAGAGCTTACTCTTGTTAATGGTAAACCTTCATCAATTTGCATATGTAATTGTGGTTGATAAGTTACCGCCATATCTGCTTTACCCGCAGCAACTAACTTGGGAGGTGTTGAAGGGTCAGCTGGCTCCACAATCTCTACTTCCAAGCCTTGTTCCTTAAAATAGCCCTTTTGTTGTGCAATAATTACTGATGCATGATCTGGATTAACAAACCAATCCAATATTAAATTTATTTTTTCTTGAGCATTTACTGAACCAACAAATGCCAATGTTAGTAATCCTGCTAAGGTAGTTTTAATCATACTATCTTTCATCTTATCTTCTTTATTGATGATTTACCCAGGAAGCATTTTTCTTAACATAACATAATACCGAAATAAAGTATCAATGCCAT
>NZ_AYSV01000022.1 GCF_000506865.1 Pelistega indica
TATCGAGGAGGTCGAGTTGCTGAGTTTGGTCGGGGACGGTAGTAGGATTGGCTTCCTCATTAGTAGGAGGATGTCGATTTGAGGACTCTAAACCGATGTCTAATGCAGGATTAGTGSTGTGCTGTGCTSWGCTGTGCTGTGCTGTGCTGTGCTGTGCTGTGCTGTGCTGTGCTGCTATTTGTGCGCCCGCACGACGAATACGCTCCTTAGAGATTTCCGCAATCGTCTTATAGCCTGCTTTATAGGCTTCTGATTTTTTATCAGTCAATTCTGGCAACTGCACCATAATAAACTTACGATTCCCACCATCTTCGGCATTAAGCTGCATGACGGCGTGTGCTGTCGTACCACTTCCTGCGAAGAAGTCGAGGATGATGGAGTCACTATCAGATGCTTGTTCAATAAAAAGTTTAAGTAATGACACTGGTTTAGGATAATCAAAAACTTTTTGGTTATCAAAAATAGAATTGGTAATTTTTGTGCCTTCGGTGTTATACCCAATGTTAAACACTTCTTTTTGAAGCCAAGAGCTGATAGGTTTATTCTCTGATTTCAGCTCACTAAAGAATTTTTTGAGATAAGGTCTGGTTTTTCCCTCGGGGTGAAATATAATCTTTCCTTCCGCTATTAATTTTCGCATGCTGTCAGGTGCGTATGCCCATACCCTATTGGGATTTGCCTCATAAGAAATTCCAGTGTTAGGGTCTATCAGAGTATAGAAACAATTTGGTCTTTCTGTTTTTGTTGAACCTACATCAAGAGGGTGTTTTGCCCAAATGCCACGGGAGTCATTGTCTGGATTACTGTAAGCACTACGATCTCTTTCTGCTCCTTTAAAGGCAGAACCAGTCAACGCATTTTTTGAGTATACAATAGCATATTCATGCTCTGTGGATATATTGGATGCTGCAATTTGTTTACCACTAGCTTGTCGAGTTTTCCAAACAAACGAAGAAAGAAAATTCTCCTCACCAAAAACCTCATCACAGATTTTCTTTAAATTATCCTGCTCATTATCATCAATCGAGATAAAAATGACACCGTCATCGCTGAGTAAATTGCGAGCCAATTTAAGACGACTATACATCATGCTTAGCCAATCTGAGTGAAAACGTCCATTGCTTTCTGTATTAAGAGTTAAGCGTTGACCTTCTTTATCTATTTCCTGTGATTTTTCCATGTACCCTTCAATACTTTCCGAAAAATCATCGTTATACACAAAATCATTCCCCGTATTATATGGAGGGTCGATATAAATCATCTTGACCTTGCCGAGGTAACTTTCTTGTAAGAGCTTGAGTGCTTCTAGGTTATCACCTTCGATAAAGAGATTCTCTGTCGTATCGAAATTTATGCTTTCTTCGTGACAAGGGCGGAGTGTTTTGGCGATAGGGGAGTTAGCCGCTAGAATAGCTTCTTTTTTACCAGGCCAGTCTAAGCGATAGCGTTCTTGCGTGCCTTCTACTAATACGTCGGATAGTTCTTGTTTCAGAATATCAAAATCAATAGAACGGATGAGCTTACCTTGTGCATCAAAAGATTCTGTGATGCAGTTGGGTAGGATAGCCGCAATTTGATCGATATGATGAGCCACCAGATTTGGTGTGTGCATATCTAAGTCTTTCATTATTGGTTCCTATTGAGTGGGTTTGGTTTTATAGGCTTGTTTCTTATGTCGAGGATGATCAGGGTAGGCGAGTTCTAGTTGACCATTCTCAACTAAGATAGTTAGGTGATGCTTGCGCAGAGTATCGGCATTCCGATTTAATAGCTGAGCCAGTACATTCAGAGTTAGAAAATCCTCTTTACATAATTCAAGGATAGTGCTATGCATGTCAGAGACGGTTAAGCGAGCCTTTTCTTGTGATTTAGAAGCAATTTCAGCGAAGTTGTCGAGTTTTTCTTTGGAGATGCTGCTTAAATCTTCGACGATAGTAAGATTTTTATATCTCATCAATAGTGCGTTATGCCCTATCAAAGAGTCGTTATGCCCTATCAAAGAGTCGTTATGCCCTATCAAAGAGTCGTTATGCCCTATCAAAGAGTCGTTATGTCCTATCAAAGAACGATAGCTGGACATTAATTTTTTATGGATATGGTTTGATAGGGTGTAAGCGGCATATCTTCCACCTGTACTGTGGAGGAAGTTTTGTTTGGTCAGCTTATGTAACATCTTAGATAAGTCAGCAGGGTGACAATCTAAGCTATTGAGCAGTGAAGCATGGTCAATACCATTGCTAATGCTACATAGGGTGATAATTCTTCTCTCATCAGGGGGCAGACTTTGGAAGTCTGTACCGAGTGCTGTGGCTAATGCCTCGGTTACTTGCTGTGAGAGGAAGTCCACCATATTGAGTGTTAGCTCGGTATGGAAAGTGGGTATATTGAATTCTTTAATGATGGGTGCCTGCCAGTTTTGGGATTTCCAACACGTTAGAATCTTAGGGATACCAGAGCCAGCCTGCTCACCAATACGGATAAAACGGAACATTTGTTGTAGTGTACGATTACGACAATCGGCATGATTGCCTTTATAGGCTAGGTCAATTGGCGTGCGCATACGCCCTGGGTTACGGAATACAAATCTACTGGGAGATTTAATAATTAAGATGGCAGAGCGGTCGCTATAATCCGCATGAACAAGTGTATTAGCCAAAGCCTCTCGTAACGCTTCATGCACAGGAGAGTCCTCGACACGGAAATTGTCTTTTAAGGTAAAGGGTACTTTTAGGTCAGCTGTCAGCTTAGCGACCACTCTTGCGTAGAAGTCAAAAAGATTACCGCTCCAGCTTAAGTCTGGCACAATACGATCAATCCATCGTTCATTTCGTTGTTCATCGACTTCACGGTAGTCTAAAAAATAGTACGGAAACTCTTCATTAATAAAACGAGCTTGTCCAAACATGAGTAAAGCGGCTTTTGTCAGGCCTGTTTTGCCAGTTTCCTTATCAAAACGAATGCCACCAATATGTTTGAGAAAATCCTCATCTGTGGCGTGATGTGTAATATGAGAAGGATTAAATACCGTAAATAAATGACGATAACGACGCAACGTCTCTGTATCAAGATGGCTTAAGTCACGATATGGCAGTACAACATCATCAAAGCAATCAAGCGCTTTGTCCGCAAACATACGGCTTAGCAGGTGTTTCTGTATTCTGTAATCCCCTTCGTGCTGTCGGATAAAAGCATGATTGGGATTGTCGTGCAGGTAAACAGGTTGCTCTTCTCGACTTGCGCGTTGGATACCAATAAAGAGTACTGTTTTGCCATCAATTTGCTTTTCTACTAGGTCACTGTCCGAGACAAGATTGACACTGACTTTTTGAGGGTTATTGACGGTGTTAAAGAAGTCTTGCTTAATACTTTCTAGGTTTTCTACTCCGTGTATCTCAAAAGAACCATCTCGTAGCTCCTTTACTCCGAGTACAATAATGCCGCCGCTTGTATTCGCAAAGGCACTATAGCTATCCCATAGACTACGAGGGAGACTGCCTTTACCATCAATTCCTTGGGCAAGTTTGCACTCAATATCGATACTCTCACGAAGGATTTCTAAGTCCATCTCGCTGACAGCATGGAGTAGTTGTTTTATACGGTTAGGCATGACAGTAAATATTCCAGCGTAGAAAGGGGGATACTAACCTGTCATTCTAACAAAAAGTATTTTTTGAGAGGTGAAAATGCTAAGAGCTCAGTAGAACTCCTAGCATCTTCAGTTAAAAAGCGATTAAATAAACTTTACTTCAGTCTCAGGCGAGAGTTGTTTGAAGCGCTCTTTGAAGTTAGTTTTATCCTCATCCTTGTGGATAGCTTGCTCACTGGAGACGAACCGTAGAGGTTTATGCTGAGCGACAGTATCGATAAGGGTAGGGGTGAGGGTATCAAAGCAAGCGACTAAGCTATTGCCAGCGACAAAGAAGACAGTTTGATTGTCGATAATTTGCTGTTCAATCGGAAGAGAGAGTGGCAATCCCCATGAGAGCATGAGTTGGAAGAGGAGGTCTTCTGGAGTACGATCTTCTTTGATGTGATTGGCTTTATCGAGGAGGTCGAGTTGCTGAGTTTGGTCGGGACGGTAGTAGATGTCCTTCATATTGGAGGAGTCGATTTTGAGGACTCTAAAACCGATGTCTAATGCAGGATTAGTGGTATAATTGTGCTGTGCTGTGCTGTGCTGTGCTGTGCTGTGCTGTGCTGTGCTGCTATTTGTGCGCCCGCACGACGAATACGCTCCTTAGAGATTTCCGCAATCGTCTTATAGCCTGCTTTATAGGCTTCTGATTTTTCATCAGTCAATTCTGGCAACTGCACCATAATAAACTTACGATTCCCACCGTCTTCGGCATTAAGCTGCATGACGGCGTGTGCTGTCGTACCACTGCCTGCGAAGAAGTCGAGAACTAAGCTATCTTTATTTGTGCTGAGGTGTAAGAGCTGATGAACAAAAGAAATGGGTTTAGGAAAGCTAAAAATTCTTTTATCAAATAGATTTTCTACTTCTAAACTAGCGCGCTGATTTGTACCAACTTCAATTCCCCAAAAATCATTGGCAATCTGTCCTTTACTATCATTTAAGTATATTTTTTTATAAGGTTGTTCATCACCTGATACAGTCCAGTAGATTAGATTTTGCTCATCTAATGCCATCAGCTCTTCTTTTCTAATCATCCAAGGGCCAGTGAGTACTTTGCCTGTTTTGGTGATAATTTCGTAATGATGCCTACCACGAGTTTTATCGAGTAGTATTCCACGACGGAAAAAACCAATTGAGTCTGTATATCGGTATTCTTTTTTTGCTTTTTCAGATAAAGGTAATTTACCCAGTACTAGTTTTTCCTTAAGTTTCGCAAATGTGATTAAATATTCTTTGACGCGAGCAATATTGCCAATATTGGGTTGATTGTCGGTTCTTCTCCAACAAATTTGAGCAATAAAATTTTCCTCACCAAAAACCTCATCACAGATTTTCTTCAAATTATCTTGTTCATTATCATCAATCGAGATAAAAATTACCCCGTCATCACTGAGTAAGTTACGAGCCAGTTTTAGACGACTATACATCATGCTTAGCCAATCTGAGTGGAAGCGCCCATTGCTTTCTAGGTTTCTCTCGAAATTCATAACGAATTGTTTTAGAATTTCGCCTTCATATTTTCCAATACCAGTTTGAGTATTGAATGTATTTTTATCTGTTTTGATTGTATCGTTATAGACGAAGTCATTCCCCGTATTATATGGAGGGTCGATGTATATCATCTTGACTTTACCGAGGTAGTGTAACCATCCCCTAAATTAAGACAACAAGAAAGTAGAACTTTTTTGAACGTTACCGTAAACTTATTTCAAAGGAGTTTTACCATGAGTAAACGTACTAGCGAAAGCCAAATTATCAACATTCTTAAACAAGCCGAGGCAGGCACCCCTGTTCAAGAGTTATGCCGTCAACATGGCATTTCTTCTGCCACATTCTACAAATGGCGAGAACGTTATGGGGGGATGG
>NZ_AYSV01000023.1 GCF_000506865.1 Pelistega indica
CTGCAGGTGATGTCGTTAATTCAATCGGCTCAGTCAATGGCCATGACCCTTATGCTTACCTTAAGGATGTGTTGGAACGATTGCCGACACAGAAAGCGAAGGACATTGCTGAGCTTCTGCCTCATCGTTGGCAAGCGCCAAACGACACCAAGAATTAACACAATGCCCCGACAAAATCGGGGCATTGAACGTTTAAAAACGGAAGTCAATCGGAGTTCACCGGACGCTTACGCTGCAATCATCGGCATACCAATTTCTGCATTGGTTTCCCTCTCATTAGTTCTCCCCCTTGAGCAAGTGGGTGGTCCGATTGTTTTCAAAATGCCTAGGGTCGAGTTTAAGGGAGCTTCTGGCTAAGTAGTTTTATGGCGATTGTGATCTCAATCAAGATGCTGTGGTAAGTGGTTTATTAATATATCGATGTGTTAGGGAGGTTTTCCGGAAATGAGAGTAAAGTTTTATGTGGTATTTCTTTGTTTTGCTTTCGCTTCAGCTGTTAGCGCTGCTGAAGTGGTAACATTTGATGAAGGAGTGCAGTTATATAATGATGAAAAGTATGCTGACGCGCTAAGAGTATTTACCTCCTTGGAGGCGAGGGGTGAGGTTAGGGCTGCTTATGCTCTTGGAGTGATGTATGAAAATGGCCAAGGGGTGGAAGCAAATATACAAAAAGCATCAAATTACTACATGAAGGCCGCTAAACAGGGGCATTCAGATGCGCAGAATAATCTTGGAATAATGCTTCTGACGGGAAAAGGTGGAAAAAAAGACTTCGAGCAAGCCTATCAGTTATTCGAACAGTCAGCTTCTCAAAACAATAAATACGGTGCTTGGAATGCTGCTTCATTCGTATTGGAGGCTGATGCGTCGCACTTTACCGAAAATTTGTTGAAAAAGGCGCTCGTCTATGCGGAAAGGGCTAAAAGCCTAGGGCACAAACAGGCAGGCTCCCTGGTTGGAACTCTGCAATGTGTTCTTAATGACAATGCATCAGTAAAAAATGATGTTTTTACAAGAGAGTCACTCGCTCATTATGAGGGCAAAGGAAGTGTTCGAGTTTTGGATCATGACGAAGGGTGGAAGGAACACAATATATATTATTTTGGCAAAGGCGGGCATTTGGTTAGGACTGTTTTTAAGAACACAAATCAAGAGCATCGCTACACGTATGATAAAAACTGTCACCTATTGAAATGGGAAGCAAGAAATTATTCTGATGACGCAAGCGGAAATTATAAAGTAGTAAATGTAGAAGATTTCACATATTTGCAGGGCAGAATTTCATCTTATACGACGCCGTCTTTTGGTGGTAGAGATTTCAAATACTATTATTACCCACAAAGTGACGGCGGCCTTTTTGAAGTTCAAAGAGAAATCGCAGCAGAATATCCCACAAATACGTACAAAAAATATAACTCCGCTGGGCTTCTTGAATGGTCTAACGGTGGTGTGCCGGCAAAGCCTTCGGAATTTTGGGCAATAACTCCAGGATCTGGCATTGGGTATTCCCGCGTATTTAATGAGGGTACGTCAAGAATGAGGTTCCAAGGTGGGCAGCAATACTTGTTCACCAATGGCGGGGCGTTGCGGAAAATTATAGATAACAATGCGCAGGACGGATCATACCAGTCAAGTGTAGAGTATTCATATGGTAGTGATGGGTGGATAAGAGAAGAAATATTCCATAGTACATCCAATAGAAACTCACCTATTAAGCACGTAAAGTATAGCAATTACAAACTGGATAATCACGGAAACTGGGTATCAAGAAAACAAAGTTATATGCATAACGATACTGACATGTCAGGTCTGCAACGAAGAATTATTAGTTACTATTGATGGCCTAACAAACACATTCACTCGGACAGCAAAAAGCGCTGCTCGTTCCTCGCTTTGCTTTTTTGCCGCCGGTGATGTGAGGCGTTAGCCAGATGGAAATACTGTAATGAAAGACACGGACATGACATACAACGAGCTTTCTGAGGCGGTGGTTGGCTTGAGCTATAGAGACAAATTCAGATTGGCGCAATTACTTATCCAGCTCGCCCGAAAAGAGGAAGAGGAGCAGTATCCACAGAAGCGAGCACCTGTTGCGTCAAATGTGGGGACCCCATCCGAGCTTACGTTGTATGTCGCAGAACGTATTAAAAAGCTGCGCCCCGCAAAAAAGTCGACGCTTCTAAATTCAATCGGTAATACTCCCCTAAAATCGAAACACCGATGAGTGGAAAATTTCGTTAAACTATTTGTTAAATTTAAAGGAATTTTTCATGCGTAGAAAACAATTTACCGAGCGACAAATCTTATCTATTCTTAAACAGCATGAGAGCGGCGTGAGCGTTGCTGATTTGTGTCGTGAGCACGGCATGAGCCAATCTGCTTTTTACAAATGGCGTAGCAAATATGCCGGCATGGACTCGTCAATGCTCAATGAGCTAAAACGCCTACAGGAAGAGAATGCGAAGCTTAAGAAGCTTTATGCTGAGGAGCGGCTAGTTTCCGAGGCACGAAAGGAACTACTTGAGGGAAAGTGGTAAAGCCAATCGCTACGAAAAGCGAGTGAACAAGAACACTTGTATCACGATCAAGGCTTTGCTGTCAGGT
>NZ_AYSV01000024.1 GCF_000506865.1 Pelistega indica
TYCMGCTCGTAAATCTGTCGCCTCACTCACCAGGATGATTCTATCTAGTGCCAGTAGGCTAGACGCTTGCTCTTGAATTCCCACTCGTTGGGCGGTCTCGATACGCATTAAAGACGGCATTGATTTCTCCTAACATACACAAAACCATAGTGTCGCGCAATTTAGCAGGAATGAATACATGTGTTCACCGGACGCTTACGTTACATTTCATCAATTTTATTTGCCGCAAATAGATTATAAATAGCGACTTTTGCTCAAAATTAGCCTAATTATATTAGGACTTCTACCTAACAAATTTGTTAAGCGTGACAAAATTCAACTTTCTGCTACACTTGATAATAGTGTTATTGATTTAAGAGAGTAATTATGCGCACTCCCACAACCAAAGTTGCTTTTGCTGCTTATTTACATGATTTAGGTAAATTTGCAGAAAGAGCAAGAATTGAAGTCAATCAAGAGAAACTGGAAACTCATATACAGTTGTATTGCCCTTATTACCAAGAAGCAAATTCTCCCATTAAATATCATACTCATAAACATGCTGCTTATTCGGCCATTGCTTGGGATATTATTGAGCATGCAATTCCTGATTTAATAAAAGGTGATATGTATCCTTTTGCCAGTCGAAGTACAGAAGGTAATATTACGGATTCCATTATCAATGCATCAGCTATGCATCATAAACCAGAGACTTTTTTGCAATGGGTTATTGCTACAGCGGATAGGGTTGCTTCTGGATTTGAGCGTGAAGAATTTGAAAAATATAATCAGACACCAGAAACTGAATTAATTAATAAGCTAAATACAGGTAAAAATCACTATCAAGCACGTTTATTGCCTTTAGTCGAAAAGCTCAGTCTTTTAGATAAACAAGATTTTTATCAAAATGAAGATATTCGCTATTGTTATCCACTTAAACCATTATCTCCACAAAGTATCTTTCCTGAGCAAAGAAAAAATATAGAGCCTTCTGATAATGCACGAGCGCAACAAGAATATCGTCAATTATGGGATGCTTTTACACAAGCGATTAAGCAGATTCCTAAATCGCATCAACAAAATTGGCAATTATGGTTAGATCATTTTGATACCTTATGGCAATGTTATGCACAGGCAATACCTGCAGCAACAGCTTTTAATGTAAAGCCCGAGGTTTCTTTATACGATCATAGTAAAACAACAGCAGCATTGGCAGCAGCGTTATGGCGGTGGCATGAAGAACATCAAAAAACATCATTAGAAGATGTGAATGCCTTAAAAACACGTAGTGATTGGGAAGAGAAAAAAATCCTTTTAATTCATGGTGATTTCTTTGGAATTCAGAACTTTATTTTTGCTGAAGGGCGAGAGACTAATAAAGCCGTAGCAAAATTATTAAGAGGACGTTCATTTCAAGTTTCTCTTTTTGCAGAGTTAGCAGCGCTAGCTGTACTAGAAGCTTGTGATTTACCATCTACGTCACAGATTCTTAATGCGGCAGGCAAATTTATGATTGTTGCACCAAATACACCTGCAACAATTCAAGCGATTGAAAAAGCCAAAGAAAAAATTAATCAATGGTTTTTGGAAAATACATTTGCGCAAGTTTCATTAGGATTAGCTGTACAGCCTGCAAGTTGTAATGACTTTGTCGATAAGAAAAGGTTTGCAGATTTAACTAAAAACTCATTCTCATTGCTTGAGCAAGCTAAATTACAACGGTTTAATTTAATTGATAAAGCAACACCAACAGTTTTGAGTTATGCCGATTATACGCAAGGCGTGTGTAGTTATAACAGCCAGTTACCTGCGAATACTAAAGATAATAATGGTTTGCAAGTGTCTGTTTTGGCGAACGATCAGATTAAACTTGGAGAGCAGTTAACTAAGAAAAATCGTTTGATGATACTCAATGATATTATTCAGTATCAAGACGGTGGCGCTAGTGTGAGATTAGGATTAACAATATTTGGCTATCATATCGTCTTAACAAAAAGTGAGGATATTACAGGTAAATTTGGTCTTCTTGCAGAGAATAAGTCCTTGGTACGTTGCTGGGATTTTAGTTTGCCACAGATAGATGATGTGTCTATTTGGCAAGGTTATGCAAAACGTTATATCAATGCGTATGTACCTACCTTTAGTGAGGCTGATTTTTATCAAAATGAAAAATATGACGTTTTATCGGAGGAAGAAAAGGTTGATTTTTCTATCAGTGAGCTTAAAACTTTAAATCATATTGCTTGTGAAGATAGATATGTAGACAAACAACATATAGAAGGTGATGGGTATGAAAAAATGCTTGGAAAAGTGGCATTGGCTACGCTCAAAGGCGATGTGGATAATTTAGGGCTGATTTTCCAACGAGGTATTCAATCACCTACATTTGCAAAAATGGCTGCCTTATCACGCCAGATGAATATGTTTTTTAGTCTTTATTTACCAGCTTATTGTCAGAAAGAATTCCCTAATACGTATACTGTATTTGCAGGAGGGGATGACTTCTTTATGATTGGACCATGGAAGCAGACCCAGAAATTGGCAGTTAATATGAGAAGAGCATTTGCGCATTATATGGCAGAGAATCCACAGATTACCTTTAGCACAGGGATAAGTATTACTAAACCTGGCATGCCACTGCCTCGATTATCAGAGCTAGCTGAAGACTCACTCGAGCAAGCAAAAGCCTATGAAGGTAAAGATTCCACTACGCAGCAGATATCAAAAAAGAATGCTGTCTGTATTTATCAACAAACAGTTTCTTGGTCAGATTGGAAATATATCGAAAATGCTTATCAAGAAATAACCGAGATTGATGATGATTATGTGTTGTCATCAGCTTATCTGTATAGCCTATTGCATTTTAGTCGTATGGCGGAACAGGTAAAACAAGGCAATATTCAAGCTAGTTTATGGCATTCACAATTAGCTATAAGACGAGGCGATGGATAGATGCTAATACAAGAATTTCCAAAGAGGCAAAAAATAATGCCTACCAGCGATTTATTGATACTTTTTATGCTAGAGGGATTCAAGTCTTTGGACAACGCTATGAAATTCCTTTATTTAATTATTTATATACCTTGAGAGAGAAATAATGATGGATGTGAAAGATATTAAGTTGAAGACTCCTTTAGCACGTGACTTATTTAGCGATGTCGCAAAAAGGGTGGCAGATAGTTTACAAGTGATGAAGAAAAATGGTGACGTAGATGAGAATTGTAATAAATCGACTCAATTACGCAAGTTTTATGATGAGTTGTTGATGTGGCGAGATAAGGTATATCGAGCCAAAGATAAAAAAGAAGAGTTTCGTAAAGTTGAGCCATTTATTCAAATGATGCAGGCTAAAGTGGCTTATTCAAGGGTTAGAGGACATGTGAGTGGTGAGTTTGAGACTTTCTTTAACCATTTAATTGTGCAAATTAATGATGTGGAATCACTAGATAATGCCAAGCTATTTTTTGAAGCTGTTCTTGGTTTTCGTAAATCAAAAAATTAATTTATTAGGATGAGTAAAATGAAATTAACAAATATTTATCTGTAGAAGTTCAGACCAAATCTGACAAATGAGTTGCAAAAAAAGAGAGTTTCCCGTTTGAATAAGAGGTGCGAATCTTTTAAACAAACAAAAGGAAACTCTCATGTTACATACTACCAATAATGTGATTAAACATAAAGCAGGACTGCTTAATTTAGCAGAGCAATTAAAAAATGTGTCGCAAGCATGCACAAATTATGGGCGTATCGAAGGMTGAC
>NZ_AYSV01000025.1 GCF_000506865.1 Pelistega indica
TCAGGGCTTTCGCTAGTACGTTTACTCATGGTAAAACTCCTTTGAAATAAGTTTACGGTAACGTTCAAAAAAGTTCTACTTTCTTGTTGTCTTAATTTAGGGGATGGTTACATTGCGTACAGCCCATGCAAGGAGTCTCTCTACGACACAGGGAGTCGCACTAGCCAGAGATGTACAGTATGTGTATGAGGACGGTAGCTTTGTTCCGCTAGCCCAGTATATCAATAGCAGCACAGGTGAGGCAGAGCATATTAGCCCGATGGCCTGGGGGGCTGAGTCGGCTCCACGAGAATCCTCAGCCACTCCCCCTAAACTCTATCACTATGTGTATGACCAGATAGGCACGCCACAACTATTGCTGAACCAATCCCAAGAGGTGGTGTGGGAGGCAGAGTCCAAGGCATGGGGAGAGACCTATGTGGAGCCGAGAGAGGTAAAAGAGGGGGTGGTGAATAACCATCGTTTCCAAGGGCAGTACTATGATGAGGAGAGTGAGCTACATTATAATACGTTTAGGTATTATGATCCCGAGCTAGGACGCTTTATCAGCCAAGACCCGATAGGGTTGATGGGCGGGATAAATGTGTACCAGTATGCGCCGAACCCTGTGGAGTGGGTCGATCCGTGGGGGTTGGCGTATGCCAAGATTGTTACCGCTGTCGTTGCGGGTGTAGCTAGGAAATTATACTTTAATAAAAAAGGGCAATTTGCTAAAAAACCGGGTCCCAAGCCTCAGAAAGCAGATGAGCATGGAAATAGTCTTCAATGTAGTAGAACGACTTATGGATATGTACTAAGAGATAGAGACACTGATGAAATTTTAAAGTATGGTGAAACAATAAGTCCTAAAAAAAGATACTCTGAATCTTACTTGAATGGGGAGAATGCAACGATGGATGTTGTCACATCAGGGTCTAAAAAAGATATGCATCAATGGCAACACACAGAAATACTTAACTATAAAAAAGCTCATGATGGATGTCGACCACGATTAAATAAGTCTGATTGGTAAGATAACGTGAATATTGAGGAGAATGTAGAATGAGATTATGGACTTCTGCTGAGGCTGAACATACGGTAGGGAAAGAGTACAGTAAGATTGTGAGAGGAATTGAAAAGATAGTGAATTCCTATATAGAGGATAAACAATTTTCTGATGCCTATAAAGATTGGCGTTGGGCTTATATTGCTATGTTGGAGGGGCCAATCATGAAGACAATGGACTTACCAGAGATTGTGCGACGTAGCATTAAACGAAAAGTTTTGGAGTTCCGATTGAAAATTGATTATCAGTCTTTTCTTGATGGTGATTATGATCAACGCTTAAAACTGATTATTGATTCGTTAATTCGTTGTTTAGAACACCCAAAAATGACAAAAACGTGGAAAGTGCCTGAAAGTGATATTGCTATTTTAAAGGAAGCCTTACAGGTAGCAGAGCAGCAAATGAGAAAGAATTAAAGATGGGTCTTTTATAACGACAGAGGGTGTAAGAGAGGGTGTAAGGTATTTTGTGTAGCTTGATTTTTTACAAGTGGTTCAGAACGCTTTCCCTAAACTCCATACTAAACTGATTTAACGCTTGATGCCTGTTCTTAATCGGCCTTGTCCACCGTTTACTTGCCTCATGGATGGCTAAAAACACCACCTTCATGGCGGCCTCGTCGTTCGGGAAGAGCTTGTGACGCTTCGTGGCCTTGCGAATGACGCTGTTAAGGGACTCAATGGCGTTGGTGGTATAGATCGCCCGTCGGATGTCCTCAGGATAAGCAAAGAGCGTTGCCACATGATGCCAGTTGTTGCGCCACGACTGCACGGCTAGTGCGTAATTAGGTCACTTCTTCTCAAAGGCGTCCAAGCCCTGTGATTCCGTAGCCGCTTGGTATATGGCTCTGAGGTCTTGAGTGACCGCTCTAGCATCTTTCCATGACACAAAGCGCATGGTGTTGCGTACCATATGCACAATGCATAGCTGCACCTTGGTCTGAGGGTAGACGGCTTCAATCGCCTCAGGAAAGCCCTTAAGACCGTCCACACAAGCGATTAAGATATCCTCAAGGCCTCAATTCTTAAGTTCCGTTAGTATGCCTAACCAGAAGCGTGAGCCCTCGCTCTGGGCAATCCAGAGCCCTAAGAGCTCCTTATGACCTTCCAAATTGACGCCAAGAGCGATAGAGATGAACTTGTTGACGATGCGTTGATTCTCTCTAACCTTCAGCACAATGCAATCCAGGTAGACAATAGGGTAGATGGCGTCTAGCGGGCGATTCTGCCACTCGGTCAACTCATCAATCACCTTATCCGTGACATTGTAGTCCCCCTGAACCTACCCCATTCTTAGTAGCAATTTTAGGTAGAAACAGTATTAAAAAATCGTTCTAACTTTTATTGTGGGTTCATACAGGTAATCTACTCAAGCGCATTAGCGGCTATCATTTTGATTACGACGCCCGTGTTAATTTAACCCGTAAAGAAAGCCACAAAGGCATTCAGACCTTTAGTTGGGATGCACACAATCAATTAACACGTAGCACGTCCTTTAGCAGTGCCACTGAGCCTAAGCTGTGTACCGATTATCTGTATGATGTGTTTGGTCGCCGGATTGCCAAGCGGGTGSTGGA
>NZ_AYSV01000026.1 GCF_000506865.1 Pelistega indica
TACAGGAATTACACTTAAAGAAAATGATTTAAATATTTTAGAAGGTATTCTTGATAAGCATAATATTTTAATATTAGCTGACGAAGTATATGAACATATTGTTTTTAATAATAAGCCTTTTTTAAGTCTATCCTCTCGTCCGGCTATTTCAGCTAAAACATTCGTCATTTCTTCATTTGGTAAAACATTTCATACAACTGGCTGGAAAGTTGGCTATTGCTGTGCACCCAAGGCATTAAGTAATGAATTTAGAAAAATACATCAGTTTATGGTTTTTACAGTATGCTCCCCAATGCAATACGCTCTTGCCGAATTTATGAAAGATTCTTCTACCTATATTAATTTAGCCAGTTTTTATCAAGAAAAACACGAATTACTTTATAACGGTTTATTAAAAACAAAATTTAAACCTATTAGAAGTGATGGTACTTTCTTCTTATTAGCAAACTATTCGGATATATCAAAGCAATCAGAATACGATTTTGTGACTGAACTCACTAAAAAACATAAAGTTGGATTGATCCCTGTTTCTGCTTTTTATAAAGATTCTACTAGCGAAGAAGCAAATAATTATTTAGTTCGTTTTTGTTTTGCTAAATACGATGCTACTTTAAATGAAGCTATTAATAGACTTATAGCTATTTAATATATTTAATTAATAAAAATAATAATACTCTGTGGATAACTAGAATAACTGCTATTTTATCTTTAAAAATAAGATCTTATAGCAGTTATTTCTTTTGATTAGTATCAATATTAAAATTTAATTGAATAGAATAACTTTTATTTTCTATAGTGAAAATACATTTATTCAAATTTTTTCAACATAGTATCAACTAAATTATTCTATTTGAACTTTTACTTTTATTTGTTATAGTTTTACCTAAATAAATTAAATGAGGGAAATTATTATGTCTATTCAGTATGATGAAAATAACGTTTTTGCTAAAATTTTGCGAGGAGAATTACCTTCATTTAAAATTTATGAAGATGATAAAACATTTGCTATGATGGATATTATGCCGCAGACAAAGGGGCATCTTCTTGTATTGACGAAAGAGCCAGCCCCTACATTTTTTGATTTATCTAAGGAAGCTGCAGAGGCTTGTATTGCAACAGCTAAGAAAATTGCACCTGTTCTCATGAAAGTAACAGGTGCAGATGGCCTTGTTATTTCTCAGTTTAATCATGAATGTGCTGGCCAAACAGTATTTCATGTTCATTTTCACTTAGTACCACATTATATTGGTCAAACAGTAGCAAAACATTCTCATACACCGGGAAATATGGAAGAAATTAAAGCTTTAGCAGAACAACTAAAGCAAGAGTTAGATAATTAATTATTAAATTAGTTCAAATTTAAACTAAATAGGATATGAAAATATTCTATTTAGTAAAAATAAGATATTAAAAAACTATTCTTTTAATGACTAGAGTGATGATACATTGAACAAAATAATAAATTTATTGTTCCTTTAAAAAAATAAATAAATTCACATCTGAATAAATATCATATGTAATTTTACTATCTGAAATTGATAAAGCTTTAAATATAAAATATCATCAGCGATCAACATTATTTTAGAAGCTAAAGAGTATAATAATTACTGTAGTAAATAGAGTAAATCAATACTTACTAATATCTATAACGGTATTTAGATTAAACGCATCAAATTAAACCACTACTAAGAGAATATCTTTGTATGACCCCCATTTTTAGGAACACCTTTTAGTGGAATGATATGGATTTTAAGCCGCTTTAAGTCGCGGGGGTACACCTCCTATAGCCATGTTAGGCCGTACGTTATTATACTGCCATTGCCATTGGGTGACTAGCAACTCAGCTTGCTCCAATGAGTCAAAGATATACATATTTAAAAGCTCCTCCCTGACAGTTCGGTTAAATCGCTCAATATAGGCATTTTGATAGGGCTTGCCGGGCTGAATGTAGTTCAGACGAATGCCTTGACTTTCAGTCCATGAGATCAGTCGTTCTGAGATATACTCAGGACCATTGTCAACTCGTATCTCTTTAGGCTTTCCACGCTGCTCAATTGTGCGCTCTAGGTATCGAATCACCTGCTCGCTCGGAATAGATAAGGCAACATCCATGGCTAACGCTTCTCGGTTGAAATCATCAATGAACGTTCAATAAACGTAGTCTACGACCATCGGCTAGTGCATCACTCATAAAATCCATTACTGA
>NZ_AYSV01000027.1 GCF_000506865.1 Pelistega indica
TSAGTACAGACCTTCCAATGGGATGCGCATAACCAATTACGGCAGAGTGGATGGCAAGGTGGAGCTCGGGAGAGCTTACGCACGGAGTACCTCTATGATGCGTTTGGGCGACGTATAGCCAAGCGAGTGGAATCGGGAGAGCATCATCGGGTGGTCAGCCAAACGTTGTATGACTGGGAGGGGTTAAGTATTGCCTCTGAAGAGCCGTTGCGCACAGCCAATGCAACGAATCTTTCTACGACACAGGGAGTCGCACTAGCCAGAGATGTGCAGTACGTATATGAAGACGGTAGCTTTGTTCCGTTAGCCCAGTATATCAATAGCAGCACAGGCGAGACAGAGCATATTAGCCCGATGGCATGGGGGGCTGAGTCGGCTCCACGAGAAGCCTCAGCCTCTCCCCCTAAACTATATCACTATGTGTGTGACCAGATAGGCACGCCGCAACTATTGCTGAACCAATCCCAAGAGGTGGTGTGGGAGGCCGAGTCCAAGGCATGGGAGAGACCTATGTGGAGCCTAGAGAGGTGAAAGAGGGTGTGGTGAATAACCACCGTTTCCAAGGGCAGTACTATGATGAGGAGAGTGAGCTACATTATAATACGTTTAGGTATTATGACCCAGAGCTAGGACGCTTTATCAGCCAAGACCCGATCGGCTTGATGGGAGGGATTAACCTCTATCAATACGCCCCGAACCCGGTGGAGTGGGTGGATCCGTGGGGGTGGATTAATGAGTTTGGTATTGCCCCTTATAAGAGCAAACTTCATGTTGGTGATGGTTTTGAGGCACATGAACTATTACAAAATGCATGGCTAAAAAATAATGGTCATATTTCGAAACGAGGTCAAGGAATTTCAAGACAGAATCCGGCAATTGCCTTGGAACCTGATATGCATAGACGAATAACTCAATTACAGAACACAGATCCTAATTTGAGAAATCTTACTAATCAATCAGTAATGGATAATATTAATATAAATACTAAACACACGGAACAAGGAATTTATGATGCTTTAGTTGTAGATAGAGGCTGGGATCCTAAAGATGCAAAGACTTTTGCATCAGAAAAAACAAAGGCGTTGCGCGATAGTGCAATGGAGTTTGTTGAAGAAAATGCACTTTGTGGTTAAAAATTAATAAGTGTTTAATTAAGGAATATGTTGAAATGTATACTTTACAAGATTTAAAAATAGCTTTTGAAAATGTAGGATTAACTAAACTCTTTGAAGAAATGCAACATTATGCCAAAAACAGTATCGTAATTGAACTAAATGGTGAAAGTGATGAACAGGTAATTGGCGCATCACGTTTTGGTGGAGATCCTGATTTGCCAGCCGAACTGGAATGGTTTAATAATGAGGAGAGCGGTGCTCCGTTAAATTTTGTGGCGCAACTAAATTGTGCAGATTTGACGCCATTTGATCAGGATAATAAGTTACCCACACATGGGATTTTGTATTTTTTCTATGATGTAGATGCCTTTCTATGGGGCTTTGACCAGAAGGATTATGTAGGTAGCCGAGTGTACTTTTACGATGGTTCATTTGAAAATTTAGAAACTAGACCTTGTCCAGCTGGAATTAAACGATTTACACCTTGTACACTTACTTTTTCTAATCAAATTGATTTACCAGAATACAGTAGTCAGTTGATACAGACTACATTATCAGATGATGAGTATGAACGTTATCTGGATTTGCAGGAGTCATTGGAACTGGTGGTGGATAATAAGCTTTTAGGACACTCTAATAATATCCAAAACGGTATGGAGTTGCAGTGTGAGTTGGTAAGGCATGGTATTTACTGTGGTTCATCTGCTGCATACCATGATCCACGAGTGCCAGAGTTGGCGCCAGGGAGACTTGATTGGCAATTATTATTTCAGATAGCCAGTAATGAAGAGACAGATATGAAATGGGGAGATGATGGGAATCTTTATTTCTGGATTCGAGCAGAAGACCTTAAAGCAGGTCGTTTTGATTACGCTTGGCAGATTTTACAGTCTTACTAATTGATTGTTTCATTCGTATAACCGTAATTATGGTGAAACGGGTGAACATCATCGGTTGGTTAGCTAAGCCCTGTGAGGCAAGGAGGGGTTAAGCATCACCTCCGAAACGAATTTCTCTACAACCCAGAGCTAGGACGCTTTATCAGCCAAGACCCGATAGGGTTGATGGGTGGGATAAATGTGTATCAGTATGCGCCGAACCCAGTAGAGTGGGTGGATCCGTGGGGATTGGCGAAGATGGGGTGGTATCAATATCTTAAGAAAGCGAAAGATGGCTTACAGGCACATCATTTAAATCAAAATGCAGCTTTTAAGCAATGGATTCCTCAAAAGCGGGGTGCTTCAATTAAATTAAAAGGAAATGCATTTTTTGATAGAGGATTAGACCATTATGTGGTTCATCAAGAATTAGAGAAGTTTTGGAATCAATATCGTAAGGGAGGAGTAAAGTATGGAGAGAATCCGACAGTGGCAGATTATAATGATGCAATGAAGTCAGCGTTGTGTAAAACTTCATTATCAACAAAAGAGGTAGATAAGGCAGTAGATTCTGCCATGAGAAATCAACGTCAATTTGGTGTTAATCCTGAAATGGTATTTGGAAGGATACCGAGAAGAATTTATCAGAGATAATTCTTGGTAAAGAGAGTAAATATGAACAAAAATATTATTCAAGAGTTTGAAAAAACACTTTATGTTTCAACTTGGCTTAGTCAAGCAGGAAATAAGAAAAAAAAACGTAGAAACTGTGTTTAAAGTAGAACCAGTTAATAGTCAAGCAAAGCTTTATCGGTTGTTAAAATCATTGAATTGGGATGGTATATATGTTGTCGCAAGCAATAAATTACGGGGACAGACAGAAGAATTTTGTTCTGTGGATGAACGAGAAAATATAGGTAAACTGTTTAATATGCTAGCTGCTGAAGGCCGAGAAATTAATAATAGGTATAAAGAACAATTGATTATTCAAATGGAAACAAAGGGCTTGAAAGAAGAGGTTTTAGCAGATTTACAATGGATAGTAGTACGCGCTCTACAAGAGTATTATTTTACGAGATTAGTTCCTCAAATCAATGCCGATTTCTACACAAATTTATTATCAATAGTAAATCAAGCTATATGCCCTGTGGATGGAGTAATAATCCCCCAGAAGATAGAAATGAATTAGCTCCTTTTGATTATGGTGCAGCATCATTGTACGTGTATTAGTATATTGAAATATTTGTTAATGAGAAAAGAAATGACGGATATTGAAGAAAGTAGATTGTCTCAATTGATTCGCCAGAAGATTGTCGAAAGTTATCAAGATATCCGGCAAATGGTTGGGACTGAACATATCTATGTATTCGCTATCGGATATTCACACTTTCATGGAGTGGGTTCTTTTATGTGTGCTGCAAATACGATAGAAAATCTTACAGATAGTCTTCTTCAGGAGCCCGACGATATTTCACCAGAATTGGTGTGGTCTGTAGTTGAATGGCCATATAACTCAGCCCCTCCTTCTAATGAGTTAAATGAGTTAGTAAACAATTTAATGGCAGATTGCGAGGGCAATATAAATGAGAGTGCTGAATATCTGCTTTTAAACGAACAGATTGAAAGATGTCTAATTCAGAGTCTGTTGGAATTTAAAAAAGGTAGTTTTTTTTTCAGCTTAGATTTAAACAAATTATCACCTATTTTATTTGTGTCAAGAGATTGAGTGTTTTAATGAAGAGCTTTTTTTTCAATCTTTGTCGCTGTTAAATGACTTGTCTGAGTATCAACCATTTTGGAAGAAAACAAATAAAGAAGTGCTTATGTATATTGCACAGACAAATATTAATATGTAGAGGTTTAGAGTAAATTAGACAGGCTTCCCGTTATAACGAAGCAGGTCGGGTTCAGGCGAGGATTGATGCACTGAATCATGAGGTGGTATATCGTTATGATCCACTGGGTCGATTAAGTCAATTACTCAATGAAAATCAAGACCGCTATACGTTTGCCTATGATCCACAGGGTCGTTTAGTACATGAGCAAGTGTTTCAGCAGAAAAAACTAGTCATGCTATTCAAAAAGGATGTGAGTGATGAATTATCAGCCTATACTTTATAGTCATTTTCTATTTCATAATTGGTATGAAAAAATATTTTATATTTTTTCATCCGGCACAACAGACGATTATTATATTCCTAAAAATAGGATTCAAGGTTATGCACATTTGGAAAATATCCCAAATGAGTGTGTTTTTCCTAAGATTACTGCGTTATCAGTAGAGTGCGCGGAGTATGACTCTATTGAAAAACTTCCTGATTGGGTATACCAGTTAGAAAATCTTGAAGCTCTATCAATTCCATGCAGTATGCTAAAAGATGAAAAGTTCATAAACTCTGGAGTGTTTAATCAATTAAAAACCTTGGTTATAAACAGGTTGTTAGGGCTTGAGAATCCAAAAATATTATTAGATGGTGGCCGTTTGGGAAATATTATAAATTTATTTATAAATTTTCCTACATGTCAAATAATAAATACCTCTGAAATGAAAAAAATTAAGTCATTTTCTATGGATTTAGAAGATAACAACATTTTTGATTTGAGAGCTATTGAATTTTTAGGTTATCTTGATTTCTTAAAATTTCAAAATATTCCTGCAAAAGTGACTTTATCCAACCTTTCTGATATTAACTTAAAGGGGTTGGTAATAATTAATTCGTTAAATAAGAAACAAAATCTATTGTTACTGAT
Source organism: Pelistega indica (assembly GCF_000506865.1). Taxonomy (GTDB): domain Bacteria; phylum Pseudomonadota; class Gammaproteobacteria; order Burkholderiales; family Burkholderiaceae_B; genus Taylorella; species Taylorella indica. The sequence continues at coordinate 4,745 of NZ_AYSV01000027.1, forward strand.
TAATAAGCATAAGTTAAAACATTTGCTCTTAAATAATTGTTTATCAACTTTAGATTTGAAGGATATAGACGACTTTTGTGAGCTAGAAGAGTTGATTATTCAAAACTGTAAGAAAGTTACAGGATATGAAAATATATCCCAGATAAAAACCTTGAAATATTTGGAATTTTTGAATTGCAAACCTGTTATGACTATAGAGGAAAAAAATAAATTATTGGAAATGAATTTGAACTTTTTTAAGAGTGTTTAATTGGGAGAGGACGTACTAACAGCCAATAAAAAATCCGGTTTGGAAATTATCTAGCATTTTTGTATTCAACAGGAAATTAAGGAAATTAAGGAAATTTTAAAATGTTTTTTCAATAAACCGTAGATATCTAATAATAAAAAGATTAGGTTAACAAGGTAAATATTAACTCCTTTCTACCCAGAGCAGGGACGCTTTATCAGCCAAGACCCGGATAGGGTTGATGGGTGGGATAAATGTGTACCAGTATGCGCCGAACCCAGTGGAGTAGGTCGATCCGTGGGGATTGGTGAAATACAATCCTATACAAGTTTTAGGTAGAAAAATATATCAAAATGGAATGGATTTTGGAGGAGGCATACCTACTTATGTCGATCCAATCGTAGGAAGAACAAATCCAGCAGTACAAAAATTACTTGATAATGGAGCATCAAACTATGATTTAATGCGTAGAGGCTATGCACCTATCGGTGTTGATGGGAAACAAATAAATTTACATGGTAATACTCCCCTAAAATCGAAACACCGATGAGTGGAAAATTTCGTTAAACTATTTGTTAAATTTAAAGGAATTTTTCATGCGTAGAAAACAATTTACCGAGCGACAAATCTTATCTATTCTTAAACAGCATGAGAGCGGCGTGAGCTGTTGCT
>NZ_AYSV01000028.1 GCF_000506865.1 Pelistega indica
TTTGTAGAATGTGGCAGAAGAAATGCCATGTTGACGGCATAACTCTTGAACAGGGGTGCCTGCCTCGGCTTGTTTAAGAATGTTGATAATTTGGCTTTCGCTAGTACGTTTACTCATGGTAAAACTCCTTTGAAATAAGTTTACGGTAACGTTCAAAAAAGTTCTACTTTCTTGTTGTCTTAATTTAGGGGATGGTTACAAAAGACCTAGACGAATGGCTTGATTTCTATAATAATGAACGAACTCATCAAGGAAAGATGTGCTGTGGGCGAACACCCATAGAAACATTGATTGATGGTAAACAGATTTGGAACAGCAAAAAGCTGAGCTAAATCTAATCTGACAGACACCGCTTGTCAAACGGGGAACTGTCAGATGAAGTCTGAACTTCTACAATTAATTTTATGTGCCATTGTTATTCCACCAACTCTATTGGTATCGTATTGAACAACACTAACTGCTTTCTTATCTAATAATTGTTTAAAACCATATAATGTGAACTCATGCTCGCCTCCTGAAATAGGAATACTTGTTAATTGATTTAACTCTGCATAACCATCAATATCATCAGCAATTACAGGCTCCTCTAACCATCTTGGTTGATATTTTTCTAATTTTGGTAATATGCGTTTTGCATACTCTAAATTCCAACCCATGTAGCATTCGAGCATTAAATCATTATCATAGCCAATCACCTCTCGCACTGCTTCAACTGACTTAAGGTTTTCAACCACTCCTTGCTGTCCATGAGCTGGACCATATCCAAATCTCATCTTGAAAGCTCTAAAACCTTGATCTAGAAATTTTTGAGCTTCCTCTTGCATTTCCTTTAAGTCAGTACGATAAAGTTTGCTGTAGTAACAAGGGATCTTTTCTTTGGTACGCCCCCCTAAGAGTTTAAATACAGGCTTATTGACGCTCTTCCCCAAAATATCCCATATTGCAATATCAACCGCGGAAATAGCTGCCATACCAACACCCTTACGCCCCCATGCATGTGTCGCTCTATACATCCGTTGATTGAGATATTCATAATCCCAAGGGTCTTGTCCAATTAATAATGGCTTCAAATACTCATCAATAATTGCTTTCGCAATTCTAGGGGCAAGTGCCACATTCCCTAAACCTACAATCCCAGTATCCGTTTCAATCTCAACAACTGTCCACTGATGAAAACGAAAGGTTTTCATGGTGTCATTTCGAGTCAGCCCACTCCCTGCTCCATTGTCATATACTAAATCAATAGCATTAGAGCAAAAATTCCCCTGCGGTGGAACTGTTTCACCTTGCCACTCATATACCTTTGCCTTGATATTTTTGATTCTCACTTTAATCTCCTCTCGTATCTAAATATGAATTAATTTGTTCTTGCCCATTACGCAAGCTATATCAAATGCATTACGCATAGGAGTAACATTTGCAACCCCTTGTCCAGCTATATCAAAAGCAGTTCCATGTGCTGGAGTTGTGATAGGAATAGGCAAACCACCTTGAATAGTTACCCCTTGCGAAAAACCAAGTAATTTAATTGCAATTTGTCCTTGATCATGGTACATAGTCACAACAGCATCAATTTCACCTGCTTTTGCCTTTAAAAAAATAGTATCTGCAGGAAAAGGACCTTTTATTGGATAGCCTTGTTTCTGTACTTCATCCACTGCAGGTTTAATAATTTCAATTTCTTCTGTACCACATGTCCCCCCTTCTCCTCCATGTGGATTAAATGCTGCTACAGCGACTCTTGGTGATTTAAACCCTGCTTGCTGCAAGGCTTTGTATATTAAAATTGATGCTTCTTTAATACGTTCTTTTGATAAATATAAGTGAGCATCTTTTAAGGGAATATGAGAGGAAATTCTCGATGTCCATAAATTTCCTAACGTATTAAACTCACAAAAATAATTATCTACTTTTAAATAATTAGCGAAATAATGCAATTCATCTTCAAACTGCAAACCACCTAACTTCATAGCATATTTATTGAGTGGTGCAAAACATATTGCATCCACCTCTTTATTAATTGCTGCATCCATACAAAATGACAGTATATTTAATACTGATTCACCGCATTCTTTAGAAACTACTGAGAACTCTTTTTGATGTGGTTGTAAAGTATTTAATTCAAAAAAACAAATCTTATGATTTTTAATATCCTTGAATGAAGTTATTTCTGGTAATTCGAGAGTTACTTTGGCAATTCTCTTTCCTTCCTCCCATTGCCATTTATCCCCTACAACAACAATATACGCTTCATTTCCAATATCATTCATAGATAATAATTTTGCAACAAGTTCACTACCAATCCCTGATGCATCCCCAAGAGTAATAGCAATTACTGGTTTAGAATTATTTTCCATTTTAATTTCCTTTATAATGGTTTACTGGTATGATATCCATACCACTTAGATAAAGAATATAGAGGAAAAATAAATATGTCAAGTAATGGTAATTACTGATATACTAAAATTTGAGGAAAAAGATATCTATAAATTATTTGTTATGAAAGAAAAACTGACACCACTCTCAATATTTCAGCAAAGTGAAGGAGTTACTCATAAAACAAAAAAAGATATTGTTGCTGAAAAAATTATCGAAATGATTACAACAGGATTAATTCAAGATAAGGATGAATTACCCAGTGAACGCGAGTTAACAAAACTATTTGAAGTTAGCCGAGAAACAATTAGAGGTGCCTTAAATAAGGTCGCTGCTTATGGTTTAATTAATATTTCCCAAGGGAGTAAAACTACTGTCAATGCATCCGAATCCACTATTAAAAATTTTCAAAAATTTCATTCTCACCAGTTAATTGATGATATTAACCAATACAAATTTGAAGATGTTTTTCAAGCACGATTAGCAATTGAAATAGCCGTTGTAAAAGAGGCAGCACAACGTATTACTAAAAAAGAAATAGAACAATTAAAAAAGTTGATTGAAGCACAAAAAAATATGCTCACCGACCCTCTTCGCTTTCAAATGTCTGATCAATATTTTCATAAATTACTTGCTCAATCTTGCCGAAACGATTTATTACTCAAGTATAGTACCGATTTATATAATTATGGACTACTTACAAGAAGAGAATTTTTATCTACTGAAGGTGCAATTGAAGGAAGCGTCAAAGAACATATTTTCATCGTTGATATGCTTTCCTTAAAAGACCCAGAGAAGGCTGCACAAGCATTAGAAAAACATTTAAGGACTATTTTTGAAACGACAAAACAGCAATTAAGAAAACATAAATCGATTCGTCGTTTTTAATTGCTATTAAGCAATAAAGCTTATTTGTAGAAGTTCAGACTTCATCTGACAGTTCCCCGTTTGACAAGCGGTGTCTGTCAGATTAGATTTGTACCCATCCCATTTTTAGTACAACTATAAAGTAGAAACGGAATGTTTTTGTTTGTACATTAAAGGGGTGAGCCCCTTTAGTGCATCATGAGGTCTTTGCGTATTATAAATCGTTAACCACTCCTCGGTTAAGTTCGTTTAACCTTGTTTAGTTGATTTTAA
>NZ_AYSV01000029.1 GCF_000506865.1 Pelistega indica
CATAGTGCTATCGGTCAAGCTCATTGGAGTCCTTTTTTGATGGTGGTACATCCTTGTGAAATCAGTCTGTGTAGTCATAGGGCGTAGTATGAAGTACGCCCTGTTTTTCTTATGCTACCACTACGCCCCCTCGTCCTAGGCGTAAGGGTACGTGATGCCCCCTACTGACCCCTCTGCTTCTTTCGTTTTGGCATCTAGCCAATCAGCCCACACCTGCATCGCTACGACTCGTTTGTCTAAAAATGTCGCTCTATCGTACGCCTGACGTACTCCTCCTGCTTTTTTGTGGGCTAGTTGTGCATCGACCACATCAAAGGGGTATTCGAACTCCTCCTGCATGACAGTTAAGAATAAGGAACGGCATCCATGTGTAACATGCTCATTATGGAAAGCAGAACGTCGTAATAACCCTTTTACCCTGCCACATGCGCTCGCATTAGGAACACTATCCTCCCAGAACACTTTATTTGAATATCGCCCTGCATACTGTCGGATGATCGTAATGGCTTGATCGGATAAAGGTACAATATGAGTTTCTTTAGTTTTCATTCGAGACGCAGGTATTGTCCATAATTTATTATCTAAATCGAGCTCATCCCACCGTATCCCTGTAGCTTCATTAATGCGAGTAGCCGTCAACATCTGGAGTTTAAAGCTGTCACAAACTGCTTCTAACTGAGGCGTATGACTATTGATATAGGTGAGTAACAACCCTACTCTCTCTGGTGAAATACTACGGTTATGTGTAACTTTATGTCTAGGGACAAGACGTTTCGCCCTATAGGCAGGTGAGGTTTGGATAACCCCACAATCAATAGCAAACTCGCATACTCTATTACAAACAGACGACATAAATTGTGCCAATACGCCACCTTGTTTCGTTGCTTCTAGTATGACGGCACTGACGTCTGCCATGGTGATATCCGTCATGCGTTTATGTTTGAACCATTCTGGGAAATTATCGTACGCCCACGGTATGTTGTCTGTTGGTTTATATCCGTTTTTATGCCGAGCGTTATAGTACTGTGTAAACATAACCGCAAATGTCACCTCAGTAGATACTCCCTCTCCCTGTACTTTATAGGTTGCCCATGCCTGTCTAGCATCAGATAAACTCACGTCTGGGTACTTACCTAAGGTCTTTGTCTGCTCTTTCCCATTTTTTCGATATCGACCATGCCAATACTTACTGCCATTTGGGTGTATGACTAGGCTTAGCCCATTCCCATCGGCCATCTTTGTTATTTTTTCCCCTACTTTCGCATTCCTACATTGCTTGTCTGTTAGTGCCATAATTTTACCCACATTTTTACCCACACAAGCCATTGTATATAACAATACACATTAATACAATTCAATACATTAAATTATCCAAAAATTTTTAATTTTTTATTGTATTTCAGTAGGTTAACTAAAATTTATAGTAGTCGTGTGTAGTGATGTGTATCATAAGCACAGCCATAAAACTATAGGTAAATTTTTGCTGAAAATAAGTCGCTGCATTATCCATCGTGTATTTCACCCCTTATCCATAGTGATCTAAATACCCACTATACTAGGCATAATTTTATGATGTGACAATAAAAGCATTATTAGTTTTACGCCTATATTATTCTTAATCAATCATTACTCGCTAAAAGAAAATAGTCAGATATGGTCTCAACAATCAACAAAGAAGCACTTTTAACGCACCAATGGTTATAGCGATGCATAATCATTTATTCTTTCTAGAAGACTAACCTTAAAAAAATTGCCTCGCAAACTTAAGAAATGGTTATAAATAACAAACCAAGAAAAATCAGACTACTCTTATCATTTTTACAACGTTTTTATAGAAAAAAGGATAAAGCATAAGATAATCCTTGCCTATTTTGCCAAAACATATCATAATTACACTCTTAACGCGCCCGTAGCTCAGTTGGATTAGAGTACTTGGCTACGAACCAAGGGGTCGTGGGTTCAAATCCTGCCGGGCGCGCCAGTTATTCATAATAATCTCCTTTATATGATGTTAAGAGCGCCCGTAGCTCAGTTGGATTAGAGTACTTGGCTACGAACCAAGGGGTCGTGGGTTCAAATCCTGCCGGGCGCGCCAAGATTAAACGGACTTAAGTTTTTGACTTAAGTCCGTTTTTCTTTCCCCTATTTCTTTTCATCCTCTTTTGGTGTCAATTCACTTTATTGCTTTACCATTTATTAATCAAAAAAGTCATCTTGCATCTGCTCCTTTTCTTCGATTTTCTTTCTATTTATTACCTTGTTCTTTTCACACCATCCTTGTTAGCTCTCCCCTACTTTTCCTTTCCTACTTTATTCCCTCATATACATGCTTAATATTACTTTGAGACGACTTTCAATTGCATTGTATTAAGTATGAACACTAATAGTTATTCTTACCTTACTGCGACTATAATTAGAAAATTAATAGTAATAAAACAAAAGGAGACATTTGAAATGACCCAACTAAGCTACGTACATGGGGCATCTGATAAACCTTTACTTGGTGAAACCTTAGGCCAAAATTTTGACACTGCTTCTGAACAATATAAAGATTTACTAGCACTTGTTTCTCGCCATCAAAATATTCGCTATACCTATGCTCAACTGCGCGAACAAGTCGATATTGTTGCTTGCAGTTTATTGCGTTTAGGTTTTAAAACAGGTGACCGTTTGGGTCTTTGGGCAACTAACTGTGCCGAATGGACAATTATTCAATATGCCTGCGCTAAGACTGGTATTATTCTTGTCAATATGAATCCGTCTTATCGTCGTACTGAGTTAGAGTACTCTCTTAATAAAGTGGGTTGTACTGGCTTAGTGATTATCTCAACCTTCAAAGATAGTGACTATGTCAAAATGGTTTATGATGTTGTACCAGAGCTCAAAACAGCTGAAATTGGCCGTCTCCGTGCGGATCATGCTCCAACGCTTCGCTATGTGATTAATATTAACGATGATAAAAATCCTGGCATTCTAAATTATTCTGCCCTCTTGCAAACACCTACCACAAAGGAACTAGCACAACTTCAACAGATTAATCAGCAATTGCAATTTGATGACCCTATCAATATCCAATTCACATCAGGTACTACTGGCAACCCTAAAGGCACTGTACTAACACATCACAATATTTTAAATAATGGTTACTTTATTGGTGAAACAATTAAATTAACACCTGATGATGCTGTTTCTATTGCCGTACCATTATTTCATTGCTTTGGCATGGTAATTGGTAATATTGCCTGCATTACTCATGGCTCTACAATGGTGTATCATGACCAAGTGTTTAATCCTTTAGAGAACCTCAAAGCAATTACAGAGGAGAAATGTACCGCTGCTTATGGTGTTCCAACAATGTTTATCAATATGTTGGAACATCCTGACTTTGCTAAATATGATATGAGTAGCCTTCGTACTGGCGTCATGGCTGGGACGATTTGTCCTATGGAAGTCATGAAAAAAGTGATTGATAAAATGAATATGTCAGAGGTCACTATTTGTTATGGTATGACGGAAACTTCACCTGTAAGTATGCAATCACATGTAGATGATCCTTTAGAAAAACGTGTAAGTACTGTTGGTCGTATCCATCCTCATGTAGAAGTCAAGATTATTGATGCAGATGGTCGCATTGTTCCTCGTGGCACACCTGGTGAATTATGTACTCGGGGTTATTCTGTAATGCAAGGCTATTGGCAAGATGCCGTAAAAACGGCTGAAGCAATTGACCAAGCTGGTTGGATGCATACTGGCGATTTGGCAACAATGGATGATGAAGGTTATTGTGCTATTGTAGGACGTATCAAAGATTTGGTAATCCGTGGTGGAGAAAATCTTTTCCCTCGCGAAATTGAAGATTTCCTCTATACCCATCCTGATATTCTTGAGGCTCAAGTCGTTGGTGTTCCAGACGAACGCTATGGTGAAGAGTTATGTGCTTGGATTAAACCACGTGATGGTAGTACATTATCTGAACAAGATATTCGTGATTTCTGCGACGGACAAATTTCTAGACAAAAAATTCCTCGCTATATCCGCATTGTAGAAGAATTCCCAATGACAGCAAGTGGTAAGATTCAGAAATTTAAAATCAGAGAAATGATGAAAGAAGAGCTTGGTAATTAAGTAAGACGTAATTCTCTACTCACTTTCAGTATCTCTTATAACATGCCCTCCAAAGAATTTATTTTCTTGGAGGGCATTCTATCAAGAATAATTCATAATAGACTTTATATGATAGCGACTACGTCTTCCCCTTTGGAGTGTTTGACGTGCAATCTTTCATCCTGAAAGCTTGCACGCCTAAATAAAACACTACAAAATCAAAATCCATTATGAATACCTCATAATGGATTTCTATTGATAGCAACTACTTCTTCCTCTTTGGTTTTTTTGACGTACAATCTTTCATCCTGAAAGATTGCACGCCTAAAGTAAGCGTCCGGTGAACACATGTATTCATTCCTGCTAAATTGCGCGACACTATGGTTTTGTGTATGTTAGGAGAAATCAATGCCGTCTTTAATGCGTATCGAGACCGCCCAACGAGTGGGAATTCAAGAGCAAGCGTCTAGCCTACTGGCACTAGATAGAATCATCCTGGTGAGTGAGGCGACAGATTTACGAGCAGGGATGGATACCTTGCGCACTAAGGCAATTCAGCGCTTTGGTCAGGTGGCACCTCACGAAGCCTATGTGTTTATGAATCGCACGCACACTGA
>NZ_AYSV01000030.1 GCF_000506865.1 Pelistega indica
TCCCTCCGATACGCCCATAATTTTGTCATGCTTGTCGACACTATTTTTTAATTGCTCTGCTAAATTAAGCAGTCCTGCTTTATGTTTAATCACATTATTGGTAGTATGTAACATGAGAGTTTCCTTTTGTTTGTTTAAAAGATTCGCACCTCTTATTCAAACGGGAAACTCTCTTTTTTGCAACTCATTTGTCAGATTTGGTCTGAACTTCTACATATTAAGTATCGTAATGATAAAATAGTGATACTTAATTATAATAAATACATTGATATGGGTCCTTATGCATTTGACTTATTTTAATTGACAACAAAAATAAGCTGTTTTTAGTAACAACTTATTTTTTTATTTTTAATCTAAATATTCGTATTTCACTAAGAAATTCTCTTCGTATGAAGAAATTTTCTTATTAAAATAAATACGAATTTTACGTCTATCCGTTAATTCTATTTCGGTTAAGACACATACTTCCCGCATATCGTATTGTTGAGTATGAATAGCGGCAGAATAGACGTAGTCAGGATCAATATATTTCGTTTTTTCTTTTTCCTGTAATCCTTCGTAAACATATAAATCGCGATAAGCAATGTAGAAAAAAGCACCGATGTAGGGGATGATTAATTAGCTACAGTACGGTAGATAGTTTTTGCTACATTAAGGGAATGTCTTTCCACATAACGCATGAGTGTTCCCTGCCTTACCGTTAGCACTATGAGCTACCCGAGTATCAAAGGATACTTGTAGCTGAGGTGGTAGTGCTTGTTTGAACTTCTGTTCAGAGGTGATAGGAGATACCTGTCCGTTGACAACATCAGAGTTTTGGCGTACATTAGTAATCGTACTGGACGCTCCCATACTGTCACGAGAACGTATAGGGTCAGTATGCGTAGGTCAGAATGCGTCGCACCCCGCACCTGATTCATCGTCCGGCACCCATCATAGGCAAACAGCTCTTAGCTGTTACTGCCTTTGTTTTGGGCAAACGAACAGAATGTCTCTTATGCTTGATATTCAAACGATACTTTCGCAGTATCTGTTTGCTGATTTATAGTACCTTTGGCGATAGTAGCAACAGTACGTTCGATAAATATTTCAATAACATCACCATATATCATACTATCGACAGACATTCGCTTGGAGATAATATCTGCTGGTTCTATAGCACTACGTATTTTTCCACCAATGTTCCTCCAACAAAGTCTACCCAACCTACGTTTTGACGGTACATTGATCGGTTCACATCAGTTTTGTCTAAAATAGTTGTCTTGTTTTTCTAGGATCCATTTTTAAGCGCTGTTGTAGTATCATCTGAGCCATTATCCCCACGGACTAACGAGCCTTACAAGATGCTAGTAGATGAGGTGGTAAGGTTTGTTTAAAATTTTGTGCAGAGGTGAGAGGGTTTAAAGACTATTGACAACATCAGAGTTTTGACGTACATTAATCAGTGTATCAGACGCTCCCATACTCTGACGCGCAGGTGTAGGCAGGGTATGCGTAGTAGCAGAAGTATCAAATCCTACTCTGCTTACACCGTGTTGGTACAACATAACCAGTATTGGTAGAGCGTTATTATTACCTTTATTTCTGATTAAAGTTACTATTAGAAAAAGCCTCGGTGGTGAAATGACCACGACAAAAACTAGAAGTTTCTAGTTTTTATAATGGACAGAAAATCTATAATCTATAAGCCCTAGAGAATTTCCCTTATTTATCTTAGCAAAAAATTTAACCAAAAGCGTTTAATGGTCACGTCTATATAGATGAATGGCAAGTAGATTCTTTGGCAAACTGCAAGGGTTATTTTGAATGGAGGATAATATAAAATGCCTCTCTATAGGTATCGAAAGAAGTATAATATAACCATAAAAAGTGCAGACTATTTTCTCAACAATTGATTAGAATAATGAGGAGAATTTATGACACAAGAAAAAATACGAGACGTTCCCGAACTGCCTGAAGTTATTTACCCTTGCTCTACACAAAGCCCCTACCTAGGGGCACTTGGGCAAGCGATGTACAATATATTCTTTTCGATGGCAGGTATCCCTGACAGTTCCATMAGGGTATCGGGAATGTTTTATGAGAAAGATAACGAGTGTTGGATG
>NZ_AYSV01000031.1 GCF_000506865.1 Pelistega indica
TCAGTCTCASGGGTCGGCCGTCGGTTCCGTACACTTAACGTGATAGATGACTTTAACCGTGAGGTGCTAGGCATCGACATAGGGGTGAGTCTGCCCGCTATTCGGGTGACTCGCTTTTTAGATCAGCTTGGGGAAGCCCATGGATATCCGCAGTGTATTCGTACGGACAACGGGCCTGAGTTTACTTCCACAGAGTTCACGCAGTGGGCGCAGCAGCGAGGCATTCTGATTGACTTTATTGAGCCGGGATGCCCTTATCAGAACGCCTATATTGAGCGGTTCAATCGAACCTACCGTGAGGAAGTGTTGGATATGCATTTATTCACGACGCTCGATCAGGTGCGTTGGCATACAGAGGCGTGGATAAACATTTACAATACTGAAAGACCTCATGAGTCATTAGATCGTTTAAGTCCTGTCGAGTACAGGCAGAGAGCATATTCTACTTTAAAGCTGTGTTAAGAATGGGGTAGGTTCACTGGTATACGATTTTTCATGTTAAATCTCTTTTTCTATTCATGATAAAAATGAATAAATTTTATCAAAAGTTTTCTAAAATATTACCAGATTATATGTTTTTAAATTTTATTTCTAGAAACTTTTTCATCCTAGTCAAACCCCGGCACCAATTCAAATCTAGTTTCTATTTTTTCCCCTGCTTTGATATCCATACCACCAATGGTTTCTTGAGGAAATTTTTCTCGCAAATTAAAGCTATTTGTAATATTACCAAACGGCTCTGCACAGAACCATTTTTCACCAGGAGGGTTATACAGTACAAAGAAACCCATTGGTTCCGTAACGTAATAACGTAAATAGCGTCGTTCATCTAACCAATAAATCTCAACTTTTTTATCCCAATCAGTAAAAATCGTATCAAAACCCTGCTCTTGAACATACAGTCCTTGTGCTAGTTTCTGACAGGCGGGATGTGTGTTTAAGACTATTGGCATTAGCTCATCATCACTATACCAAGCTCGTTGAACATTTGTTTTAATTAAGGTATGTTCATTACATGGGAAAAATGGATGGTGACCTAGACTAAAAGGCATATCTGTATCACCTATATTTTGTACTGTTACACTAATAGTAACGCCAGTATACGTTAATTCAACGCGTTGAAATAACTCAAAACTAAAGGGCCAATCGTGATTCTCGCTATGATTAAACGCTAGCAATGCCATCTGTGCCGTTTGCTCTACAATATGCCACGCTTTATCTCTGGTGAATCCATGCATACTGTGTGGAAAATTAGGGATACTGCTTGGATAATGGATGTCTTTACCTTGATAATTAAAGGTTCCATTTTGTATTCGTCCAGCCCAAGGAGCCATTAAAAAGCTTGCCATTTCACTAATCACTCCTTGATCAATCGCACCTTTCGATGCTCTTCTCAAAAAATCATAGGTTTTTCCTTGGTGAATGACTTGATAACGTGCTATCGCCGCTCCAAGAGAAGGAACAATATCCAGCTCTTGATTAGCATAAGCTAACGTAATAATGTTCCGTTGACTCATGGCAAGCTATACGCAAAAATACTTACGCCTCCCAGCTAAATACTTTGCCGGGATTCAAAATATTTTGAGGATCAAACGCATGTTTAACTCGACGCATCATCTCTATCATATCCTCGCCCAGTTCTTCTTTTAGAAAATCCATCTTATGTATGCCAATACCATGCTCACCTGTACAGGTTCCATCTAGAGCAATCGCACGTTGAACTAAACGATGATTCAAGCGTTCAGCCGCCTCACGTTCGCTATCACTATTTGGATCAATCATCATCAATACGTGGAAATTACTATCCCCCACATGACCTAGCATAGTCCATGGAAAGCTGATTGTCTCTAAATCTTTTGCTGTTTCAGATACGCATTCAGCCAATTTGGAAATAGGCACACAAACATCTGTCGTGATACTGCGAGAGTTAGGGCGTAACTGTAAACTAGCAAAATAAGCATTATGTCTTGCTGTCCATAATCGATTACGATCCTCTGTCTTACTCGCCCAGTCAAAATCAGAACCATTGTTTTCATGAACAAATTCTTTTATTAATTCTATTTGCTCCTGAATACCTGTAGCAGAGCCATGAAACTCAAAAAACAAGGTAGGTTGTTCTTTTAAACTTAAATGACTATATGCATTTACTGCCTTAATAGCATGACTATCAAGAAATTCTACTCGTCCAATATTTGTACCACTTTGCTTTACCATTACCGTACAATTAACAGCGTCCTCCAAGGTTGGGAAAGAACAAATTGCGGCAATAATTTCTTCTGGGATTGGATAGACCTTTAGCGTAATTTCCACAACGACACCTAATGTCCCTTCACTACCAATAAATAATCGAGTTAAATCATAGCCAGCAGAAGATTTAGCTGCTCTGCTACTCGTTTTGAGTAATTTACCATCCGCTGTCACCACTTTAAGTGACAATACATTTTCTCGCATAGTGCCATATTTGACTGCAGTTGTACCTGATGCACGCGTACTGACCATTCCTCCTATTGAGGCATTTGCGCCTGGATCAATAGGAAAATACAAACCTGTCTGCTTGATTTCCTCATTCAATTGCATACGCAATACACCCGGTTGTACAGTTACGGTGAAGTCCTGATCATCTACAGACAAGACCTTATTCATTTCGCTTAGATCCAAACTGATACCACCATAAATAGGAAGAATATGTCCTTCAATAGAAGTACCCGCACCATAAGGAATAAGTGGTAGATTATATTCTCTACAGATATTCACGGCGGCAATTACATCTTCTGTATTATGTGCAAATACTACCGCATCTGGTAAAAACTTGTCATAAGCAGACTCATCTCTAGCATGATGCTCACGCACCGCTTCACTCACTACAAATTGCTGACCAAATTGAGCCTCAAATGCTTTTTGTGCCTCAACACTCATTACTCTTTTCATATAACTTTCCATTTATTTTATTTTTAAAATTTTTAAATATAAATTAATTTGAATAATTTCTTACAAAACAGCTAATATTTATTAGTCAACACATAAGACTCTAGTCTATTACCCTTGCTTTATTCTGTAAATCATTAACATTAAATAATTTACGGATATTTTGCATTACCTTGATTTGTTCTGCACTTCGACTGACAGATAAGAAAGGTTTTTTAATCCGACCAATACCATGCTCTGCTGTGATACTGCCATTGTATTTACCTGTCAATTTATAAACTAGTTCCTCTACAGGTAATAGCTGTTCTGGTGTCAAGCAACCTGTTGTTAAATGCAGATTACCATCACCCAAATGTCCAAATAATAAGTTTACTGCGGTAGGATACTGTTCTTCTAGTGCATTAATGGTTTCTTCAATAAATGTTTGCATATTTTTTAACGGAATGCCTATGTCAAAAGCTACGGCAGGACTAATTTTTGCCATTGTTTCACCACTAGCATCTCTGATTTTCCAAATAGCTTTTGCTTGCTCTTCACTTTGTGGAATAATCACATCAGCTACTAATCCACTCTCTAACTGTCGCTCTAAGAAGCGGTTAAATTTCTCTTCTAATCCTTCTACCCCACCTTCTACTTCAAGCAATACATAAATTGGATATTGCCCATTGAAGGGGGCTGGTTTATTAATACTTTGCGATGCTTTGAGTAAATAATTATCCCACATCACCTCAAAGCTAGATAACTCTGCCACTTTTCCTCTTGCTTCTTTTAATAATAAAGTGACATCATTAAATGAGTTTAGACCTGTTAAAGCACTAAAACGTGCCTCTGGCTTAGGAAACAACCGTAAACACGCCCGAGTTACTATACCATAACGTCCTTCTGTCCCTATAAACAAATGCTTTAAGTCTAAACCAGTATTGTTTTTAATCACTCTATTAAGCATATTTAGAACAGTACCATCAGGCAAAACAACCTCTAAACCTAGTACTAGTTCTCGGGTAGTACCATAGCGAAAAACTTTATTTCCACCTGCATTCGTAGAAATATTACCACCTATCTGGCAAGATCCACGAGCTCCCAAGTCCAAAGGGAAATACCATCCACTCTCTTGTACAGCATTTTGAATATCTTCTAATACTACACCTGCTTGAACAACTACCGTACCACCAATAGTATCGATTTCTTCTATTTTATTCATTAGTTCGAGCGAGATAACCACATCACCTTTATCAGGACGTGCACCACCAGCTAAGCCTGTTAAACCGCCTTGAATGGTATAGCCCAAATGGCAATCACTACACGCGTTAACAACACGCACTACTTCATCTGTCGTGACAGGTCTGACCACAATACATGGTAATGCTGCTTCATAGCCACTACTATCCGTACTATATTTTTCTAATTGATCAGCATCCTGAATATAAGAGATGCCCGCTATTAAACCGATAAACTTATCTTGTGCCATCCGCAAACCTATTTTTTAAGCTTTAAATAATGTATTAATTTTAAACCATCTGATAATGACTGGATATACCTAAGCTTAGTAGATTTTGTTATTAAAACCAATTATTGTCGCAAGCAATAAATAGAAGATCAGTAGAAAAATCTACAATGCATTCTCTATACCTTCATGGGTAAATTTAACATCTTAATTTAATGCACTATTAGTAGGGGTTTCATCACTATCAGTCCCTACATCTCTTATTACATAGTTAGAAAATTTGAACTTTTTGAGATGCAGGTTTTATCGTAACACTGCAAGAAAAATCACTTAACATTCATGATTAAACCTGCACGCCGAAAGGTAAGCGTCCGGTGAACTCCGATTGACTTCCGTTTTTAAACGTTCAATGCCCCGATTTTGTCGGGGCATTGTGTTAATTCTTGGTGTCGTTTGGCGCTTGCCAACGATGAGGCAGAAGCTCAGCAATGTCCTTCGCTTTCTGTGTCGGCAATCGTTCCAACACATCCTTAAGSTRAGCATAAGGGTCATGGCCATTGCTGA
>NZ_AYSV01000032.1 GCF_000506865.1 Pelistega indica
TTAAATGAAAAATTAAGTAGAATAATTGAATTATCGCATTTAGCCAGTGAACAAAGTATTTTTCTTGCTCCGGGGGCATTATTCTACCCAGATAAAAAAAATAGCTATCCACCAGCTTTGAGAATAAATGTCGCTCATGCATTAGAGAATGTATTCGTAAACTTTCTTCTGAAAAATAAATAGATGGAGTATTAATCCTAGCACACATCAATCAACACCAATTGTTTTTGGTGTTTTTTCTATATCCTGCATTTTTAAATAATTGCTAGAAAAAATACTGACTAAAACTATTATTATCAATACTCTCAACATATGATGCATCGTAACAATCGCAGGATTTATATCTAATGCCATGGCCATAACACCGATTTCTGGCGCTCCTCCTGGCAGGAAAACTAACAATAAAGTAGCAAAATCCAACCCTGAAACATAACTAATAATAATGGAAAATATTGTCGCTACAGTAGCTAACAAGAATCCTATTAATAATGATACCCATCCATCTCTAAATATATCTCTCCATTTATAGCCTACAAATCTTATACCTATTGTTGTTCCTATAATAGCTTGTGTAACGGCTACAAGTAGAGAGTGAAAATAACTCTTGACTCCTTTAAATGAAAAGACTAACTTCTAAAAATTAGAAATTAGTCTTTTATGTATATCTAATTCACCTATTTTTACTACCCATCTAGGTATTATTCGCTTATAACTGAGGATATATACCAGGACCTAGTGGCCAACCTACAGCTACCCAAACCAATAATAAGACTGTCCATATAGCAAGGAAACTCATTGAGATAGGTAACATAATCGACATCAATGAACCAATACCTAAATCTTTCTTAAACTTCTGCATGTAAACTAGACAAACAGAAAAATAAGGACTCATTGGCGAAATAATATTAGTACTAGAGTCTCCGATTTTAAACATAGCTAATGTAAATGCTGGATGGTAATCAACTAACATTAGCATAGGTACAAAAATCGGTGCCATAAGTGACCACTGAGCCGATCCACTAGTCATAAAGATATTCATTAAAGCACTCATAATTACAAAAGCAACCATCATTGAGTAGCCAGTTAATTGAGTATGCTACTAAAAATACAGATCCTTGAATAGCAATATATTGCCCTAAATTTGACCAATTAAAATAAGCAATAAATTGAGCAATCACAAAGAATAATACTAGCGTTGTGGCTAGTTCTTTAACCGCTTCTACCATATAAGCTGGAATATCCGCTAATTTAGTAATTTTTCCAACCGTCTTACCATAGGTAATACCTAACGTAATAAAAAAGCCAAATAAGATAGGGACAAAGGCTTTTAGAAATGGTGAAGGCACTAACCCTCCTTCTGGGTTACGTAATGGTGATGTACTAGGTAAAAGTAATAAAAATAACGCAACCTAAAAAAATTAATGCTGCATATAAAGTATTACGTAATCCTTTTTTTTCTTAGATCAGATAACTGATGTGCTGGCTCTGCTTTTACATCTGCATCAATCGGTAGTGTTTTCTGTAAACGTGGTTCAATAAATTTATCTATAATCAAAGTACCTAAAATAGCTAAAATTATTACTGATACAACTGCAAAATAGTAGTTATCTAATGGACTAACATAAAACTTGGGATCAATTAATCTAGCAGCCTCTGTTGTGATACCAGAAAAAAGAGCATCACTTGTTGTAATTAATAAACTAACATCAAACCCAGCTCCTGCAGCACCATAAGCAGCAGCAGCTCCCGCAAGTGGATGACGGCCTAAAGAGTGATAAATTAAAGCGACCAAAGGAATTAGGATAATATAGTTTGCATCTGAAGCGATACTGCCAGTAATACCCACTACAAAGACAGTAAAGGTTAAAAAAGATTTTGGTACTTTACTAACACTACTTTGAATTAATACCGGTAACAAACCAACTTTATCCGCAAGGCCAATACCAAACATTGCCACAATAATAATCCCCAAAGGGGGAAATTTCACAAAATTTTCCACCATACTGGTGAAAATATATTGAATCCCTGGTGTTGATAATAAACTTTTAATCTCTACTACCTTTTGTGTCTTTGGATTGACAGCTGATATATCAAATCCTGCCATAACAGCTGTAGCAAGAATAACGATAATTGATAAACTCACAAAAAGGAAAAAGGGATGAGGTAACTTATTCCCAACTCTCTCAATATAATTTAAAAATCTTTCCATAGTCCAATCCCCTCTATTTTAAAAGATTAGTTAAACGACTAGCATTCAAAGCAATGCCAACAAATACAGAGGCAGCTGTACTCAGAATATCATCATTAAAATTATATTTTTCATTATGTAAATAAGCACAATCTACGCCATTACCAACAAAGAAAAAACAACCTGGAACATGTTCTAGATAAAAAGCAAAATCTTCTGCTCCCATAGTAGGCATATAATCAAGTTTTTCGATATCATGATTAGGTAATATCTCCTTGGCTACCTCTAATACAAAATCCGCATAGGCAGGAGGATTGCACAAGGGTGGTACATTATGTTTATGATCAATAGAATAATCTGCACCAAAAGCTAAACAATTTCCCTTAATAAGATTCTCAATATGCCCTGCCAATTGCTCTCTACTTTCTGGTGAGTCACTTCTAATATTAATTGTTAACTCCGCCTCTGCTGGAATAATATTATCCGCCGTACCAGCATGGAATTTACTAACAGTAATAACTCCGTGTTTTAATGGAGACTTGCTACGACCAACTAATCCTTGAGTTTGTTGAACAATATTAGCAGCAATATAAATAGGGTCTATAGCTAAATGAGGCATCGCTGAATGTCCAGCTTTCCCCTTGATAGTGACATCAAAAGTATCATTACCACCCATGGCACTATTAGGTTTGACAAAAACTAAATTTGAAGGAAAACCTGGTCGATTATGGTAACCAAAAATAGCATCTACCTTGGGCGTTTCTAGTACTCCTTCTTGAACCATTTTATCTGCACCATTTCCCCCTTCTTCTGCTGGTTGAAATAACAACTTAATAGTACCTATCAACTGTTCTTTATTTCTAGCTAACCAACGTGCAGCCAATAACAATGTTGCTGTATGCCCATCATGACCACAAGCATGCATTTTTCCTTGATGATTTGAAGCATAACTTAAACCCGTATTTTCTAGAATAGGCAAGGCATCCATATCTGCTCTAAATGCAATACAAGGTCCAGGTTTATTTGTCTCTAATACTCCTACTACACCTGTTTTAGCAACTCCTGAAATTACTTGATAGCCCAAGGATTCGAGTTCTTTACGAACTATTTCTGATGTTCTATTTTCTTCATATTTAAGTTCAGGATTAGCATGAATATCTTGTCTTAAATCAGTGATGTATTGAATTTCATCTTGTGTAAACATTTTCGCTCCTTATTTAAACAACTTAATCCTACCATACTATTTATAATAAATTGATTTAAGTTTAAATAAATACTTAACTATCTAATTAATTTAAATATAAATTATAATTATTTAAATAAGATTCAACAAACCCACTAACCACTCACCATATACTGCTGAATAGTTGCGGCTAATTCTTTTAAAGGCTCTGCAACCTTTCTAATCAATGTATTCATATCCATATTAGCAGAAGGAACACTAACGTTTATAGCATAAATACCATGCGGTGCTAATGCATGCTTGACTGTTACGGCTATCGCCAAAATTTCTTTGGAAAATTCTCGTTCTGATACCGTATATCCATGTTTTTTAATAAACGTCTCTTGTTTCTGGAGAATAGCTAATTTCTTGCCATAATCATCTGGATATAATCTTACTAGATCCGAATTAATAATTTTCTTATCATGTTCACTAAGACTTGCATAATAAGCCCTCCCAATTGCTGTATCTGGTAATGGCACAGTAGAGCCAATCTGTAATTGAACAGTTATTTTTGCAGGTGATCGTATACTTTGCAAATATAACATTTCTCCATATTGAGCAATGGCCACACTCACCGATACATTATGCGTAGTGGCAAAATTAAGTAATAATGGTTTAATTTGTTCCGTCACATCTATACTTTTTTGTCCCATTACAAGCTCTTGTAATCTAACATCAGCGACATATAAACCCGTCTGTTGATTTTGCTTTAAAAACTTTAAATTCATCAATGTTTTTAATAATCGAGTCACTGTGGGCTTAGGAAGCTTTGTCATCTCACATATTTGGTGATAACTCATACCATGAGGATAAAGACTTGTTAAATATAAAACACTAAGCCCCCTAGCCAAAGCAGTAACAAATTGACGATTATTCTCTTTTTCAGCCTTTTCTATTGCCAATAAGATTTCGTTGAACACTTTATGTTTCCCTTTACATCTCTATTAAGATACGTTAAATTATTACTTATAATAAAACATTTTTTCGCATAGCGAAACAAAATAGCTTATTTAGGAGAATAAAATGCAAAGCCCTTCTTTTAACTGGCAAGACCCTTTTTTACTCATAGATCAATTATCGGATGAAGAGCGTATGGTTCTTGAAACAGCTGAGTCTTTCTGTCAGGACGTATTAATGCCAGGCATATTAGAAGCCAATCGCAATGAACACTTTGACCGAGACCTTATGTTAAAAATGGGGGAATTAGGTTTACTTGGTTGTACGATTCATGGATATGGATGTGCTGGTATGTCAAACGTCTCATATGGCCTTATCGCCCGTGCGGTTGAGCGTGTAGACTCAGGTTATCGTTCGGCAATGAGTGTTCAATCAAGTCTTGTCATGTATCCAATTTACGCTTATGGAACAGAAGAGCAAAAACAAAAATTCTTACCTAAATTAGCCAAGGGGGAAATGGTTGGTTGTTTTGGACTGACAGAGCCTAATGCAGGTTCAGACCCATCAAGTATGCAAACGCGTGCTCGTAAAACTGATGGTGGCTACTTACTCAATGGTAGCAAAATGTGGATTACTAATAGCCCAATTGCTGACGTAATGGTAGTCTGGGCAAAAGATGATCAAAATATCATTCGTGGCTTCACTCTTGAAAGAGGCATGAAAGGTCTAAGCACTCCAAAAATTGAAGGTAAATTCTCTTTACGTGCCTCTATTACTGGTGAAATCGTAATGGATGATGTATTCGTTCCTGAGGAAAATGCTTTCCCTGAAATTCGAGGGCTTAAAGGACCTTTTGGATGCTTAAACAAAGCTCGTTTTGGTATTGCTTGGGGCGCTTTAGGAGCAGCTGAGTTTTGTTGGCATGCTGCCCGTCAATACACATTAGATCGCACACAGTTCAACCGCCCTCTTGCAGCGACTCAGCTTGTACAGTTAAAACTCGCTAACATGCAAACAGAAATTAGTCTTGGTCTTCAAGCTGCCTTAAGAGTTGGGCGTTTAATGGATGAGAATCGTGCATCGCCAGAAATAATCTCATTAATTAAGCGAAATAGTTGTGGCAAAGCACTAGAAATAGCACGTGTAGCTAGAGATATGCATGGTGGCAATGGTATTTCTGATGAATTCCATGTTATCCGTCACGTCATGAATCTGGAGGCCGTCAACACCTACGAAGGGACTCACGATATTCATGCTCTCATTTTAGGTCGGGCACAAACAGGTATTCAAGCATTTGCTTAACAACTTTATATAACACCAGAAAAAGCTAGGATTTAGTATGTCAATCAATGAACAAAAAACTCAAGCCTTACAAGGGATTAAAGTACTAGATTTGTCACGCGTACTTGCAGGTCCTAGCTGCACCCAAATATTGGCAGATTTAGGGGCAGAAGTTATTAAAGTGGAACGCCCAATAGTCGGTGACGAAACAAGACAATGGAATCCACCTGTTTTCCCTGACGGTACTTCTGCCTATTTTGCAACTGTTAATCGTAATAAAAAATCAGTAACAGTAGATATTACTTGCCCCGAAGGACAAAATATTATTCGCCAGCTCTGTGCTGATGCCGATATTCTGGTTGAAAACTTTAAAGTTGGTGGTCTCAAAAAATATGGCTTAGATTATGAGTCATTAAAGAAGCTTAATCCTCGACTTATTTATGCTTCACTTACAGGATTTGGTCAAACAGGTCCAGAGTCTCATCGTCCCGGATATGATTATATTATCCAAGGTATGAGTGGTTTAATGAGCATTACTGGACCAAGTGAGGGACTACCTCATAAAGTTGGCGTAGCTGTTGTAGATTTGTTTACTGGTCTACAGCTTGTTATTGGCATCCAGGCCGCCCTAATCGCCCGTCAATTTACCGGAAAGGGGCAGTTAGTTGATGTTTCACTTTTTGACAGTGCTATCACAATGACAGCTAATATT
This sequence comes from Pelistega indica, assembly GCF_000506865.1. Taxonomy (GTDB): domain Bacteria; phylum Pseudomonadota; class Gammaproteobacteria; order Burkholderiales; family Burkholderiaceae_B; genus Taylorella; species Taylorella indica. The sequence goes on from NZ_AYSV01000032.1 coordinate 6,304, forward strand.
GGACAAAACTATCTAGCCAATCATCAAGTTCCACCACGCTTAGGCAATGCTCACCCAAGCATTGTCCCTTATCAAGTTTTTGAGACAAATCAAAATCAACACATTATTCTTGCATGCGGTAACGACTCTCAATTTGCCTCTGTCTGCCGTGTTATGCAAACAGAATGGAATACCGACACTCGCTTTTCAAGTAATCCAAATCGAGTCAAGTATAGAGAAATTCTCATCCCGCTTATGTCAGAAATTTTTGTGACTAAATCGCGAGACGAATGGCTTACTTTATTTGAAGAGGCTGGTGTACCTTGTGGCCCAATTAACACCATTGCAGAAGCTATAGAAATGGAGCAAACACTGCAAAGAAATATGATTATTGACTTTGCCAAGTTAGGAAGACCTGTCCAAACGCTAGGAAATCCTATCAAACTATCAGATACACCTGTTCAATATCGCAACCCACCACCTACTCTTAGCGAAAATACAGATGAAATACTTTCTAGATACTATAGTACTGAACAACTTCAAGGACTCAAAGAGAAAGGTGTTGTTTGATAAGATGCAGTCTAAGTTTTGCTAAGCAAACAAGTTTTATTGACTATCTAAATTATTCTTGCTACGTATAACCTAGCTATACTAATTACAAACAAAAAGTTTTCAAAATATTAGGAAAATTTTATTAATAAGATGACAGAGAAATCTGGTAAATATGACAATAATTCTGAGTCTAATCAGATAAATATATTAAAAGATCTACAAAAGAAAAACTCACCACTAAACCCTATAAGACTTTAGTGGCGAGTCATTAATACTTAAAGTTTAAATATTAAATAACTTAATAAATTTAAACCTAAAGCATATATTGACCACCATTCATATTCACATTTGCACCAGTCAAAAATCCTGCTTTTTCACTAGCCATGAAAGCAACTAAACCTGCTAATTCTTCTGGCTCACCTAAACGTCCTACTGGAATTTTAGGCAACAGTACATTATTCATTACATCTGCAGGAATAGCGGCTGTCATATTTGTGCGGAAAAATCCTGGAGAAATAGAATTAACAGTAATTCCTTTGCTTGCAAATTCTAGTGCAAGTGTTTTTGTGAATCCAGTGATGCCTGCTTTAGTCGATGCATAGTTTGCTTGACCAAAATTACCCGCTATACCACTGATAGAAGCAATATTAATAATACGCCCCCATTTTTTAGCCAACATACCTTCAATAAATGCTTTTGTCATGTTAAACATACTGTCTAAGTTAACACCCATAACCTCATCCCAAGCCTGTTTGGTCATTTTCTTAAAGCTTGCATCACGTGTAATGCCCGCATTATTTACTAAAACGTCAACGACATAACCATCAGCTTGTACTGTTTGAGCCAAAGCTTGAGCAGAATCAAAATCACTAACATCTACAGGATAGGCTTTAAAGGTATACCCCTCTGCTGCCTGTTGAGCTAGCCAAGCTTGTGGATTCTCTTGTGGTAAATGGGTTACTAGTACTGTATATCCAGAATCATGAAGTGCACGAGCAAAAGCTGTACCTAATCCACCTGTACCACCTGTAATTAATGCTGTATGAGTTGTCATTTCCGTTATCCTCTTAAGAAACATTATGGTTATAACTCTTTCTATTCTACTCTTATTCAATTATAAAAATAAGACAAATGACATTACTAGCATGTTATTCATATAAACAGAAAAAAGCTCCTATGGAATAAGAGCAGTTCAATAAGTTGAGTGTTTTTCAGGGTTGTTTGTTATTGACTCGCAGAGGCTATGGGGTTTGATGTGCTTGATCGCTCTATTAGCGTCTATGCTGATGAGGTTAGCAATGGATAATTTTAGTTAGGAATAGCGAGCGAGAATTGTCTGAAGGCGTAGTGATGGACTGGAGGGGCATAACATAATTGTCTTATAGGTAGTGGAGCGATGCGCTAGAATCGCTGGCTCATAAACAAGTCGCCATACACCACGCAAGATGGTTATATGGGGGCGATATGAGGATGAGTTTAAACCGTGGAGGGGGAGCTAGTTTGTTATGGTCGCTAGACGTAAAAAACCCTCTAGAGGGAGGTCTAGAGGGTTTAGCGAATAAGAAGCTTGACGATGCCCTACTTTCACAGGTGTCCACCCACTATCATCGGCGCAAAGGTGTTTCACTGTCCTGTTCGGGATGGGAAGGAGTGGGACCACCTTGCTATGGTCGTCAAGCGTAAAACGGTTACGGCTTGTTGGTTAGCCCTTTGGAAGAAGCACAAGGTTGGTTCAATGCGATGGGGTTGAGATTGAGGGGTTTCTCACATGAGAATTATATCTTGTGGCATAAGAACACTATACACCCAGGTTGATGCGTCATCAACCGATAAAGTTATAGGATCAAGCCGCACGGGCAATTAGTACTGGTTAGCTACATGCATTACTGCACTTATACACCCAGCCTATCAACGTCCTGGTCTCGAACGACCCTTTAGGGAGATAAACTCCCGGGATACCTTATCTTCAGACGAGTTTCCCGCTTAGATGCCTTCAGCGGTTATCTCTTCCGTACGTAGCTACTCGGCAATGCCATTGGCATGACAACCGATACACCAGCGGTACGTCCACTCCGGTCCTCTCGTACTAGGAGCAGCCTCCGTCAAGTATCCAACGCCCACGGCAGATAGGGACCAAACTGTCTCACGACGTTTTAAACCCAGCTCACGTACCTCTTTAAATGGCGAACAGCCATACCCTTGGGACCGGCTACAGCCCCAGGATGAGATGAGCCGACATCGAGGTGCCAAACACCGCCGTCGATATGAACTCTTGGGCGGTATCAGCCTGTTATCCCCAGAGTACCTTTTATCCGTTGAGCGATGGCCCTTCCATTCAGAACCACCGGATCACTTTGTCCTGCTTTCGCACCTGTTCGACTTGTCAGTCTCACAGTCAAGCACGCTTATGCCAATGCACTATCAGCACGATTTCCGACCGTACCTAGCGTACCTTCGAACTCCTCCGTTACACTTTAGGAGGAGACCGCCCCAGTCAAACTGCCCACCATACACTGTCCCCAACCCGGATAACGGGCCTAGGTTAGAACCGCAAACAAACCAGGGTGGTATTTCAAGGACGGCTCCAGTAAAACTAGCGTCCTACTTTCAGCGCCTCCCACCTATCCTACACAGGCCGGTTCACAATCCAATGTAAAGCTACAGTAAAGGTTCATGGGGTCTTTCCGTCTAGCCGCGGGGAGATTGCATCATCACAAACACTTCAACTTCGCTGAGTCTCAGGAGGAGACAGTGTGGCCATCGTTACGCCATTCGTGCAGGTCGGAACTTACCCGACAAGGAATTTCGCTACCTTAGGACCGTTATAGTTACGGCCGCCGTTTACTGGGGCTTCGATCAAGAGCTTGCACCCCATCACTTAACCTTCCAGCACCGGGCAGGCGTCACACCCTATACGTCCACTTTCGTGTTTGCAGAGTGCTGTGTTTTTAATAAACAGTCGCAGCCACCGATTCTCTGCGGCCTCTTCACGCTTTAACACGCTACAAAGGCATACCTTCTCCCGAAGTTACGGTATCAATTTGCCGAGTTCCTTCTCCTGAGTTCTCTCAAGCGCCTTGGAATATTCATCCCGTCCACCTGTGTCGGTTTGCGGTACGGTCAACATTAAACTAGAGCTTAGAGGCTTTTCTTGGGACAACTGCCTCTGACTTCGCGAACATGTTCGCTTCGCGTCAATCCCTTGAATTGCGCTGCCGGATTTGCCTAACAGCCTTCTTGGAACCAACAACGGGTACTACCAATCACCCGATCAGATTTCGCCATCCGTCCCCCCATCGCATTTAATGTCGGTGCTGGAATATTAACCAGCTTCCCATCAGCTACGCATCTCTGCCTCGCCTTAGGGGCCGACTCACCCTGCGCCGATGAACGTTGCGCAGGAAACCTTGGACTTACGGCGAGGGAGCTTTTCACTCCCTTTATCGCTACTCATGTCAGCATTCGCACTTCTGATACCTCCAGCAGCCTTTACAAGCCACCTTCTCAGGCTTACAGAACGCTCTCCTACCGCGCACAGTAAACTGTGCACCCGCAGCTTCGGTAACTGGCTTAGCCCCGTTACATCTTCCGCGCAGGACGACTCGATCAGTGAGCTATTACGCTTTCTTTAAAGGGTGGCTGCTTCTAAGCCAACCTCCTGACTGTCTATGCCTTCCCACTTCGTTTCCCACTTAGCCAATTTTAGGGACCTTAGCTGGCGGTCTGGGTTGTTTCCCTCTTGAGTCTGGACGTTAGCACCCAGTGCTCTGTCTCCCAAGCTCTACTTGTCGGTATTCGGAGTTTGCCATGGTTTGGTAAGTCGCCATGACCCCCTAGCCATAACAGTGCTCTACCCCCGACCAGTAATACTTGAGGCACTACCTAAATAGTTTTCGGTAGAGAACCAGCTATTTCCAGATTTGTTTAGCCTTTCACCCCTATCCACAGCTCATCCCCTAATTTTTCAACATTAGTGGGTTCGGTCCTCCAGTACCTGTTACGGTACCTTCAACCTGGCCATGGATAGATCATCTGGTTTCGGGTCTACACCCAGCGACTAAACGCCCTATTCGGACTCGCTTTCGCTACGCCTTCCCTATTCGGTTAAGCTTGCCACTGAATGTAAGTCGCTGACCCATTATACAAAAGGTACGCCGTCACACCACTTGGATGCTCCGACTGTTTGTATGCACACGGTTTCAGGTTCTATTTCACTCCCCTCCCGGGGTTCTTTTCGCCTTTCCCTCACGGTACTGGTTCACTATCGGTCGATCACGAGTATTTAGCCTTGGAGGATGGTCCCCCCATCTTCAAACAGGATTCCACGTGTCCCGCTCTACTTATCCGACGCTTAGTACCACACATCGCATTTTGTCTACAGGGCTATCACCTGCTACGGCTAAACTTTCCAGTTTATTCGACTATGTCAATGTATTATCTCGTCTAGGCTGCTCCGATTTCGCTCGCCGCTACTGTCGGAATCTCGGTTGATTTCTTTTCCTCGAGTTACTTAGATGTTTCAGTTCACTCGGTTCGCCTCATCACACTATGTATTCATGTGATGATACTGCTAAAAGCAGTGGGTTTCCCCATTCGGACACCTACGGATCAATGCTCATTTGCAAGCTCCCCGTAGCTTTTCGCATGCTATAACGTCCTTCATCGCCTGTGATCGCCAAGGCATCCACCATGTGCACTTAGTTACTTGATCCTATAACTTTATCGGCTTATGGTTAAGCAAATAAACGTTTTATGATTAAGCTAACTTTATCTTCGGTGATATCACTATCACCAGGATATATAGGCCTTTTCTCGGACCGGTTCGCCCTCCTATACACCCTATGCTTGAGTTTGCGTGTTTATGCCGTTCATCAATGTTTATTCATATCTTTCGATATACGTTGAGAACTTCAAAAATAATAATGCAATCACAACCCATAAATAAATTTGTCATTTCACCTCTTCCTGAAAAGAGATAAAATTACGCATTTGAATTACTTGTTGTGCTTCTTCCAAATTGTTAAAGAACAGCCGTGTATTATCACACTGATCGCTCAGCACTACAATACCTTTTTTAAAACCTGTTGATTGTTTTCTCTATCATTGCCACGGCACTAGTTGTCATGGTGGAGGATAACGGGATCGAACCGATGACCTCCTGCTTGCAAAGCAGGCGCTCTACCAACTAAGCTAATCCCCCAATATGCATCGGATTGGGTTGTTGCGTCGCTTCGTCGTGTACCTCGTTGTACACGTCATCGCTTGCGTCTACCACTCCTTGCATCTGATGATAATCTCCCTACCCTTGCTTTCGCGACGATAAAGGCGACACCCTCAGTCCAACTCTTTGGTGGGTCAAGCTGGAATCGAACCAGCGACCCCCGCCTTATCAAGACGGTGCTCTAACCGACTGAGCTACTGACCCATTCTAGCTTCGTGTTTAATGATAGTCATAAACAACCGATAAGCGTGGACGCTTCCGCTTCGAGAGCATGCTCTTAAAGGAGGTGATCCAGCTGCAGCTTCCGCTACAGCTACCTTGTTACGACTTCACCCCAGTCATGAATCCTACCGTGGTAGTCGTCCTCCTTGCGGTTAGACTAACTACTTCTGGTAAAACCCACTCCCATGGTGTGACGGGCGGTGTGTACAAGACCCGGGAACGTATTCACCGCGACATGCTGATCCGCGATTACTAGCGATTCCGACTTCATGCAGGCGAGTTGCAGCCTGCAATCCGGACTACGATCGGGTTTATGAGATTAGCTCCGCCTCGCGGCTTGGCAACCCTCTGTCCCGACCATTGTATGACGTGTGAAGCCCTACCCATAAGGGCCATGAGGACTTGACGTCATCCCCACCTTCCTCCGGTTTATCACCGGCAGTCTCATTAGAGTGCTCTTGCGTAGCAACTAATGACAAGGGTTGCGCTCGTTGCGGGACTTAACCCAACATCTCACGACACGAGCTGACGACAGCCATGCAGCACCTGTGTTCCGGTTCTCTTGCGAGCCACAGTCAAATCTC
>NZ_AYSV01000033.1 GCF_000506865.1 Pelistega indica
ATCCCCAAAAAATGTAGGAAAACTTTGTGTTAAAACCTCTAAAAAAATGAGTGTTTATTATAAGGACAGCTTACTATTGCTTAAAAATTGTGCAATTTAGATGAAATATTTAAATTCATTAAAAATCAATAGGTTATAGTGTTTATTTGATAAAAGAGTTTATTAATCTTCGCTAATTATAAGAAAAATTCGCTATGTGATTGATTTTTTCTTCTTGTGGAAAATTTAAAAAATATTTTTATAAAAATGATGAATTTCAATAATTTTTATGGTATGGAGAGAGAATTTATGTCAAATTCCTCCACCCCAGCAGAAATGATGACTGTTGCGCAATTAAATCGTGCTGTGTCACGTTTATTGAATGAGCATATGTCACAGATATGGGTTAAGGGTGAAATATCAAATTTTGTACAAGCAGCGTCAGGGCATTGCTACTTTACTCTTAAAGATGATGATGCCCAAGTAAAAGCCGTGATGTTTAGAGCAAAGGCAGCAGGGTTGAATTTTCGTTTACAAAATGGTTTAGCTGTAGAAGTATTGGCTACAGTAACCATGTATGAGCCACGTGGTGATTATCAAATTCAGGTAGAGCAAGTCCGACAATCGGGGCAGGGCAATTTACATGAAACTTTTTTACGCATAAAAGATAAATTGTCTAAAGAGGGATTATTTGATTCAAAGCGCAAAAAACGCTTGCCATCTTTTGTACAGACTATCGGTATTGTTACCTCTCTTGGTGCTGCTGCATTACACGATGTACTAACGGCATTAAAACGCCGTGCCCCCTATATTAAAGTAATTGTGTATCCTAGTTTAGTACAAGGAAAAGAGGCGCCCCAAGCATTAATGAAAGCACTAGAACAAGCCGAACTCAGGCATGAAGTTGATGCGGTTCTATTGGTGCGTGGAGGAGGCAGTATTGAGGATTTATGGGCATTTAATGATGAAACATTAGCACGTTTTATGGCTAGTTTATCTCTACCTATCATTAGTGGCGTGGGGCATGAAACGGATTTTACTATTGCTGATTTTGTCGCTGATGTGAGAGCGCCAACGCCTACAGCGGCTGCAGAAATCGTTTCTAGTAGCAAAGAGGAATGGATAAATACCATTCAGCAGTCAATGCAACGCCTTTCTCAAGGAATAGTGCATCATATGCAAATGGCAACTATGCGATTGGATAGGGCAAGTAATCAATTAATTTCACCGACACAACGTTTACAGCAATATGGACAAAAGCGTGATTATCTTGTGAAATCATTAAATCAAGCGATGCAAAAAACGTGGCAAGATAAGAAATATTTGTTAAATCATGAAATAAGGGCGCTACAACAGCTATTACCTAATACGCGGATACAAATGCAAGAAGTAACTAATCTGACTCATCGATTGAGAACGAGTGCGCCTAAACAGTTACAACCATTGCACCAAAACCTTGTTCAGTTTAATAATAAATTGCAAAAACTTGGATCACAGTTACTTGTTAGCAAACAGTCACAATTAAGTGCTAAAGTAGAGACCTTGCAGGCGTATAATCCAAAAGCTATTTTAAAAAGGGGTTATTCTATAACCTACAATATGCAGTCTGATATTATTAAACAATCCCAACAAGTGGTTACAGGAGAAAAACTGAGAATTGAGTTAGGTAATGGTAAACTCAATGTGATGGTTTTGGATGAATAAAAATCCTATATCAGGTAGAATTTAACTATTGGTCAACTTTAATCAATGAAAGGAATTTATATGACAACTCATACTTTACCAGCGTTACCATACGCTTTAGATGCTTTGGCACCACATATTTCAAAAGAAACATTAGAGTTTCATTATGGTAAACATCACCAAACTTATGTGACTAATTTGAATAATCTAATTCCAGGCACTGAGTTTGAAAATGCATCGTTAGAAGAAATCGTTAAAAAATCATCAGGTGGTATTTTTAATAATGCTGCTCAGATTTGGAATCATACTTTTTACTGGAATAGCTTATCTCCAAATGGTGGTGGTGAACCTTCAGGTGCGTTAGCTGAAGCAATCAACGCTAAATTTGGTAGTTTTGCTGCCTTTGTAGAGGCTTTTAACAAATCTGCAGCGGGTAATTTTGGTTCTGGTTGGACATGGTTAGTGAAAAAAGCTGACAGTTCAGTGGACATTGTTAATACAAGCAATGCAGCTACACCATTAACAACAGCAGACAAACCATTATTGACCTGTGATGTATGGGAACATGCTTACTATATTGACTACCGTAATTCACGTCCTAATTATTTAGGCGGTTACTGGAAATTAGTTAACTGGAAATTTGCAGAAGAAAACTTTGCATCATAATCTAGTTTCTAAGATTAACTGAGCCTTTTCAGATCTCGTCTGATGAGGCTAAAAAGAGGGTAGGGAAAAATTCCTATCCTCTTTATTTTTCATGGCTATGGAAAAGTGATACGCCAAAATTCAAATAAAGTATTAGGGAGAGAATACTGAAATGATTGATAGGAGGAAGGTTTGGCAATAAAAAAAAGCGATGTAGCGACATCGCTTTTTTTAGCTCAGTGGAATTTGCGCTAGAACGAAAATCATCTCTCAGGAGATTATGATTTTTTGCCTTTCAACAGCTTGTTCCATTTTTTCGCCAGCGTTTTGGATATCTTTACCCACACCTTTTGTTGTTTCACAACCTGCTAAACCAATTGCAAAAACAGCTGTTAATAGAACTAGGATAGATTTTTTCATAATAAGACTCCTGTTAAAAATGCTTTTAATTCATTCTATGTGATTTATAAATGCTTTGCAAACATTAAAAGTTAATGTTAATTCTTAATCTACAGCGATTACCCTTAAATTGTAACAATTTGGCTATTCTAAAAATAGACTGAACATAGAAATTACTTTGCCATCAAACTGACATAATCAATCGGTATCATCATGGTTATAACTGATTTTAATGTAAAAGAGGATTACACCATGCAACAATTTATTGATCATGATGACTTTTCAACTAACCATAGTGGTAACGAGGAATTCAATACCCTTTTAGCGACTCAAGTCTCTCGTCGTACTATCTTAAAAACAGGGGTAGCCTGTAGTACGATGACTTTCTTTGGTTCAAGTTTAATCGGGGAAGTCGCACAAGCAAAGGAAACAGCTAAAGCTGTTGCAGCGACAATTGGTTTTAAAGCAGTAGAAGCAGGCACAGGCGATAAAATCGTTGTTCCCGAAGGTTATAGTTATCAAGTGATTTCTCGTTGGGGTGATCCTCTTTTTGCTGATTCTCCTAAATGGAAAGGGGATGCAACAGAAAGTTCTGCAGATCAAGCAAAACAAGTGGGTGATAACCATGATGGTATGAAATTTTTCTCTATTGATGGTAAAAATGATGAGGGGCTATTAGTTCGTAACCATGAGTATATCAATCCTGATTTTATTTTCCCTAAAGGCGTAGAAGTAGCAGGTGCAGGTTGGAATGAGGACTGGGTAAAAAAATCTCAACGTGCTCAAGGTGTTAGCGTTGTACATATCCGTTTAGAAAATGGAAAATGGAAACCTGTTTTAGACTCTAAGTACAACCGTAGTATCAATGCACACGATACGGAAATGGTTATTGTTGGTCCAGCAGCTGGTACTGAGTCTATGAAAACAAATGCTGATCCTAGTGGTACAAAAGTGATTGGTACATTTGGTAACTGTGGTAATGGTTTTACTCCATGGAATACTTATTTAACATGTGAAGAAAACGTTACAGATTATTTTGGTAGTTTAAAAGAGGGTGGAGCAGAGAGTACAACGCATATGAAACGCTATGGTGTTTCTTCTAAAGACTCTGAGCCTGAGTACCGTTGGGAGACTTTTGATAAACGTTTTGATGTGGCTGAAGAGCCAAATGAGTGGAATCGTTTTGGTTGGATTGTTGAGATTGATCCTTTTGATCCAACATCTAAGCCTAAAAAATTGTCTGCATTAGGTCATTTTAAACATGAAAATGCGGCTGTGGTAATCGGCAAAGATGGGCATGTTGTTGTTTACATGGGCGATGACCAACGCAGTGAGTACATTTACAAATTTGTTTCTAAGAACAAATACAATCCAAATAACCAAGCAGAAAATCGTGGTTTATTGGATGAGGGTACATTATACGTTGCTCAGTTCTTAGACGGTGACACTAAAGGTGATTTACAAGGTGTAGGTAAATGGATTCCATTAACACTTGAATCTGTTGGAACAAACGGTAAACCATTAAGTGAAACATTTAAATCAATGGGTGAGCTTTTAGTCCATACACGTGAAGCAGCTGACTTAGTGGGGGCAACACCAATGGATCGTCCTGAGTGGATTGCGGTTCATCCTCAAACAAATGAAGTATATGTTACGTTAACAAATAACTCTGATCGTGGCTCAGATAAAGAACGTAAAGGCATGGGTGGTGTTAAACATCCTGGCGTTGATGATGCTAACCCACGTGTGAAAAATCCGTATGGTCAAATCGTACGTTGGAATGAAAAAGAGTCTGATCCAAGTGCAATGTCATTCACATGGGACGTTTATTTCTTAGCAGGTAATCCAAAAGTACATCCTGCGGGTGATTTAATGGCTGGTACAGAAAACATTACGGACAAAAATTTATTTAATAGTCCTGATGGTTTAGCATTCGATAAAGACGGTCGTATTTGGATTCAAACAGATGGTAACTTCTCTAATAAAGATATTTATGAGGGAATGGGTAATAACCAAATGCTCGTGGCTGTACCAGAAGCGGGTGATAGAAAAGGCGAAATTCGTCGTTTCTTAGTGGGTCCATCTGGTTGTGAGATTACAGGTATTACTTTCTCTCCAGATTATAAATATGTGTTTATCAATGTACAGCACCCTGGTGAGTACGGTAAACACCCTCGTGCACCAAAAGATGTTAAGCCACAAGATGATCCATTAGCATTCTCAAAATGGCCTATGGGTGATAATGAGGATACAGAAAATAGTGGTGGTCGTCCACGTGCAGCTACGGTTGTTATCTGGCGTGATGACGGTGGTGTTGTTGGTGCATAACCACTATCACTAAAAGAAGGTGAATTGTTTGATGAGTTTTAAAAAAATTCATCAAGCACTAGAGTAGAGGGCAAAGTCTGTGATTTTGCCCTCAGTTTGTTTTAGCAAACTTGTTAATAAGTTTTGTATCTCAATCTAGTCTGCCTCTTATTGTGTTGATTTTGACGTACAGCTTTTCTATGGTAATGAAAACCTGTACGCCGAAAATACCCATTATTAACAGTCTGATGGCAAAGTCTGTGATTTTGCCCTTTTTTAATGCATTTTAAGGGGTTTGCATCAGGGTAAACACTAGAGATTTTGCTATATACAAAAGAGTGTATTTAAGTTATTCTTATTGAAACTTTTTTGTTATTGGAGTCTTCTTTATGAAATACCATTTATCTGTTTTAGCCGTTTCTTTAGGATTGGCTTTATCAGCTACTGCTCAAGCTGATGTTGTTAAAATTGCTACAGTTGGCCCAATGACGGGTGCATTAACTCAATATGGCGTTATGGTACGCGAAGGTGTTGATACAGCTATTGAGAAAGTAAATGCGGCTGGTGGTATTAATGGTCATACATTTGAAGTAGTTAATGTAGATGATGCATGTGAACCAAAACAAGGTCCAACAGCGGCTAACTCTGTCGTTAACCAAAAAATTGGTTTTGTTGTTGGTCCAGTATGTTCTGGTGCAACTAACGGTGCTGCCCCGATTTTTGATGAGCAAGGTATTGTGATGGTTACACCATCAGCTACTTCTCCAACCGTAACTGAAGGTAAAAATTTCGAGTTTATCTTCCGTACAATCGGTCGTGATGATCAACAAGGTCCTGTAGCGGCAGAGTTTATCGCTAAACAAAAACCAGCAAAAGTTGCTGTTTTACATGATAAACAATCTTATGGTCAAGGCGTAGCAACTTCTACACGTGATAGCTTAGAGAAATTAGGCATCAAAGCAGCTATTTTTGAAGGTATTAATGCAGGTGAATCTGATTATTCATCAGTGATTACTAAACTTAAGTCAGCAGGTGTTGATTTTGTTTACTACGGTGGTTATCACCCAGAGTTAGGTCTATTACTTCGCCAAGCGAAAGAGCAAGGCTTAAAAGCACGCTTTATGGGACCTGAAGGTGCTGGTAATGCAGATATCAATGCGATTGCTGGTGATGCCGTTGAAGGAATGTATGTAACTTTCCCACCTGATTTCTCTAAAAATGCAGAAAATGCTGAAATTGTTAAAGCCTTTAAAGACAAAGGTCGTGATCCATCTGGTGCTTTCCAATTAACAGCATATGCAGCTACTCAAGCTATCCTAGAGGGTATCAAAGGTGCAAACAGTACTAATCCTGCCGACGTAGCTAAATGGTTACATGCTAACAAAGTAAATACAGTTATTGGTGAAGCTAGTTGGGAGCCTTCTGGAGACTTAACAAGCTTTAAATTTGACGTAGTAGAGTGGCACAAAGACGGTTCTAAAACTGTAGTGAAATAATATCTCTACTGAACAAATAGTATAACTAAGCTCTATAGAGGCACCTGAATATTTTATTTAGGTGCCTTTTTTGTGGTTATACATACGCTTTACTTTAGTATGTGAGCTGTTTATATAGCATCATAGTTAAAAATAGTTACTTCTCATTATGGATAATACCGATGATAAAAATAGTGTCTATTGTAAGCGTCCGGTGAACTCCGATTGACTTCCGTTTTTAAACGTTCAATGCCCCGATTTTGTCGGGGCATTGTGTTAATTCTTGGTGTCGTTTGGCGCTTGCCAACGATGAGGCAGAAGCTCAGTAATGTCCTTCGCTTTCTGTGTCGGCAATCGTKMCAACACATCCTTAAGSTRAGCATCTGA
>NZ_AYSV01000034.1 GCF_000506865.1 Pelistega indica
TCASAGAATGGATATTTCCCATTCCATAATCCWCATCGCTATATTGACATTGGAGCCCATTACAATACACCTTTGGTAGAAGGAATAACCCCCTCAGAACGAGGGTCTGGTGTTACGGCCATACGTAAAGCACGACCAAAAGCTTTAAATACAGTCTCTGCCTGATGGTGCGAATTAATCCCTTTCAGATTATCAATGTGCAATGTCACTAAAGCATGGTTAACAAATCCTTGGAAAAATTCACGGATTAAATCAACATCAAATCGCCCCACCAATGCGCGTGTAAAGGGGACATGATAATCAAGACCAGGTCGTCCAGAAAAATCCATGACAACACGTGATAACGCCTCATCTAATGGTACATAAGAATGTCCATAACGAGTAAGACCTTTTTTGTCACCCACCGCTTTAGCCACTGCCATACCTAGACTAATGCCGATATCTTCAACAGTATGGTGGTCATCAATATGTACATCCCCATCACACTCAATCTCAATATCAATTAAGCCATGTCGAGCAATCTGATCAATCATATGATCTAAAAAAGGCACACCTGTATTAATCGATTGCTTACCAGTTCCATCTAAGTTAATTGAAACCCTAATTTTAGTTTCATTGGTATTACGAATAATTTCTGCTGTACGCATTTTATTTTTCCTCAGATACTAATCGATATTCTGCACTACGTGCATGAGATTGCAAGCCCTCACCGTAAGCTAACTCCTTAGCAATTCTGCCAAGTGTTTGCGCTCCTTGCTTAGATACTTGAATCAGGCTCGAACGTTTTTGAAAATCATATACACCCAACGGTGATGAAAAACGTGCTGTTCGTGATGTAGGTAATACATGATTAGGTCCAGCACAATAATCACCCAATGACTCAGAGCTAAAAGGACCCATAAAAATAGCACCAGCATGACGGATTTTATCTGCCCACACCTGTGCATTTTCAGTAGAAATTTCTAAGTGTTCTGGTGCAATAAAATTCGCAATCTCACATGCCTCATCTAGGCTATCTACTTTGATTAAAGCACCACGATTTTTTAGACTTGTTGCAATAATATCCTTACGCGGCATTGCTTCAAGTTGTTTAATAATTGATTCTTCGACTTTATTCAGATAATTTTCGTCTGGTGATAATAAAATTGCCTGAGCTAGTTCATCGTGCTCAGCTTGAGAAAACAAGTCCATAGCAATCCAATCCACAGGTGTTTTACCATCTGCAATAATTAAAATCTCACTAGGCCCAGCTACCATATCAATACCCACAGTACCAAACACATGGCGTTTAGCTGATGCAACAAAGGCATTTCCAGGACCAACGATTTTATCCACTTGAGAAATCGTTTCTGTACCATACGCTAGTGCGGCCACAGCTTGTGCACCACCAATGGTAATAATACGATCAACGCCCGCTACAGCAGCTGCAGCTAATACCAATGGATTACGCTGCCCATTCGGTGTGGGTGTGACCATAACCACCTCTTTAACACCCGCCACTTTAGCCGGAATAGCGTTCATTAATACGGATGAAGGGTAAGCTGCCTTACCTCCTGGCACGTATAAACCGACTCTATCCATAGGGGTAATCTTCTGGCCCAATATCGTACCGTCAGATTCCTGATATGACCAAGAAGGTGTTTTCTGACGCTCATGATATGTACGCACTCGTTCTGCTGCAGCTTCCAAGGCTTGTCGCTGTTCTTGTGGCAAACTCTCTAAGACCACTTGGCACTCAGCTAGCGAAACCTCTAACTCAGCCATTGACGTTGCTGTGACCTTATCAAACTGTTGTGAATACTTCAAAACAGCCTTATCGCCATTTTGTTTAACATCTTTCAAAATGCTATTTACAGCATTTTCAATTGCATCATCTTGCTCTGACTCAAATGCCAACAATGACTTTAAATTATCTTTAAATGCAATATCTTTTGAATTTAAACGATTAATAACAGACTTACTCATGACTATTTCCTTGACTAGCTTTTGCAAAGGCATCAATCAACGGCTGCAAATATTGCCCTTTAGTCTTTAGGGAGGCTTGATTAACTATCAACCGCGAAGACACAGGCCACACATCCTCCACCTCAACCAAATCATTGGCTCTTAATGTACCTCCTGTTGAAACAACATCAACAATCGCATCAGCTAGGCCAACTAATGGAGCAAGCTCCATAGAGCCATAAAGTTTGATAATATCCACATAAACGCCTTTGCGTGCAAAGTGTTCACGAGCAACATTCACATATTTGGTTGCTACTCTCAGGCGAGCTCCTTTTTTAACAGCGCCCTCATAATCAAACCCTTTACGTACAGCGACAGAGAGTCGGCATTTAGCGATATCTAGATCAATCGGCTGATAAAGTCCTCCTGGGTGCTCCTTGCTATGCTCATAAAGAATATCCTTACCAGCAATACCAATATCTGCTGCACCATATTGAACATAAGTTGGTACATCTGAAGCTCGTACTACTAGTAATCTCAAATAAGGATTACTGGTCGCTAAGATTAGCTTACGTGAGCTTTCGGGATTTTCAGGAACTTGAATACCCGCTGCCTCCAACAAGGGTACAGTATCCTCAAATATGCGACCCTTTGATAATGCTAGCGTAATCAGCGGTTGTTCTATTGAACTCATTTTCTACCCTTTAATACGTTCTATATTAGCACCTACCATACGAAGTTTCTCTTCCATCTTGCATAGCCACGATCCAAATGATAGATACGATCAATAATAGTTTCGCCTTCCGCAGCTAATGCAGCAATCACTAGACTTGCTGATGCACGCAAGTCTGTTGCCATCACTTTGGCTCCATATAATTTCTCAACGCCATTGACCACTGCGGTATGACCATCTAACGTAATATCTGCCCCTAAACGAATTAGTTCAGGTACATGCATATAACGATTTTCAAAAATATTTTCAACAATTACTGACGTACCATCTGAAATCGTATTGAGTGCCATCATCTGAGCTTGCATATCAGTCGCAAAGCCCGGATGCTCATGAGTTTTAATACTCACTGCCTTGGACGCTTATCCATACGAGC
>NZ_AYSV01000035.1 GCF_000506865.1 Pelistega indica
TCAGGCACAGAGGTTTTAGGGTGTTACCTCTTTAAAAACACTAAAACAGGTTAAACAACTAACCGAGGAGTGGTTAACGATTTATAATACGCAAAGACCTCATGATGCACTAAAGGGGCTCACCCCTTTAATGTACAAACAAAAACATTCCGTTTCTACTTTATAGTTGTACTAAAAATGGGATGGGTACAAATGGTTCTGAAAGTAGTCTAGCTGCAATATCAGCAGTACCCCCTGGAGCTGCAGGAACAATAATAGTTATAGATTTTGTTGGAAAATTCTCATCAGCCTGTACTGTTGGCACACAACATAAAAAAATTAAATAAAAACTTAAATTAATCTCATCAAATCTCTCCTAATAATTTATTTAAATATCAATATAGATAAACTATTATCACTAATTTGCAAATAGGAAAAAATACTAAGTTTTTATATATTTTTTAACTCCATACCAGAACGTTAATAAAAAAAAGCGCCTTTATACAATCTTTGCTATAATTCGATAGAAACAAAAACATGACAATATAACAAAAATTTTTTATCCATAACTAATATAGACTCCTCACCCTTCCCCCACTATCGCCCTACTTACATCCCAAAATGAAATCAGCCCCATTGGTTGGTAGATGCTTGTCCGTCCTGTGTCACAATAATCGCCTGAATTCTTTTTTGTTGATCAGCAAATAATGAGGCTACTTCATAAATATTTTTCTGTGCAGCGATATAAGCTGTTTCTTGTTTTTTCTCCAGACTTACCACTTGTGTTAATTTGATATTTTTGAGATTAACTGTTCCATCATGAATATTTCTTTCAACCCATCTCGAAATTGTTTTACGGGTCAATAATCCATACTGACCATCGTCTTTTTGAATAATAATTTGTGAATAATCTCGCTCTTTGATATATTGCAAAACATCAATCAATAAGGTATTCAAACCATATACTTTTAAATCTTTACTAGCGATATCAATAGCTTTGGGTGCAGAAATAATTTGTTGTGTAATGGATTTAAATTTATCCACAATTGAAGCATCTGGCGTAAGTACTATTCGCTTTGGATAATATTCATCATGCACAATTAAATTACGAATATTTGCCATATACTTTAAAAAGCTTTCATGTCTTGCAATAAATATCTGCCGTGATTTAACCTTATCAATCAATGTATAAAAGGGGTAATGACCATCTCCTTCTACTAGTTGATTAAGGTAACTTTCTAATCGATTAAATGTTTGTAAAAATTCTTGAGCGATATCCATGTATTAGTTCCAATCATTCACCATTTTGATAATAATGAATTGAATATAGTTTCTTTTCTTAAAAAATAATTATTGTCAGTATTCCTCTTACCTATCCTGTATTAACTGCTTACCTATTGGCGTTAAACGATATTTTTGGTAACGGCTGTTAGGTTTATCTGGTATAGTCATTTCTAACAAATTTAATTGGATAGTAGGCTGTAGATAGTTTTTTCGAAAGTGTTTAGAATCTTTCAAATCAAGTAACTCCATCATGTCTTGCCTTGTCACTTCCCCATCAATTCTTTGTAACAAAGCAAGCACTTGTGAAGTCACTTGGGGGGTATCTTGGGGGGTGATCTTGGGGGKKATCTTGGGG
>NZ_AYSV01000036.1 GCF_000506865.1 Pelistega indica
AAAAACTCTATGACTGATTAGATAGTTTGCAAAAGACCTAGACGAATGGCTTWGATTTCTATAATAATGAACGAACTCAGATCAAGGAGAAGATGTGCTGTGGGCGAACACCCATAGAAACATTGATTGATGGTAAACAGATTTGGAACAGCAAAAAGCTGAGCTAAATCTAATCTGACAGACACCGCTTGTCAAACGGGGAACTGTCAGATGAAGTCTGAACTTCTACAGTATATTATATTATACTGTAATATATTAAATTGATAATCCTTTTTTATAGTCCTTATGTTGCGGATTATTTAAACTATTTTCTTCTCTATACTGTTCTAAAGTAGATTTAAATGAGGCTTTTATATTTTTTTCTAAATGAATAGGTAGTTTTTCTTTTTTCTCGCTCTTTTTGAATAACTCTCTCAAACTCTTCAATATAAGGCGTATTTCCTTCTCTTACTTGAGCTTTTTCTTTCAAAATTTGCATTTGCTTTAAAACAAATATTTTCTCTTCTGCCGTAGATATAAGATTCTTTTCAAGTACATCAGAGGCTGTTAAATTTTCACCTTTATTTTTAGCATCATAAAGTAATTGACCCTCTCGATTAAAGACCCTAAAGCTATCAAATTTATTTTCTAAACTTTTAACTGTTTCCCGAAAGCCATTAAAAGCATTATCATGATAATCAGGCGGTACAAATCTCGCATTTACTCCAGCCTCTTTTTGTTTTTCAAAACGGCTGTAAATTCCTAATAAACTTTGTTCTCTAGGGACAGCCAACGCTACCATTTCAACATGATAACCCAATTGCTTATTTTTCTCTAAAAACGCTGATAATGATTTACTGTCTCTAAAAGTACCCTCTTCTATAATGTTAACCCTTGCTTCTTTGGCTAGATTTCTTAACGTATTTACCAATTTACCAGCATCAGCTTGAGTAACATGAGAAGGATATTTTGCATAGTTGGGAATTTCTTCTCTCATTCGGTCTGCATCAACATGAATATAACCGCCCTTTTGCTTTAACTCTTGCTTAATATGATCCGCAATTTTTGTTTTCCCAGCACCAGGTTGTGCGGCAATAAGAGTTAAAATAGGTTTTTCTTGTCTCTGGATATGATTTTTATTTATTTTATTTAAAAAAAATTCCTCTGCTATGTTATTAATTTTTTCAGTAGACAATGGAATATAACTCATTATAAGCCTCTAAAAAGTTTATTATTAGGGTCAAGGATTTGAGCAATAACATCCGTATCTTCTGGACTTAAATTATCCATTAGTAAATCAGTTGCCAATTTTTTTGATTCATAAAAATCTAATAATTTTTTATTTGGTTCAGACTTATCTTTTTCTTCCCAATAGGCGTTCACCCAAGGTGCTTTACTTTGTCCTAAAACCTCAATAGCGACTTCATAATCTTGATTATATAATTCCATATCTTTCTCCTTTAAATACTAAAAACCCTTCTTAGTTAAAAAATCATCAAGAATCTCTTGAATGATACGAGAGTCATTGCTATCAATGCTTCTGCTATAGACTTTTAATCGTTCAATAGTACTTTTCTTTAGCGTAACAGATTTAATGGCTCTTAAATCTTTCTCTTCAGGTACATCTATAGTTGTAACTTTCTTTGTTTTAATTGCTTGTAATGCCATTTTAAATTAAGTCCAATTTAATAAATCAATTATATTATATTATAATATAATTGATGTATAATATCAATACACAAAAAGATCTTCTGTTAACTCAACGTTAAAATGACCTTGTTCTTTCCATTTTTGCCATTCATTCATTTTTAATATAAATTCAATTTTATTGGACTCAGACTTTAATTGACGTAATTCAGAAATGAATCTATCTTTATCATCTTTTGAAGCCATAAGTAAAAAAATCCCATATCTTTTTACAAAAAAACCTCCGAATAATAGCGTGCAAATTAACATCAACCAATTCATAATTCGGGTACATTTAATCTCCTCATAAAATCATTGCTTTTTCATTATATTATATTATATCATAATATAATTATCTCAAGATAGGATAAACCATGTCAAAAATAGTAACTGTATATAGCTTAAAAGGTGGATCTGGAAAAAGTACCATTTCAATTTTGGTAGCACAAAATTTAAAAAACAAGGGTAAATCTGTTGTTTTATTAGATAGCGATATTCAACAAAAATCAACTGCTAACTGGGCTGAAAACAGCCAAGGAGAAATTGATTGTTTTCTTATCCATAATAAGCTAACACAACATGATCTTAATGCGTTCGCTGAAAAAGACTTTATTGTTATCGATGGAACACCAAGGACAAATGATTATGTTGAAAATATATTAGCATTATCTGATATTATTTTTATTCCAGTACAACCTACACAATTATCTTTATCAAGTTTTTTACAAGATAATCATTTATCAATGTTAAAAAAAATCAAAACAAAAAAGAAAAAGATTTATGGTTTAATCAATGGCGTAACTTATCACAATTTATCAGAATGCGAAGATTTAAAAAGCATTCTAAAAAAAATTACCGCTAGATGGTATCTATCAACTAGGACAAAGAAAAGCATTTGTAATTGACTACAACAAACCATTTAAAGAATGTAAAAATGCTATAGCAAAAAAAGAAATTAACCAGCTTACAGAACTATTAATAAACTAAAAATTAGAATTTCTGTGTCAAAATAATTTCAAAAATATATTATATTATGATATAATATATTTATCAAATAAAGGCGATATTACATGCTGAAAAGCTTATCGATTATGAAATTTTTGCTAAAAATTTTTTTGACTTCCAAAAAGATGATGAATTAGATAAGCTCATCTGTAGAAGTTCAGACTTCATCTCGACAGTTCCCCGTTTGACAAGCGGTGTCTGTCAGATTAGATTTAGCTTCATGCTTTTTGCTGTTCCAAATCATGWTTWCCATCAATCAATTGTTCTATGGTG
>NZ_AYSV01000037.1 GCF_000506865.1 Pelistega indica
TCAGCTGAGGCTTCTCSTCGTGGAGCGACTCAGCCCCCCATGCCATCGGGCTAATATGCTCTGTCTCGCCTGTGCTGCTATTGATATACTGGGCTAACGGAACAAAGCTACCGTCTTCATATACGTACTGCACATCTCTGGCTAGTGCGACTCCCTGTGTCGTAGAAAGATTCGTTGCATTGGCTGTGCGCAACGGCTCTTCAGAGGCAATACTTAACCCCTCCCAGTCATACAACGTTTGGCTGACCACCCGATGATGCTCTCCCGATTCCACTCGCTTGGCTATACGTCGCCCAAACGCATCATAGAGGTACACTGTGCGTAAGCTCTCCCGAGCTCCCCCTTGCCATCCACTCTGCCGTAATTGATTATGCGCATCCCATTGGAAGGTCTGTATCCCTTTGACCCCCTCTTTACGCGTCATATTCCCTCGCGCATCATAGCTAAAGTGTGTCCCCGCTATCCCTTTTAACAGATTACCAACGACACTTGACACCCCTGACGGTAACGTACTCAATGGCGTATCACCAGACGAGCTCTGGCTAGTTTTACTTAGTATATTATGTGCCGGGTCAAAGCTAAATCTCTCTTTTCCTAATGGTCCTCTCGCCTGTAATAATCGCCCTATCGGGTCATACTGATAGCTAAGCTCTCCCTTACGACTATCCTTAATCCCTGTTAATCGATTGGCGCCGTCGTAGTCATAGACTCGTTGCAAGACGGTTTGTTTAACATATTTACCTGTTTGCGTATGTTGTTGACTGAGTCTGCCGGCTATATCGTACTCAGTGCTCTGCATCAAATCGTTTGCCCAGTGTCGCTTCACTTCTCGGTGATTACTATCACGCTCCACATCAATCAAGCGCTCTTTATCTAGCAACATCCCATGCAGGTGTCCTGATCCATAGCGCAGATAGTCCACCACACGACCATCGGGACGCGTCGTCGTTATCAGATTGGATAATTCGCTTGACAGACACCGTTATAGACTTGAATTCAATTATTGTTCAATGACGATATATACTCCTTTAACTCTTCTAAGTCTTTGAAATTCTTGAACTCAATATTAATTAGATTTTGCTCTAATTGCTGAATAAGGTCCTCCGCAAGTTCTAAAGAAGTTACTTCTTTACCAAACATATGTTGGTCAAAATTTACCCCTACAATTACACCATCAAAAAACATGCCTAAGCACCAATTCTCTATGAACTCTTCCAAGGGAATAACCTTAAGCTTAAAGTTTTTCCAACCCTCTTTTTTGTGATAACTAGCCAATGCTTCTAAAGACCAAACACATAAGACAGGAGCTTCATTACCCTCTTCATCTAAAAAATGTAATGAGGTACTCAAGGCACTTTCACCCTCACCCATAAGAGTAAAAACCCTTTTTGATTGAGCCACCGATTCAATAAAACTTATATATTGACCGGTAACCACCCCCTAAATTAACACAGCTCAACGGTAGAATTTTCCTTTACAATTAATTTATCTTTAGGAGTTTTACGATGAGCAAACGTAAGAGTGAAGAGCAGATCATCACCTTGTTAAAACGTGCAGAAGCGGGCGAGCCGATTGCAGATTTATGCCGTCAAGAAGGCATTGGCGTGTCCACCTTTTACAAGTGGCGTTCCAAGTATGATGGCCTTGAGGCCTCGGAACTGAAGCGTCTTAAGCAGATTGAGCAAGAGCACGAGCGGCTTAAAAAGATGTATGCTGAGCTGAGCCTAATGGCTCGCATGCAGGAGGAGATCATAAAAAAAGCTCTAGTGCCTGTAGAGACACGTAAAGCATGGGCTCGTAAGCTACAGGCAAGACATCAAGTCAGCATCGTTAAAAGCTGTCAAGCGGTTTGTATGAGTCGTACCGCTTATTACTACCGTAAACGCTTGGTCGATGACAGCGAAGTTGGGCAAGCCTTGCTTGAGCTAACTGAACGTCATCCTCGGTGGGGTTTTGTTAAGTGCTTTGACCGCTTACGAAGCTTAGGTCACTCATGTAATCACAAGCGCGTACAACGTGTCTACCATCAGCTTAAGCTGCAACTGCGAAGTAAGCGTAAACAACGTTTGCCAGCACGACATCCTACGCCATTGGCGCAGCTTAGGCTGCAAGAAGGCGTTGGTCAATTGATTTCATGTCAGATGGTTTGACGAATCAGCGTCGCTTCCTCACGTTGAATGTAATTGATGACTTCAATCGTGAGATCCTTGGCATTGATGTTGGTATGAGTCTGCCGGCCTTCGGGTGACACGTTTCTTAGATCAACTAGGGGCGGTTTATGGCTATCCAGACTGTATCCGTGCGGATAATGGCCCAGAGTTTACGTCATCGGTGTTTATGCGATGGGCAGAGCAACGCGGTATTATGATTGACTTTATTGAACCTGGCTGTCCTTACCAGAACGCCTATATCGAACGATTCAATCGAACTTACCGTGAGGAAGTGTTGGACATACACCTCTTCAGTACGCTAGCACAGGTTCGTTGGCACACCGAACAGTGGATTTCCATTTACAATACCGAAAGACCTCACGAGTCTTTAAATCGTTTAAGTCCTGTCGACTACAGGCTGAAACCACATTCTACTTTCGGGCTGTGTTAAGAATGGGGTAGGTTCAACCAGCAATATCGATCGCATTTTTTAGCATAAGATCACCTCGGTATTTGTCTAGCTAGTGCACTATGACTCAATGTGTTGGTACTATGAAATTTATTGATCACTGCGTTCTTACGCTCTAGTTAATAACGACCCATAAATAGTATCCTTACCGCTCTCTTGATTTAAATTTAGAGGGTGACAACTATCCTGACATAGAGAGATAAGCATACGCTTTAGAGGGAGAGAGTTTGTCTACTATTCTAACTAGGATCAATCAATCGAAATATTTATAAGGAAACATCTCAAATAATTGAGGGTGAATACTATTCATTAGTCCCATGATTTCCTGCTTAAATTCATCTATACTTTGGTCTTTTTCAAGTCTCTGCTCTAACTTCGCAAGCAAAAAACCCATCCTAAGAAAACCGGTGAAATCAATCTGCAGATTTAAAAAATTCTCTAATCCCCCATATTCCCCCTGATTATGGTCAAAAAAGAATACGGTTTTGGTTTGTTCATTCAAAAACCATTCATCTCCTTGCCCTGACTGCCCTATAAGCCACAAATTTCGTGGCAAATTATTATCGGATGCTCGCTTATTCCACTCAATCGCCTTCTGATAGCCATATAACACAATATCCGGTGTAATACTAACCTCTTTATACTGATGAATGAACTCAGTATATTTTGTATCAATTTGAGGGATTCTACCTTTATCTTTAATGACAGGATTAAGTTTTTCAAGGAAGTTAAAAAGCTCATTTGAGTTAATCAGTTTCATTTTATCTCCTTTATCCATGTTAACTAGATCACTTACAAGGTCTATTTTTTACTGCGTCAGCAGAATATTTACCGATTCTTTCTTTTCTTGCTAAATCTCTCAGTCGTTTTTCAAGGAAATCTTTAGCTGTTTCTTTATCCATTCTTTGTTTTTCAACATAATCTAACAAACCATCAAATACTTTGTTCCAATTCTTGCCAACTCTAGAACTATTAGTATGTACACCTCTACCTCTAGTTAATCTATGTCTTTCAGGCGAGAGATTAAAGAAATATTTCGGATTATTAACATCAATATCAGCTAATCTTTTAAATCTATCTGCAAACTCTTCAGGGAAACCATGATGAATTTCTGCGAAAACATGAGGCTGTCCGACATAATCTTTCCAAAGTCTTTGCAATGTACTAGAGTGAGTTTTCCACCCCCACGGATCCACCCACTCCACCGGGTTCGGGGCGTATTGATAGAGGTTAATCCCTCCCATCAAGCCGATCGGGTCTTGGCTGATAAAGCGTCCTAGCTCTGGGTCATAATACCTAAACGTATTATAATGTAGCTCACTCTCCTCATCATAGTACTCGCCTGGAAACCTGA
>NZ_AYSV01000038.1 GCF_000506865.1 Pelistega indica
GCTTTAGTGACGGCGGATACAGTTCAGTCAGCGATTAATAGCGCAGGCTTTAACGTGATTGGTGCCGGTAATAAAGCTGATCCAAGTGGTGGGTTTAATAAGCAGCTGGTGAAAGCAGGTAATACCGTGACCTTCGAGGCAGGTGATAACTTAACCTTGAAGCAGGATGGTGCACATTTTACCTTTGCGACAGCAAAAGACGTTAGCTTTAATAGCGTGACGGTCGGTGATAAGGTAAAAGTGAACGACAAAGGCATTGACGCGGGTAATACGAAGATCACGAACGTGGCGACTGGTACGAAAGATACCGATGCGGTGAATGTTGGTCAGCTTAAAACTGTTGAGGCAAATGTAGACAAAGGTCTTAACTTTAATGCCGATAACGGTGGTTCTAAAACCTCTAAGCTAGGTTCTACCGTGGCGATTAAAGGTAAAGATCAGAATATTCAGACGGAGATTAGTCAGGAAGGTGGTAACACTAATATTAGTATTGCCTTAGCGAAAGATCTTGACATTAATAGTGTCAAAGCCGGCGAGACGTCACTGAATAACGATGGCCTAAGCGTCGGTGATAAGGTAAAAGTGAGCAACACAGGCATTACCGCCGGTGATGTAAGTCTAACCACCGAAGGCATTAATGCGGGTAATACGAAGATCACGAACGTGGCGGCTGGAAAGGCAGATACCGATGCGGTGAATGTTAGTCAGCTAAAAGCAGTTGAGGCTCAAGTGAAGGCATCGTCCACCAAGCTGGTTGCTGGTGATGGTGTGACTGTTGAGTCTAAACAGTTAGTGGATAAAAGCACGGAGTACACGGTTTCAGCCAAGACGGACGGTACAACCATGACGACAGTTGGTGGTGCCATCGCAGCGAAGACCACGACCTTTAACACCACGACAGATGGTACCGTGGGTACACCGGTTACGCCTGGTGCTTTAGTGACGGCGGATACAGTTCAGTCAGCGATTAATAGCACAGGCTTTAACGTGATAGGTGCCGGTAATAAAGCCGATCCAGGTGCCGAGTTTAGCAATCAGCTGGTGAAAGCAAGTAATACCGTGACCTTCGAGGCAGGTGATAACTTGACCTTGAAGCAAGAAGGCACGCAGTTTACCTTTGCCTTAGCCAAGGATGTTAGTTTTGATAGCATCAGTGTTGGTGATGTAAAAGTGACGAATACCGGCATTACAGTAGGTGACGTTAGCTTAAGCGCGGGAGGCATTAATGCGGGTGGCAAGCAGATCACAAACGTTGCGGCTGGAAAGGCAGATACCGACGCAGTAAATGTTAGCCAGTTAAAAGCGGCTGTCGGTGGTTTTAATAATGTAGTGAACCACCTAGGTAATGAAATTCACCGCGTGGATCGTGAGGCTCGCGCTGGTACCGCCTCTGCAGCAGCAATGGCGAACTTACCGCAAGCCTATCTACCTGGTAAGAGCATGTTTGCGATTGCCAGTGCTGGTCATCGTGGTGAGCATGGTTACGCCGCTGGGTTATCCACCATCTCCGATAACGGTAAGTGGATTATTAAGAGCTCTGTCTCTGGTAATACACGTGGTGATGTAACTTACGGCGCCGGCGTGGGTTATCAGTGGTAACTTGCCATTGAGGACCTGAATAAGCTGACTTCAAGCCATTGCGCGGCCTTTGATGCTAGCAATGGCTTGATTTCAAACTGCTCAATCGTCCGCCCATGCGGTGGTATCAAAGCTTAAATAGTAAGGCACCGACGAGTCGGTGCCTTAATTCTTACAAGAAGCAATCGCTTTATATCGAGCGTAGCAATTAGCTAGGCACAATGCCTAAGCCTTGCGACGCTCAGCAATATCGGCAGCAGCGGTGAAAAGTACGTCGGTTGAAGAGTTTAAGCCCGTTTCAACCGAGTCTTGAATCACACTGATGGTGACACCAATAGCAATCACCTGTGCTGCGATTTCATTACTGACACCGAATAAGCTGCAGGCCATTGGAATCAGCAGTAATGAGCCACCAGGAACGCCGGAGGCGCCACAAGCGGCAACCGTAGCCAGTAAGCTCAGTAAAAAGGCGGTCGCAATATCTACCTCAATACCTAGGGTATGCACAGCGGCTAGGGTTAAGACGGCGATGGTAATTGCTGCACCAGCCATATTAATGGTGGCACCTAAGGGGATGGATACGGAATAGGTTTCCTCACGTAAGCCAAGCTTTTTAGCTAAATCCATATTGACTGGGATATTGGCTGCAGAGCTGCGTGAGAAGAATGCCATTAAACCACTTTCAGCTAAACACTGCATCACCAATGGATAGGGATTTTGGCGGATTTTGAACCATACGATGAGCGGGTTGGCAACGACCGGACTGCTGGCGACAGTACTGATCATGAAGTATGCTGACCATCTGCCGTTGCACCGTCAAGAAGCCATCTTTGAGCGCAGCGGTGTACGCATTGCCCGTTCTACGCTGGCGGATTGGGTAGGCACCTGTGGCGCACAGTTACAACCGCTCGTTGATGCTTTACGCCAAGAGGTGCTCTCGCATTCGGTATTGCATGCCGATGAGACCCCCATCACTTACATGCACCATAAAAAGGGCAAAACGCAACGTGGTTATTTCTGGGTCTATGCCCCGGGTGCTTATGAGCAGATGAAAGCGGTGATTTATGACTTTAAGCCAGGTCGCTCAGGCGCTCATGCCCGCGAATTCTTAGGCGATTGGCGCGGTAGTCTGATGTGTGATGATTACGCCGGTTATAAAGCCCTCTTTGCCGATGAGCAAGTGATTGAGGGGGGATGTTGGGCGCATGCGCGTCGCAAATTCCACGATATTTACCAAGCCAACGGCAGCTCAGTGGCTGAACAGGCCTTACAACAAATCCAACGACTTTATCACTACGAGGCCGAGGCCAGGAACTTAAGTCCACCGGAGCGATTAGCCCATCGACAACGCCACATGGAGCCGGCACTTAAGCAATTAGAAAGGTGGTTGCGTAGTCAGTTTGAGCTGGTGCCGCCGAACTCGGCGATCGCCAAAGCCATTCGTTACAGCCTGAACAATTGGCTTGCCTTGACGCGCCTCTTGGAAGACGCTCAACTGCCGATGGATAATAATGCCTGA
>NZ_AYSV01000039.1 GCF_000506865.1 Pelistega indica
GAAAGATTCGTTGCATTGGCTGTGCGCAACGGCTCTTCAGAGGCAATACTTAACCCCTCCCAGTCATACAACGTTTGGCTGACCACCCGATGATGCTCTCCCGATTCCACCTCGCTTGGCTATACGTCGCCCAAACGCATCATAGAGGTACTCCGTGCGTAAGCTCTCCCGAGCTCCACCTTGCCATCCACTCTGCCGTAATTGGTTATGCGCATCCCATTGGAAGGTCTGTATCCCTTTGAGCCCCTCTTTACGCGTCATATTCCCACGCGCATCATAGCTAAAGTGTATCCCCGCTATCCCTTTTAACAGATTACCAACGACACTTGACACCCCTGACGGTAAGGTACTGAGAACATATCATGACCTTGAGCCGAATAACCATACTTGGCAAATCACATAGAATTACTTATAGCATTGTGGATATGCACTCTACACTTCCAACTAGCTAAGCTACCAACTTGTAATAGGTCTTTCTAAATCTTTCCAAAATTCCAGCAGGCTTTTATCAAAAAAATAAATCGTTCGTAAATCTTTCCATACCGTCATCCCTAATACTAGAAATGTCACTCTGAAATTATTCTCAATATAATCATAGCGAGACATCAAGGTATTTAATCCTTGTATTGAGTTCACAAGCACATCATTAAACATCACTTGATAATCTAGAATATTTTCTGTTATTTGAATCTGCGTTAATCGGTCATTATCAAATCGAATATAAAAATCTTGAAAATCGCTAAATGCTTTATTATTAGGTTTCGCTCTCGTTGGGATTCCTGTAAGTTTTGTGAACTCTTGAGGTGTCTCTCCAAAACGAAACAGCCCGAGTCTTTTATACGGCAAGAAACACAAATGTGTATTTCTCAAATCAATCACCTCCTCGTCATTTCTTAAGATTTAAATAATAATCATCATACGACTCTTCATAGAGTTCTTTGACACTCTCATCGTATACTAAAATCTCCGCAAATAACTTCCCTTTAAAATCTGGAATCAATGTTAGGTTATATTTAGGAAATACAAGAATATTGTCATCAACAAACGGGTTTTCTTCCTCTAAAAATGTCTCCAAATTATCAAAATTAATTTCTTTGTCGTTTAATTTAAAACCTTTAAGATCTCGCACTGAAATTGTTACCAGAACCTGACGACCATTTTGCTCTTCGAATTCTAGATAGTATAGAGATTTATCAAATTCTGTTTTATCTATTTCCTCTTTACTTTGTCCTAACGTAATACCATCAAAACTATTTTTTTCAATATTAAACATTATATATTTCCTTTAAAATTTTAATTACAAACTTTACTATTCAATCTATTTCTTTCAGAATCACTAATATAACCTCGAGAAAATGCTTCTTCAATCATATCTGTTAAACCAGTGTTATATTTGGTTCCGAATTTCTTTTTAATATCTACAATATCCATTTCCATCGCATGAGAAAATCTACCAGAATCAATTAGTTTTGTTTGTGCCTGTCGCCAACGCCTTGCTTGGGTTAACGATCCCCAACTAGCTGTTTGTCTATGATCAGATGTTTCCATCCAAAGAGAAGGAACTATTCCCCGACTTAAATCGGAAATAGAGTTTCTTACAGCAGACCATGCAGGCATATGATTAACCTCACCTCCTTTTGCTAGTTGACGAACTAACCAATAAACACCTCCTTTAGAACTACTCCACCCCCACGGATCCACCCACTCCACCGGGTTCGGGGCGTATTGATAGAGGTTAATCCCTCCCATCAACCCTATCGGGTCTTGGCTGATAAAGCGTCCTAGCTCTGGGTCATAATACCTAAAGGTATTGTAATGTAACGACGTCTCAGCATCATAATACTGACCTTGAAAACGATGATTATTAATCACCTGCTCATCTGCAGCTGGTCGGCTTATGACACGGGTTTCACCCCACGCTTTGGCCTTGGCTTCCCACACCACTTCCTGACCTTGGTTCACCAACAGTTGTGGGGTGCCGAGGTGATCGCACACATAATGATAAAGTTTCGGCGCTACTTGAGTTTCTTCTGCTAACTCGGCCTGCCACCCCCGTGAGCTCAGTAGTTCCGCTTGTCCATCATTGCTATTAATGTATTGCGCCAAGGGCACAAACTGACCATCTTCGTAGAGATACTGCACATTCAAGGCCAAGGCCGGTGCATTCTGCCAGTCACGTCCCGGATTGGCTGCATGTTTGCCCAGTTGCTGACCGATACGCTCTTCTGAAGCAATGGTCAAGCCTTCCYRATCACTGA
>NZ_AYSV01000040.1 GCF_000506865.1 Pelistega indica
TCAGTGCTCAATTTAGCGGAGCAGTTAAAAAATGTGTCGACAAGCTTGCAAAAATTAGCTCGATGTGGCTAACAAGTTAGAGTGAGTCGAGAGAGGACCTAACCTCTCCCCCTAAACTATATCACTATGTGTGTGACCAGATAGGCACGCCGCAACTATTGCTGAACCAATCCCAAGAGGTGGTGTGGGAGGCCGAGTCCAAGGCATGGGGAGAGACCTATGTGGAGCCTAGAGAGGTGAAAGAGGGTGTGGTGAATAACCACCGTTTCCAAGGGCAGTACTATGATGAGGAGAGTGAGCTACATTATAATACGTTTAGGTATTATGACCCTGAGCTAGGTCGCTTTATCAGCCAAGACCCGATAGGGTTGATGGGTGGGATAAATGTGTACCAGTATGCGCCGAACCCTGTGGAGTGGGTCGATCCGTGGGGGTTGGCGAAATTCTCTGTTCTTGATGAGATAGCAATCCAAGCAGCAAAAGTTTTGCCGGAAAGAACAAGGAGTGCTGTTACTGTCGCTGTAGGTAGAGGAAAAAGCGGGAAATTATACGTTTCAACTAGTGAAAAAACTACAAGACCAGCAATTAGAGATTGGGCGAATAATAACAATATTATTAATGTAAATAGTAGAACAGAGAACATGCATGCTGAGGAATCTTTACGAAACTTTGCACCTGAAGAAATGTCAGAAATAGGTAGTAGTAAACCAATTTGCATAGACTGTGAAAATGGTATGAGAAAGAATAATATTGATTTTAATGAGGAAAATACTTCAGGTAAAAAATCAAAAAATAAGAGAAAACAGTAATCAATGTGGAATTTGGTAATGATTGAGAAAAAAGCAAATGAAAACTTAGTTAAAGACGCTTTAAATTCTTTAAGCTTTAAGCAACAAAAAAATTTTGGATTTTTTTGTATGGATAGAATTCAAAAGTTATATGAAGATGTAGATTCTCGTATCAAAATACAGGATATGAGTGAGGACTTAGAAAATGGCAAAGCGTTTGTTTTATTTAGATTTATCTATGATAGGCTGAAAAAAGAAGATGCTATAACACTAAAAGATCTTGAAAATTTAAGGAGAAAAAGTAATAGTTTGATACTTGATACAGATAACGTGTTTGATAGTACCACAGAAAATATACTTGCTAAAATTGTGTCAGAGTGCTTGTATACTTTTTTAAGTTTTTTAATAAATCACAAAGTTGATGACGTTTTTGATTGTGCAAGATTAATTATAGATATTATTAATGCACAAATCTCTGATTATTTTTTCACAAACATTGATGAAGATGATGAGAAATGTGAGAGTTTTCTAAGAAGTTTATTTGAAATTGAATATAGGATTCAACTAAGTGCTATAAAATTTAATTACAGAGGAGAATGAATCTCAGTTGAATTCATTAATAACGAAGACTACTATCTCTAAGGATGCTATAAAAACAATAGAAAATCTAAGAAAATTTTCCTAATTTTTCTCTTCTTCATCAGATTTAAACTAAACCTTCCAATGGGATGGACATAATCAATTACGGTAGAGTGGATGGCAAGGGGGAGCTTACGCACGGTGTACCTCTATGATGCGTTTGGGCGACGTATAGCCAAGCGAGTGAGGGCGGGTGAGCATCATCGGATGGTCCACAAACGTTGTATGACTGGGAGGGATTAAGCATTGCCTCCGAGGAGCCGTTGCTGTACCCATCCCATTTTTAGTACAACTATAAAGTAGAAACGGAATGTTTTTGTTTGTACATTAAAGGGGTGAGCCCCTTTAGTGCATCATGAGGTCTTTGCGTATTATAAATCGTTAACCACTCCTCGGTTAGTTGTTTAACCTGTTCTGAGTTGTTTTAAGAGGT
>NZ_AYSV01000041.1 GCF_000506865.1 Pelistega indica
TCTCCAAGGTCTTCGTTTCCCACCTTCTATTGGTTTACCAGTATTAGCATCCAAAAAGCGCCCTTTCACAACCCTTGCTTTATCTTCAACAGCCTTGCGTGTAGACTTTCTAATATACGGTCTGTGCAGCCACCCCCACGGATCGACCCACTCCACCTCTTGGGCTTGGTTCAGCAACAGTTGCGGCGTGCCTATCTGGTCACATACATAGTGATACTTGCTCTTGAACGCAACCTACTAGGTTGTAGTGATGTGTTGGGTTGTCTTGCGAGCCAAATTCTCAATAAATTTTAATGAACGAACCTCGGAAACATGTTCCAAATAAATTGTCTTAACACCACTTCGTCCTACCTTAGCAGATAATCCATAGCAATCATCAAGTATGACATAGGGAAAGGCGGTATTAATTAAGCGGTTGTTAGAAAAAAAGTGCCACATCAGCATTACCATAATCAATAATAGCAAAATCACTATGTCTAATCTTCATCCCTCTACCATGCTCTATGTCTTCTGATACCCAAAACTGAAGTCCAAACACCAAATCTTCTTCATCTAGTTCTGACAAAATATTTATACGCAATAATTGCCCTTCAACGCTAGGAAGTTCTTCTTTGATTCTAGCTTTCGCAGGGTCCAACCATATCCCTGATTGATCTATAAAATGCCATATTCTAAGTTGATTCTCCTCACTAATTGCCTGATAAGCAGAATCTAAATCATCCGAAATACTTAAAAATATTTGCTTCTTTTCCAGAGGAAAATCAATTAACATTTCAAAATCATTGCTCTCATTCAAAATTATTGACTGCATATATCACCTTTTAAATAATCAAATTGCACACGTAACTTTATTTAATTCATCTGCCATCTTTTTAGCTTCACTTGTTTCATATTTGACACCATGATAATTTTCAAATTCACTCACTGAACCACTGTGTGGGAAAGCCTCCTCCACTTGCTAGGCTATACGTCGCCCAAACGCATCATAGAGGTACTCCTACTCCGTGCGTAAGCTATCCCTTACAACTATCCTTAATCCCTGTTAACCAATTGGCAACAGTGATATCTGTATACTATCGTCATAGATAAGTACCAGACATCAGTTGGCAACCAAGCGTCTTTGATAAATTTTTGAATATTTTCAGATTTAATAAAAAGGACATTGTCTGAGCTTTTATCGTAGAACAAGTAATCTTCGTTTTCAAAGTTAAACAATGAATAATAATTACATGGCAGATTCAACTGATTTCTTAAAATAACTGTTAGACTTTTACTAAAATCCCTAACTTCATACGCAAATGGGTACAGCGCTCCAATTTTCCCTGTAATTTCATCATTATATTGAGTCCAAAACATAACAAAGTCACCATTGCTCCCATCAAAACCCAACTCCAGAAACTTTAATTTATAGTCCTCTTCGTATTTTGGCAAAACTTTACCCAATTTTTATCTAAAAATTTAATAAATTTTTCACAAATATTTGTAAGTCTTTTTTAAATTAAAAAAATTAATTTGATTTTTGTCTACGGCTGTTTATTGTTTTTTTCTGGAGTCAACATTTAAAAGCACATTGAAGAGTATGGCATTGATTAAATCCCGTTAAATCAAAAAGTTGAATAAATTATTGTTTAACCTCCCGAAAATCAATTTTTAAACCTTGATTTTCTACCTGTTGTTTAAACAACTCTGTAAATCCTACAATATTTTGTCTGGATGTGTTTTTAACACAATAAACAGTATTGTGAATCTCTTTCATAAATACTGGCGTTTCTACAAAAGGCTCATCTTCATCCCCTAACCACTCATCATATTCTGATTTCTCTTCATTTAAAATACTTTGAATGTTAATTATTTTCCCAATATAACAATTAATGATTTCATTACCTACCATTAGCTCTGCTTCAAAAAACTGCATTTCGTCTTTGAGTAGAAGATTCATTTTTTCATAAAAATCAGTAGAAAACACCAACAGACTATCTATGCTGTCATATTTATCAGTAAGTTTAATATTCTTAGTATTAAAACCTTCCTGTCCCCTAAATTTAGGCTTTGTATTTAATTCGCCTTCATCATATAAGAAATAAAATTTTATCTCCGTTCTATCGCGATTCATCAGCTCTATGTAAGCCTCTGAATTAAGCAGTTTACTGTAAATGGAATATAACTTCATTCTTGACTCCTTGTTCATTCAAATAGGGGATGCACAACTGTACTTGCCAGTATTAAATCCTTTTCTAAGTTTATTTTGAAGTGTTTTAACTTCTTCATCTATACGACCTTGTGACCATTTTTCACGAACAGCCTTATCCTGTAATCTATCGAGCATAGCCTTAACTTTTTCATTATATTCACGATGCTCTACCGTCCATCCTCTATGCAATCCTTTTTGAGGATTTGGATCTATACCTCTATTAACTGGCAGATACATCATATTTGTAGCATTATTTATTGATCTCCCAGAAGCTTGAAAGAATGGGTGGTTTCTTAAAGAGTAAGGTATTAGATGCTGTCTTTGATATCCTTGTATAGAAGGCATCCAACTTGGCATTCTTGAAAGGCCAAAAGGATCGACCCACTCCACCGGGTTCGGCGCATACTGGTACACATTTATCCCTCCCATCAAGCCGATCGGGTCTTGGCTGATAAAGCGTCCTAGCTCTGGGTCATAATACCTAAACGTATTATAATGTAGCTCACTCTCCTCATCATAGTACTGCCCTTGGAAACGGTGGTTATTCACCACACCCTCTGA
>NZ_AYSV01000042.1 GCF_000506865.1 Pelistega indica
ACAATCGGTGGTGAATTTCGTATTTACAAACTCTGGATTAATGATTCGTGGGTCWRCAAGCGTGACATCGCTCATGACCTTTGGTAATTCTGGTTCGCCGCAACATTTGCCAGCCATAATAATCTCCTTAGTTACAACCGTGACAACCTGTCACAGCACCAAAAAATAAATCTTTAGGGAACGCCTCTGCGTACGCAATAGGCACTTTCGTTACTTCAATCATCGCTACCCCAACTGCCGTGCTTTCTGCTACAGGTACTGGTGTATCTGGAGCAACTTCCTTTGTCGCATACCCATCATCAAGCACCATACGGTAGTTTCCTGGAATGGATAACAAGGCAATGTTTTGGCATGGGTTTACTGCCCACACGCCACATTGTGTAACATCTTCGACAGCTAAGATATGAGCCTCTTCTGTTTCCAGAACAACATTACATGACCCACCTGTTGGCACCTTGCCATCTTTAAACCATACTTTCTGGATAACACCTCGTTGGTTATCATGCAGGTTGTATGACGAGATAATCGCCACCTCACCTAAACTAACGGTAAAAATGCCACTAATAGCCGAAGTCGATTGGGGGTGAAATAGTTTCATCTAGCCTCCAAAAATTAAATTGTTGGGGATAGGCACGCCTGCAACACGCTCGCCCTCGACATACACTCGCCCCACCATCGCTTCATCAGTTAATTTCAATCTGTAGTACCCTGGTAACGCAATCACTGCCATAGGACTACCGCAGATTAGTCTCCACGCACAGCAATCTGTCTGTGCCTTTACTTCTTCTCTGATAACGCTGTTATCTGGCTCACCGTATTGCCCACAGCACGAATCGCCACGTGGTAACTCATGCACAATAGGAGACACTTTATATACCTCTACGGCTTCACAGGTTTGCCATTTATCTGGCCCATTATCAATATGTTCGCCAGACAGATTAAATGCCGTTAAAATAAGTGCCTCATTCACAGACACTCTGAACACTCGTGATACCGTTGAGGTCGATTTAGAGTCAAAAAACACTTCGCCAACGACCCCATTACCTGTCGTTGGAAATAATTCTGTGCTTGATACTGGCTCTACTACTCGCCCTGTCTTAATATCACATTTCATTACATCAACTCATCCATCAATGAAATCATGCGTTGGATAGCTTCCCACTTCTTCGTGGCTCGCTTTGGTGGTACTAGCAATACAGGGTCAGCCCAAAACAAGCGTTTTACCCCTGCAAAATACCCACCTTTCTGGTATGTCATGCGTTGAGTGCCGAATGCTACAAGGAACGACCCGTCTTCATTAAGACTTACCACACGTCCTGTGCCAAGCATAATGTCATAAACGGTATCTTCTAGCTCCACTCGGTAATTGTCCATCGTCGCCCTCCTCAATGTGCTCATCGTACTGTATCCTTACAGGTTAATTCTGTACCACTAGTCCGAAGATACTTCCTAAAATGACCCCCACAAGAACCCCTCTGTAGAACGTACAGTAAGTACAGTCGACATCTCGACAAACCAATTCATAAAATTTATCGAAAATCCACATTGCTTTGTCGGTTAATTTTTTATAATCACTCTTCATTACATTACTCCTTGCGGTGTAGGTGGCGATGGTGGCATATCTTGCCCCTGACCAATGGCTTGTGCCATCGGGTCTGGTTGTCCTACACTCATATCAATATCATCAGAAACGCCTAACTCATCTAATGGCACGCCACTAGTCTCAAGTGCCTTGTTAACAGCCCAACGAAGTACTTTTGGATCCAATTGACCTGTTTGTGAAAGCTGTGCAATCATTTGTAGCTGTTCAATAGAGCCTTGACGAGCGATTTCTTTCTGTAGTAAGCCCTCTGTACCTCGAGCGTGTACCATCACATCACCCTTAACCCGTTGGTCTTTACTAAACTTCATGTTGTAGTGAAAGTAAGCTGTCCCTAACGGCTCGAATAGCTCCTTGTCAAGATTGATCAAGGCAGACTGAACGCCTTTTAGTGCGTTGCCATATAACGCCATAATGCCTCGGAACGTTCGGTTAGCCCCTGTCCCTACAGGTTGCCCACTCATCGCCGCAGGGATACCCGTATGACGGTCAGCAAGCTCGGTAAAATATTGCATTACCCCTAATAACTGATTAGAAATATTAGGGACATTATGGAAATAGTGTGCTGGACGCCCACCTCCAGAAACATCTGGGTCAGTCGGCACCATGGTGGCACTCATTAACTGACCAATCTGGTCATCGCTCATATAGCGTTGGATACGGCTAAAATCTACCTCACCCATCGGTGCTGAACTATACCCAATGTTTTCCATCAACCCTCGGTACGCCGCCATAAATGAGCGTTCAATATCCCGTAAGTTTTGAGCGATACCATACCCTGCCATTTTGCCAGGTACTCGTTGATAACTAGCAGAGTAAATAGGACGTGCTGAAATGTTCGGATTAGGGTTAATGAGTAGACGAATAGTCCAACTGCCTAGCACCATGGCTTGGCATTCATAATACTTATCATCCTCTACCCCTGTCATACCATAGCGGCGTAACTCTTTACCACTCAATGCCCCAAAATGAAGCAACACATCAATCGATTCATCTTGGCTCCAAGGGTTTAATGGGGTATTACTCTTATCAGGGTTACCACCTAGCCAGTCTAATTGGGTATCTGGTGCGGAGAAAAACTTAATCGCACTCTTCACATTCTGTTCAATAAACCCGGGCAACGTAGCACACTGTAAGAGCGTCATCTTTGTCATTCTACGCTTGACAATATCGTAGGTGCCTTTACCTGCTTCGTAGGTATCTGGCGACCAGAAATAATCAAACGGTGAAATGTTCATTGTACGGAGAATGGGTTTCTCTCCTGT
Organism: Pelistega indica; assembly: GCF_000506865.1. GTDB lineage: Bacteria > Pseudomonadota > Gammaproteobacteria > Burkholderiales > Burkholderiaceae_B > Taylorella > Taylorella indica. The sequence goes on from NZ_AYSV01000042.1 coordinate 2,866, forward strand.
GATTGGACGAGTACCACTCCACTTCAATACTGGCACCATCTCTGGCATTGGCCCCAACATAACAGCGTATGGGTATAAGGCAAAATTAGTCAGAAAATCCATTAACTGGTTTCTGAATCCACCCTCTACTAATTGATCATCAATCAGTTGTTGCATCGCTACGCTAGATTTCTTGGCAATCTCAAACTCTTCTGCTAACTGACGCTCTTTTAACTGTCTAGTCAGCTCAATTACTTCCGCAGGACTACCCTCAAACCCACCCATTAAGGTATCTCGCAATTTGGCAACTACCTGTAACTTAGCTGTATCGTTTAATTCTGGAATGGGAGTAGGTTCAACTAGAAATGGTGAGGCATTAGCACTGCCTAATAGGTCTCGAGTCCACGCTGTCATCACATCAACTTTATGTTTAGTGAGCGAAATGACGACATTGGTATTAAGTGAATTATCTAAATCGGTATCACAGGCTGATGACAACCCATGGTACTGGTTGTAGCAATTATGAAGTGTTTGCTCAACAGAAAACGCCCCTATCGTGTCACGGTTACGCCATTCTTTAGCTCGCATAAACCGTTCTCTCACCATAGTGGCTATCGGGTCAAACTCATTGGAGTCCTTTTTGTGGTGGACATCCTTGTGAAAATCAGTCTGTGTAGTCATAGGGCGTAGTATGAAGTACGCCCTGTTTTTCTTATGCTACCACTACGCCCCCTCGTCCTAGGCGTAAGGGTACGTGATGCCCCCTACTGACCCCTCTGCTTCTTTCGTTTTGGCATCTAGCCAATCAGCCCACACCTGCATCGCTACGACTCGTTCTGA
>NZ_AYSV01000043.1 GCF_000506865.1 Pelistega indica
AACACGCTTATATTCAACAACACTGGACATTCATGGAGATAGAAAAAGCATAGTTTAAAGCCCCAACGCTTATTGGCTTGGGTAAGTTTAATCAAGCAATCGGCAATCTGCTCGTCCTCAGCCTTTCCTTTACTTTGATAGTAATAACTTGATGTGCTAATACCCACCGTTCGGCAAGCTAACCTGACAGCAAAGCCTTGACGTGATACAAGTGTTCTTGTCATCGCTTTTCGTAGCGATGGCTTTACCACTTTCCCTCAAGTAGCTCCTTTCGCGCCTCGGAAACTAGCCGCTCCTCAGCATAAAGCTTCTTAAGCTTCGCATTCTCTTCCTGTAGGCGTTTTAGCTCATTGAGCATTGACGAGTCCATGCCGGCATATTTGCTACGCCATTTGTAAAAAGCAGATTGGCTCATGCCGTGCTCACGACACAAATCAGCAACGCTCACGCCGCTCTCATGCTGTTTAAGAATAGATAAGATTTGTCGCTCGGTAAATTGTTTTCTACGCATGGAAAATTCCTTTAAATTTAACAAATAGTTTAACGAAATTTTCCACTCATCGGTGTTTCGATTTTAGGGGAGTATTACCTCTTATCCTTAATATTTATATTTAAAATATCCTCAGTTGTATAATTATTAGGAAAAACTTCTGTACCCATCCCATTTTTAGTACAACTATAAAGTAGAAACGGAATGTTTTTGTTTGTACATTAAAGGGGTGAGCCCCTTTAGTGCATCATGAGGTCTTTGCGTATTATAAATCGTTAACCACTCCTCGGTTAGTTGTTTAACCTGTTTTAGTGTTTTAAAGAGGTAACACCCTAAAACCTCTGTGCGATACGTCCGATTAAATCGCTCAATAAAGCCATTTTGGTAGGGGCATCCTGGTTGAATATAATGGTAGCCACCCCCTAAATTAATACAGCTCAAATGTAGAAATTTCCTTTAAAATTTAATTGATAATTAGGAGTTTTACAATGAGCAAACGTAAGCGTGAAGAGCAGATCATTGCTTTATTAAAGCGAGCAGAGGCCGGCGAGCCTATCGCTGAACTATGTCGCCAAGAAGGTATTGCTGTTTCCACCTTTTACAAGTGGCGTTCCAAGTATGATGGCCTAGAAGCGTCGGAGCTGAAGCGCCTTAAGCAGATTGAGCAAGAGCACGAGCGGCTTAAGAAGATGTACGCTGAGTTGAGTTTGATGGCCCGTATGCAGGAGGAGATTATAAAAAAGCTCTAGTGCCTGTAGAAACACGTAAGGCTTGGGCTCGTGACCTACAGGCAAGGCATCAAGTGAGTATCGTTAAAAGCTGCCAAGCAGTCGGTATTAGCCGCACGGCTTATTACTACCGTAAACGCCAAGTTGACGATAGTTTCGTTGAAGAGGTCTTGCTTAGGCTCACCGAACGTCATCCTCGCTGGGGCTTTGTGAAGTGTTTTGACCGCTTACGCGCCTTAGATCATACATGGAATCATAAACGCGTACAACGCGTCTATCATCAGCTTCGATTACAGCTACGAAGCAAACGCAAACAGCGTTTACCGGCAAGGCATCCGATGCCATTGACGCAACCGGTCATGGCACGAAGCAGTTGGTCAATTGATTTTATGTCGGATGGTCTGACGGGTCGCCGTCGGTTCCGTACACTTAACGTGATAGATGACTTTAACCGTGAGGTGCTAGGCATCGACATAGGGGTGAGTCTGCCCGCTATTCGGGTGACTCGCTTTTTAGATCAGCTTGGGGAAGCCCATGGATATCCGCAGTGTATTCGTACGGACAACGGGCCTGAGTTTACTTCCACAGAGTTCACGCAGTGGGCGCAGCAGCGAGGCATTCTGATTGACTTTATTGAGCCGGGATGCCCTTATCAGAACGCCTATATTGAGCGGTTCAATCGAACCTACCGTGAGGAAGTGTTGGATATGCATTTATTCACGACGCTCGATCAGGTGCGTTGGCATACAGAGGCGTGGATAAACATTTACAATACTGAAAGACCTCATGAGTCATTAGATCGTTTAAGTCCTGTCGAGTACAGGCAGAGAGCATATTCTACTTTAAAGCTGTGTTAAGAATGGGGTAGGTTCAATAAGACACAGTGATTAGCCCTTAATTTTCTGACTATACCTGCTTTTTTTTACCTATTTTCACAAGCATTTTTATACAAAATCATCCTCATTAACACCGAATTATGCGACTAATGTATCTTTTTTGTTGCATATTATTGAAACTTAAATGATTAAGTAGGATAAAACCATCCTAGTACATAACTTTTAACTATTTGATTTATATAAAATTTATTTATTTTCAAGATTTATTTAAATATAAAACAGTAAGCGTTTTCCTTAATTTGTAAAAAATATTAATCTGATAACATAGATTGAAACAATTTGATTTTAAAGAGAAGCAAAGGAAAAGGTGGGTTCTAATCTTAATGGAATCTATTGATGATAAATAACTTAACTGATGGAAAAAAATAATGTAAAAGGGGAGTGTTATGCGTGAAAAACTAGAATGTGGCGTATTTTATCTTGATAATTATGGTGATTGGTTAGATTCCTATATAGAAGACGTTCAAGCTATCCCAGATAACTTACGATTGTATAAAGTAAATATCAAAGATTACACTGACTGTGACTCGTTTACTGTTGGGGATTATGCTTTCCCTAGTCCCAGAATTTTAAAAGATTTAGAGTTGATGCTAGATCGTTATGACTGTATAGTCCTTCCGGTGACTCAAGATAGTCTTATCTGGACACGTATTTTATTATCACAGATAAAGTTAGAACTTCGCCATATCATTATTGTTATTGCCCATGACATAAAACCAGTTGCCTTTGTAGATTTGACTGGACTTGGTGTTAGTGATTATCTATATGACTTAGAAGATGCTTCTATGTTGAGAATCAAAGTATTGACAGCAATTGAACGAAAAAAATGGTTTAAACATGCAGAAATATTATGGCAACAAACGCCAGTTCCTGAGGTATCAAAACCTAGAGCAATTAAGAATACGAAAAAATCTAAAGGTTCCAAAGCCACTAAAAATGACATACAAAGCTATAACATTCAATATAGTGACTCATTCCAAAGCGCAAAGTCACGGCTGGTAGCTGATTTTGAGCAAAACTATATTATCAAAGCACTAGAGAAAACTAATGGTAATATCTGTGCCGCCGCATTACGAGCCAAAAAGCATCGAAGAGCCTTTTGGGAATTGATGCGTAAGTATAAAATTAATGCTAACGATTATAAAAAAGATCTGGAATGACGGAGAGTTTTCTCTAGAGCAGAATAGATGTAGATTGAATGAATAGAATAATGTACAGTTGTTTCCGTGGTAGGGTATCAACTGTACGGAAAGGATAATGTTTATATTTCCATATTAAGTAAATAAAAACTTAAAGACTTACCATGTGCATCAATTGAAAGAGATAATGTTACACCATAGTTTAGTAGTCCAGTTATAACAAAATTAAAAGCTTTTAATTGTGGTAATTCATAACGATCTACCTTTAATTCTTCATTGGGAACCATAGGTTGGAAGTAATCTTTAACTCGTTCAGGAGTTACTTTTTCTTTTATTAAGTCGTATGATGCTTGATCATATGCAATCAGCGATAGATTAGAGATATTACCCTTATCTCCAGCCCTGGAAGAAGCAAGTTGGTATAGTTTCATAATCATTTATATAAAAGTAACGTTTGTTGTAATAATGTCCTGAGGTATAAAAGTTGATAGTACAGCAACAACTGGCTTTATGCTTTTCATGGCACCTCCTCCCCCAGCGGGACCGTTAGTATAAAGTGCTTCGACCTCATTGCCGATTAATTTGGCCAAAGAAATATCCGTAGACCTTGCTGCTACACGAATTCTTATTTCAGGATGATTGAACGTGTTATTTGGGCTAGTAGGGAATAGGGAATTAGCGCCGATATAATCAAATCTAATATCTTCAAAAGCATATTGACTTAATCTTTCTTTTAATATTTCTATAGCTAATGATGCTCTTTCAAACGCTGAAATACCACCATAGGATATTTGTCCTTCACCGATATATCCAGCTTTATAGCCTATAGAAACCTTGTAGTTGTCTGGTTTGGCTTGTCCTGTAGCACCAGTAGCATATATATGATTTTTTGATTTTTCTTCAAAATACACAGCTGAAAAGTCAGCTATGACATCAGGAGTGTAATATTTTTTAGGATCATGAATTTCGTAAAGTAATTGTTCAGTACACGTTTGAGTGGTAATTATTCCTCCGCTATTTTCTACTTTACTGATCTCACAATTTCCGTCGTTAAAAATATCGGCATATGGAAAACCTAAGTGTGCTAGATTGGCGATAGTTTTTTTAGGTGGATCAGCAAAATATCCACCAGTAATTTGTCCTGCACACTCTAGCAGATGACCTATCATTGTTCCTTTACCCAATAAATGGTAATCATCAAAACTCCAGTTAAATTCATAGATAATTGGAGCAAGAAAAAGTGCTGGATCAGCTACTCTGCCTGTAATAACTATATTTGCTCCAGATCTCAATGCTTGAACGATAGGCGATGCTCCTAAATATGCATTGGCAGAAATTATTGAGTCACTAAAGTCTTTGGTGGAGATAGGGCGTTCTAGGATAGGGAAATCGTTATTCATAATAAGATTGGTCACGTCATCACCAGTAACATAAGCAATTTTGATATGCTCGTACCCTAATTTTTTTGTTAAATTTCGAACAAGTTCAGCAGCAGCTTTTGGATTAGCTGCGCCCATGTTTGTAATAATTTTTATTTTATTTTGAATACAAATATCCAAAACTGCTTCCATACGTACTTTTAGTAGAGGGTCATAACCTAAATCTGGATGAATGCTTTTTTCTAATTGAGCTAAAGCGATCGTTCTTTCTGCTAGGCATTCAAAGCATAAATAGTCAATATTACCGTACTTTGCTAATTCAATAGCAGCATCAATTCGATCTCCAGAATATCCTGCACCAGAACCAATTCGGATAAAATTTTTGTTATCTTTCATATTATTTTTTGCCTAAAATAATGGTAAAACTCCGGTAATAACCAATGTAATTGTCATGATGATAGAAATTATAAACATTACAGGGAAGGTATATTTTTGATGATCGGCAAGATCAACGCCAGCTAAACCCACTAATAAGAAAGTTGATGCAGTTAAGGGGCTGATGGCAAAACCTGTTGTCATTTGCCCTACTAAAGCTGCTTGAGCCATTGTAATCGGTTCAACACCAGTGTTAGAGCCAATTGTTGCTAGCACAGGAAGAATACCAAAATAGAATGAATCAGGGTCAAATAATAGGCTTAATGGCACAGATAAAATTGCTAGAATTAGTGCAAGACCTTCTCCCATTCCTTCTGGGACATAACCACCAATAGATTGAGCCATAGCAGTTAACATACCAGTACCTTTCATGATGCCAGTAAACACCCCTGCAGCAAGTAAAAGGGTAGCTAACATTAAAGCAGGGATGGCATGTGCTTGAATTCTATCTTGTTGCTGTTTAAGGTTAGGATAATTGATTAAGAGAGTAAGAGCAGTACCAACCATAAAGCATAAAGCAGGAGAAATTTTACCAACCACTAGGGTTGTTAGCACCGAGATAACAATTAATACATTAAGCCAAAATAGTTTTGGTCTTTTGAGAGCTTGTTGTTCAGGCGTTAAATTGTAAGTTGAAATGGTATCCAATGTATTATAGTCAGTAGATATTAAACCTAAACGTTTTTCTTCACGCTTTCCCATCCACCAAGAGAAAATATAAAGACAAATTAATCCGATGATTTGGGCAGGAATTAATGGTAGATAAATGTCATTCAGTGGCAAATGAAGTGCAGATGCAGCCCGAATAGTTGGTCCACCCCATGGTAATGAATTACAGATACCAGCGGCGGTTGCTACTACGCAAGCTAATAATCGTTTATCCATGTTCATGCGATTAAAGAGAGCAAGCATAGGAGGAATAGTAATTAGGAATGTGCTAGCACCGGCACCATCTAGATGAGAAATCGAAGCAAGAATTGCAGCCCCAAGCACGATTCTTGAGGGTTTCAATCCCATAAATTTCAATAATCGATTGATGATAGGATCCAATACCCCTGCATCATTCATGATGCCAAAAAATAGGATAGCAAAGACTAACATTCCAACTGTTGGTGCAATTGATTTAATTCCTTCAAGTACAAATTTATTGGTACTTATCCCAAATCCACCAATAAGAGCAGCAATTAATGGCAAGAGAATTAGTGCCATCATTGGAGATAGTTTCTTGGTAAGAATTAAGAATAAAAGAATGGCTATAGTGCTAAAACCGAGAATAGCAAGCATAGAAAAGTCCCCTAGTTTATATGTTTTAATTAATAAATCTATTATTTAAGATAATATTTAATTTGTAAAACTAAATTAATCAATTAATTAATCGATATTTATGATAAATATAAGTACTAAAATTTTACAGTCTTTTGTAGTATTAGTTGAATGTAAGCATTTTACAAATGCTGCTCAAAAGTTATGCATGTCTCAATCTGCGCTAAGTGCATTGATTCAGAAACTCGAAAGAGATGTTGGAGTCAATCTGTTTGTAAGAAATACTCGTCAGGTTGAGTTGAGTAGAGAGGGGGAACATTTTTATCGGATAGCAATTGATTGTTTGCATCAACAAAAAACACTTTTAAATAATTTTTTTAGAAATGTACAAGGAACATTAGGAATTATTAGAATGGCAGTATTGCCTTCGATTGCTGCCAGTTGGTTGCCGACTGTCGTCGCCCAGTTTAAACAAGAATATCCTGATATAGAAATTGAAATTTATGACTGTCTTTCTGATGAGTGCTTAAAACTTCTCCAATCAGGAATAGTTGATTTTGCGATTGCTGCGCCACGGTATATAAATCTACAAGAATTTATTGGAGAGATTATCTATAAAGATAATTATTATGTGATGTGTTGTGTGGGGCATGAATTAAGTAATAAAAAAAATTATTTCATATGAAGATATTCAGGCTTTTCCACTAATATCTCTTTCACAAGAAACAAGTGTTCGGCAATTTCTAGATAGTGAAATCATTAAAGAACAGTTGAAAGCTAGTTATGTTGTAAGAAACGTTTCAACAGTGGCGGCATTAGTTGAAAAAAATCTTGGGATTTCATTACTACCAGGTCTGGCGTGTAATTTATCAAAAGGCAGAAAAATCATTAAAAAAGTATTTATAGATACGACATTACAAAGAGAGATTCAAATAATTCAATTGAAAAGTAAACAGAATCAAATGCCTGCTGCTTCACAAAAGTTCATTTCTCATTTTAAAAAATATCTAGAGCAAAGTAACCAATAAGCTCTAAAGTAGAGGGTTTTAGACGATGAATAGTTTATAATTCCTACAACAATGAATATATATAGTATATAGGCAGGAGTTTTGGTCATGTTTGCCCCTTTACAAAATGATACTTTTTTACGTGCTCTTTTACGCCAAAAGGTTGATTACACACCAGTTTGGTTAATGCGACAAGCAGGAAGATACTTAGCTGAATACAATGCTACACGTAAGCAAGCAGGGTCATTTTTAGGTCTTGCCAAAAATCCTCAGTATGCGTGTGAGGTCACATTACAGCCGATTGATCGCTATCCATTAGATGCGGCTATTTTATTTTCTGATATTTTGATGATTCCAGACGCTATGGGGCTTGGTTTGGATTTTGTGGCAGGAGAAGGTCCTCAATTTGCCTCTCCAGTCCGTACGGAATCTGATGTGGCCAAATTAACAGTACCTGATATGAATGATTTGCGCTATGTGTTTGATGCTGTGACGCTTATTCGTAAAGAGTTAAATGGTCGTGTTCCATTAATTGGTTTTGCTGGTAGTCCGTGGACAATTAGTTGTTATATGGTGGAGGGGCAGGGTTCTAAAGAGTATCGCACTATTAAGACGATGATGTATGCTCAACCTGATTTGTTAAAACAAATTCTGTCTATAGCCGCACAATCTACGGTTTTATATTTAAATGAACAGATCAAAGCAGGTGCTCAAGCTGTCATGATTTTTGATAGTTGGGGGGGCGTATTAGCTGATGGCAAATATCAAGAGTTCTCGTTATATTACATCAAGCAAGTCGTTGATAGTCTTATTCGTTCTCATGAGGGTAATAAAATTCCAGCGATTGTTTTCACCAAGGGTGGCGGTTTATGGGTAGAAGAAATTGCTTCTATCGGGTGTGATGCTGTTGGTCTAGATTGGACTATGAATTTAGCTAAAGCTCGCCGTTTAACGGGAGATAAGGTTGCTTTCCAAGGCAATATTGACCCGATGGCTTTATTTGGTACAGAACAATCTATTCGTGCAGAGGCTCGTCGGGTGATAGATGATTTTGGCGTAGTTGGGGCTGGTGGTCATGTGTTTAATTTAGGACATGGTATTTCTCAATTTACTAATCCAGATCATGTGGCTTACTTGATTGATGAGGTGCATACCTATAGCCGTCAAATGCATTTATCAACATAGTTATCCACAATTTATTAATTAAGTAGTTAGGTGGTATATTTCAAGTTGTTTCGTATAAATTAATCATAATTATTTGATTTTTATTAAAATTCTTAAATGGCTTAGAATGATAATCGAAAATTGTGGTAATTAATTACGTCAATATATCACTTTAAAAAGATTTTTCTACAGAGTTATTCACAGTTTTTAGAGTGCTTTTTAAAAACGTTTACAGTACAGCATCATGGGGTATAGTACATGACTTCTTATTGGGTAAGAGTAGCATTAGATGTACCACTTGAGGCTGTATTTGATTATAGAGTACCTGAGGGTATGCCAGTTTGCCGTGGACAGCGTGTGATTGTTCCTTTTGGTGGGAAACAAGAGATTATTGGTGTTATCGTTAATGTACTAACTCAGACGGATATTCCCCCAGAAAAACAAAAAGATGTTATTAATGTTTTAGATGATTTACCACCGTTCAGTGAGCAGTGGCTACAATTCTGTGAGTTTGCGGCGCAGTACTATATGCGACCAATCGGTGAGGTGATTCTGCCAGTGTTGCCTCCACCGCTAAGAAAAATCACTGCTTACACAGGGAAGACAAAGACCAGTCCCGTTGAAAGATTAGATAAAAAGTTAGCTAATCAAGTGATTAGAGCAGAAAAAGAACAAAAAAAACGCTTAAAACAACAGCAATCATCCGGTAGTGAGACGACTATAGAGGCATCTATTAAGCCTTTGCAAGCAATACTATTAGCACTCAATGATGAACAGCAACAAGCTGTAGATGTCATTAGTCAGGCAAAAAAGTTTACGCCTATACTATTGCATGGGGTCACGGGTAGTGGAAAGACTGAAGTCTATTTACAGGCAATTGCTCACGTATTAGCTGAAGGTAAGCAAGCGATTTTTCTTGTGCCAGAGATTAATTTAACTCCTCAATTTGAACGCTTATTGATTGAACGATTTGTGCCTCTTTATGGGGAAAGAGCAATTGCCATCATGCATAGCAGCTTATCGGATGGTGAGCGCTTGAGTTCTTGGTTACATATGCAAAGACAAGAAGTAAAGGTTATTTTAGGCACCAGAATGTCTATCTTTGCACCGCTAGAAAATCTTGGTCTTATCATCGTAGATGAAGAGCATGATGCCTCTTATAAGCAGCAAGATGGGCTGAGGTATTCTGCAAGAGATTTAGCTGTTTGGCGAGCTCATCAACTTAATATTCCTATTGTGTTGGGTTCAGCAACTCCCTCATTAGAGACGTGGCATCACACACTTTCTGGTAAATACCAGAAACTTAGTTTAACTCAGCGTGCGAAAGAGACTCCTTTACCTTGTATCAAGTTAGTTAATACCAAAAAAATGCGTTTAAATCAGGGATTGTCAGCTGATTTAATTAGCGCTATTGATGAGCGTTTACAACGGGGCGAGCAATCCATGATTTATTTAAATCGTCGTGGTTTTGCTCCTGTGCTACGTTGTTCGTCTTGTGGGTGGACTAGTGAATGTATGCGCTGCTCTGTACATACTGTGCTACATCAAGTGCCAGGTCAAGTCCCTATCTTACAATGTCACCATTGCGGTTATAGTACGCAAGTACCTACGCATTGTCCAGAGTGCGGTAATGTGGATTTAAGCGCTTTGGGCTATGGCACGCAACGATTAGAGGATACGCTTATGCGCTTATTTCCTGAGGCAAGGGTTAAGCGTATTGATGCGGATAGTACAAGACTAAAAGGTAGTGCACAAGAGTTATTTCAGCAAGTTCACTCTGGTGATGTAGATATTATTGTAGGCACCCAGATGTTATCTAAAGGGCATGATTTTAAGCGCTTAAGTTTGGTCGGTGTACTAAATGCCGATATGATGTTATTTAGTGGTGATTTTAGAGCACCTGAGCGACTCTTTGCTCAACTTATGCAGGTAGCAGGAAGGGCGGGAAGACATATCAGAGATTCAGACGTATTATTGCAAACAGAATATCCTGATCATCACTTATATCAAGCCTTGATAAGTCATGATTATGATTCATTTGCCAATCAAACCTTGATGGAACGCAAAATGGCACATCTACCTCCTTTTGCACATCAAGTATTAATTACGGCTCAGGCAAAAGACGTGGAGCAAGCATTAGCCTTTTTACAATCTATTATTCAATATGCGAAACAATATTTGGAAGAGAGGTTAAAAGGGGTAGAGATTTATGATCCTGTACCATTAAAAATTGTTCGAATTGCTCATATTGAGCGTGCCCAATTATTAATTGAATCGGTGTCTCGTCCAGCATTACATCGTTTTATGAATGTATGGTTGCATCATATATACCATGAATTGAGAACACATAAAGTGAAGTATTTTGTTGAGGTTGATCCATTAAGTATATGATAGAAAGTTTAGGTTTAAATCAATCGCAACAGGAAGCTGTTTTGTATTTGGATGGTCCTTGTTTGGTCTTGGCTGGTGCAGGCAGTGGTAAGACTCGTGTGATTACACAAAAAATTGCTTATTTAATTAATCAATGTGGGTATGATGCTCGTTCTATAGTGGCACTGACATTTACGAATAAAGCCGCTAAAGAGATGGTCGAGCGAATTTCACATATTGTAGAAAAGAAAAATAGCAAAGGCTTAACCGTTTGTACGTTTCACTCATTAGGGGTTAGATTTTTGCGTCAGGAAGCCAAACATATTGGACTTAAAGATACATTCTCTATTCTTGATGCTCATGATGCAGGACAAATTATTCAGGAAATGTTGGCGACAACGGATAGGGGGCGTATTAAAACAGTACAACAACAAATTTCATTATGGAAAAATGACTTGTTAGAGCCTGATGATATCGTACCCACGACTCCAGATGAGAAGGATGCTCAACGAGTATATCGAAACTATAATGCTACGCTTAAAGCCTATCAAGCGGTAGATTTTGATGATTTAATCCGTTTGCCAGTCCTCTTGATGCGAGAAAATGAAGAGGTTAGGGATAGATGGCAAAAAAGAATTAAATACTTACTGGTTGATGAGTATCAGGATACTAATGTATGCCAATATGAATGGGTAAAACTACTTACGGGATGGCATCAAAAATTCACGGCTGTTGGAGATGATGATCAGGCGATTTATGCTTGGCGAGGGGCAACGATAGAAAATTTGGCAAAACTGACGAAAGATTATTCAAATTTAAAGGTTATTAAGCTTGAACAAAATTATCGTTCAGTAGAGACTATCCTTAATGCGGCTAATAAAGTTATTTCTAATAATCCAAATCTTTTTCAAAAGACACTATGGTCAACGCTTGGTAAAGGTAGCAAAATACAAATCATTAGTATGGATAATGAAGAGGCAGAGGCAGAAACTATTGGGATGAGAATTTCAGCGGATCATTTCAATAAAAAGGCACAATGGAAAGATTTTGCGGTGTTATACCGTGGTAATCACCAAGCCAAAGTCATTGAACAAGCTTTTAGACAATTACATATCCCCTATAGTATTTCAGGGGGGCAAAGTTTTTTTGATAGGGCTGAAATCCGGGATATTTTGGCGTATATGCGCCTGATTGCTAACGATCAGGATGATCCAGCGTTTATTCGTGCAGTAACAACACCCAAAAGAGGTGTGGGACAAACAACATTACAGCAATTAGGCGAGTTTGCAGCGAGCAATCAGCTATCTTTATTTGAAGCTATTTTTGCTTTAGAAATTAATGAGGTTATTGCTGAACGCCAGCTCAAACCCTTAATGGTATTTGCTCAATTTATTCAGAGAATACAGGATCGTGCGCATAAACCAGTACATCAACAATCTCCTAATGAGTTGCTAGATGAGATGATGAGCTATATTCGTTATGAAGATTATCTTTATGATCACCATGATGAACGTGCTGCGTTGTCACGTTGGCAAAATGTACTGGACTTATTGGAGTGGTTAAAGCGTAAGGCACAAGAAGACGATATGCGTTTTATTGATTTAGTACAGCATATAGCGTTAATTACCATGCTAGAGAGGAATGAGCAAGAACAAGAGCAGGATGCGGTGACATTGACAACCTTACATGCATCTAAAGGCTTAGAATTTCCTTATGTTTATATGGTGGGTGTAGAGGAAGGACTCTTGCCTCATATGGGTAAAGAGGATGAATATGGCGATACGAATAAAGATAATGAAGAATTGTATGTCCAGCGAATTCAAGAAGAACGTCGGTTAATGTATGTGGGTATCACACGGGCACAATATGAATTAACATTAAGCTGGTGTAAAAAACGTCGGCGTGCTAGAGAAGAATTGATTAGAGAACCCTCTCGTTTTATTAGTGAAATGGGAATAGATAGTGGCTCGCAAACTATTCAAGACCCATTTAAAGATATGAGTCCCAAAGAGCGTCTTGCGCAACTTAAGCAGATGTTGACAGGTGGCTAGATGTGAATAAGGATTATGACTATTTGGTTTAAGAGAATTTGTAGTTGCATCAGATTTGATTTATATCGTTATACGAAGTGCTTTATTGATAAATGAGTATCAAGTATCAGAGGATCATATTAAGCCGTTCTAAGTATCAGTCCTTTGGATCAACCACTTGCATCCCTAGCCTGATCCAATCCCAAGCTAAACTGTGTTGCTCTCCTATGGCGTCAAATATCGCATCTTCACTCATAATGCTATATTCACCTTCGGTAGCTAATGAAACATTTACGTCTTGCTTCTCGATTTGTTCGTAATAGTGTAGATAGTCACGCTCATAAAAATCTTTTATCGTTTGCATAATTTGCATACTGTGTCGCCACTCTTCTTGTGCTGCCTCAAGTTTTGGTTGAAGAGCTAGCCATTGACGATACAGTTGTTGAATTTCATTGATTTTTTCTTGCATATGTTTCTCCTAAACATATCGTTATTGTAGAGTAAAATACAATTCTCACCAAGCCCCTTTGTTTAGGATATATTATGAACACGACTTTATTATTTGATGCCCCACCACCGGTCTTACTTCCTATAAAAGGCAGTGATCAATTATTCCCCGTAAACCGTGCTTTTTGCATTGGGCGTAGTTATGCAGCTCATGCGGCAGAAATGGGGTCAAGTGTGGATAAAACTAAACAAGATCCTTTTTTCTTTCTTAAAGCGGCAAGCCATATTATTGGATCAGGTAAGACAATTCAGTTTCCTACTGAAACGGCTAACTTACACCATGAAGTAGAGTTAGTAGTATGCTTTGATAAACCAGCTTTTCGAGTAACACCAGAGCAAGCCCTTGCTAGTGTGTATGGTTATGCGGTGGGTCTGGACTTAACACGTAGAGATTTGCAAGCTAAGGCAAAAGAAAAAGGTTTGCCTTGGGATTATGCAAAAAACTTTGAAGAAGCTGGTGTGGTTGGGCTAATTACGCCAAAAACACAAGTGCCTGCGATTGAGCAATCTCGTATTAGTCTGGAAATCAATGGTCAAGTGCGTCAAGATGGTAATACCAACGATTTGATTTGGAGTTTGGCAGAGTTAATTAGTTATATCTCTAAGTTTTACCATATCCAAGCCGGTGATTTATTGTTCACTGGTACGCCAGAAGGTGTAGGTGCTATCCAGCCGGGTGATAGCTTAGTGGGTAAAATTGATGGGCTGGAGAATTTAACGCTTCAATTTGAACGTTAAGCGAGATTATCCATTTACGATTTAACTTTTTGTGAAAGAGGGCTTCTTAGTTAGCCCTCCTCAAACGCAGTGACTTTTTCTTGTTTTGACGTTGACGTGTAGCTTTTTAAGTATCAACTCATTGATCAAGTATGTGCTTACAATCATACAGTCTGCACGTCAAAGTACTACTTATAGAGAGCCTGAAAGTAACCTCTCTATTGTGGTAATAAATAAACGTGGTAACAAATAAACCGTTTATTCAAAACCTGCTTTTTTAAGATCCGCAAAACCACCAATATTATGTACTTGTGTATAACCTAGGCTTTCAAGAGTCTCTTTGGCACGTTGCGAACGATTTCCTGTTCGGCAGTATAGATAAATAGGGGCGTTTTTATTGGTTGTGATGGTATGGATTTTATTGGCAATATCATCTACTGGAATATGGATGGCTTTATTTAAATGACCTTCCTCAAATTCTGCTTGTGTACGAACATCAATGAGATAATTTGTTTTGATAGCCTCTTTAGTTTCTACTGATGGTGCTTCTACTTGGGCATTTACCACAGGTGTTGTGAGGAATAGTCCTGACACAATAAGACTGGCGATAACTAAATGTTTCATAATGGCCTCCTCCCAAAGAGTATGTGAATAGAATAAACATATTGTAGAAAAAATGTCATCATCATGGCGAAAATAGATTGTTGTTAGTAATTATTTTTCTCTGGAAAATAATCATCCTATACGTTATACAATATGCCTATATGCTTTTATATGAATGAAGGAAATGGATATGTCAATGTTAAATCCCTATGCTAAGCCTAGCTATGTACAACGTTTAAAAATAGCTTTGCATTATGTGCTACCACAATTAGCTATTACTCAATTAGCAGGGTGGTTTGCAAATAAACAATGGGGATCATTGACACATACGGCGATTAAGTTATTTGTCCAAAATTATAAAGTCGACTTATCCGAAGCGGTTAAGCAGCAGCCTAGTGATTATGCGAGTTTTAATGAGTTTTTTATTCGTCCACTCAAGGAAGGGGCGCGTCCAATAGTGCAGGATCCACAAGACTTGTGTTTGCCTGCTGATGGTCGAGTAAGTGAGGTTGGTGAGATTGTGAATCATCAATTAATTCAAGCAAAAGGACATTTTTTTACCTTAGAAAGCTTATTGGCGGATGATAAGGAATTGGCGCAGTCATTTGAAGATGGAGAGTTTTTAACTATTTATTTGTCTCCTCGAGATTATCACCGTGTACATATGCCTTGTGACGGAACATTACGCAAAATGATTTATGTACCGGGAGAGTTATTTTCAGTCAATCCTTTTTTAGCCGAACACGTCCCGAATCTATTTGCTCGTAACGAACGCGTTATTTGTGTATTTGATACGGCTTTTGGCCCTATGGTTCAAATTCTTGTAGGAGCAACAGTAACGGCAAGTATGAGTACAATATGGGCTGGTATTATTAATCCACCACGAACTCAAGATGTTAGAGTATGGGACTACCCTTCAAGTGGAGACGGTGTTGTTGCCTTGAAAAAAGGACAAGAAATGGGAGCCTTCCAATTGGGCTCTACCGTGATTAATCTATTCCCTAAAAATACTATTGATTTAAATCTTAATTTGCGTGCAGGCGTCCCCACAAAAATGGGTGAAAGATTAGGTACCTTAAAGTCTTAATTTTGTGTAAATGCTAAAATTAAGCATCAGTCGAAATCCCTTCGATTGACTTGCTTATAGATATTTATATATGAAATCTCCAGAATTACTATTACCAGCAGGTGGCTTGGATCGTATGCGAGCCGCCTTTGATTTTGGCGCGGATGCTGTTTATGCAGGTCAGCCCCGTTATTCTTTGCGTGCAAGAAATAATGAATTCGTTCGCTTTGACAAAATGAAACAAGCGATTGATGAAGCACATGCACGAGGAAAAAAATTCTTTGTGGCGAGTAATATTCTCCCGCACAATTCTAAGCTCAAAACCTATCTTGATGATTTAGTGCCTATTATGGAAATGAAGCCTGATGCACTTATCATGGCAGATCCAGGCTTAATTATGAAGACGAAAGAGCGTTGGCCAGAGGCGGTAATTCATTTGTCGGTACAAGCCAATACGACCAACTATTGGGGGGTTCAATTTTGGCAAAAAATGGGCGTTGAGAGAATTATTCTATCGCGCGAATTATCTCTTGATGAAGTTGAAGAAATTCGTCAAGAATGTCCTGATATGGAGCTCGAGGTCTTTGTTCATGGGGCATTATGTATTGCCTATTCTGGACGTTGTTTATTATCAGGTTATTTTAATCAACGAGATCCTAACCAAGGAACATGTACTAATTCCTGTCGCTGGGATTACAAAGTTCACCCAAGCCAAGAGAGTGACGCTGGTGATGCACAACTATTAGGTGGATTTGATTTTAATAAAATGCAAGAAGAAGCAAACGCTAGCTTTGCTGCTTGTGGTGGTGCAGAGCGTCATCCTTTAGCGGATCAAGTTTATCTATTAGAGGAAGGCAATCGCCCAGGTCAGTATATGCCGATTATGGAAGATGAGCATGGTACTTATATCATGAACTCAAAAGACTTACGTGCTATTGAACAAGTAGAGCGATTAGTCAAAATTGGTGTAGATTCACTCAAGGTTGAAGGGCGTACTAAATCCATTTATTATGTTGCACGTGTTGCACAAGCTTATCGTAAAGCGATTGATGATGCCGTAGCAGGGCGTTCGTTTAACCCTGAATTATTGGCTGATCTTGATGGCTTAGCAAATCGTGGCTATACACCAGGCTTTTTAGAGCGTCATCAAACCCAAGAATATCAAAACTACTTACACGGTTACTCGATCTCTAAGCAAAGTCAGTTTGCAGGTATTGTGACTGATGTTGATGCAGACGGATGGGCGACAGTAGAGGTCAAAAACCGTTTTGCTGTTGGCGATACATTAGAGGTTATTCATCCCCAAGGCAATGAGCTTATTAGAGTTGAGCAGATTATCAAGGATGATTTACCCATAGATGTTGCACCGGGTAATGGTATTCAAGTGCGTATCCCTCATATGCAAGGTAAGGAAAAAGCAATATTGGCGCGTATCCTTGATGATCAGGCTAAAGCGAAAGTCGAAGAGCTGATTGCGGGTAAATAATTGAGAGTTTAAGGTCTCCCACGGTTTAATTTCAATCAATATATCCAATTTATGAGGTACTTAAAATGACAAGTACAAATTTTAAAACGGAAAATAATACGTTTCGAAAATTAATAGGAAATGGTCTAGTCTATCGAATTCCTAGATTTCAACGTGACTATAGTTGGGAATCAGAACAGTGGGAGGATTTATGGGAGGATATATTAGTTGTTGTTAATAAGCAAGAAAATGCTCATTACATGGGTTATTTAGTTTTGCAGTCTAATGATGATAAGGTTTTCGATGTTATTGATGGTCAGCAACGATTAACAACCTTGAGTATTGTTGTATTAGCTATTCTTAAAAATATACAAAGACTAGTTGATGAAGGAATCCATGCAGGGGCAAATAGTCAACGATTAACTCAAATAAGTCAAACCTATATTGGTTACTTAGATCCAGTTACTCTTGTTGCTCGTCCTAAACTCACACTTAATAGAAATAATAATGACTATTTTCAGACTTATTTAGTTCCGTTAAGAGAGTTGCCTAGGCGCGGTTTTCGAGCCTCTGAACATTTGTTACGTAGGGCTTTTGAATGGTTTGATAGACAAGTATCTAACTATATTAAAGGCTTTTCTGATGTAGATGTTGGCCAGACACTTGCTCAACTTGTAGAGGATATTAGTGATCGTTTGTTCTTTACGGTGATTACGGTGGCTGATGAATTAAATGCTTATAAAGTGTTTGAAACCTTGAATGCTCGAGGAGTAAGGCTATCCTCGACAGATTTATTAAAAAACTATTTGTTTTCTGTATTAGATAAACCCACTGAGCATCCTCATGAGATAGATGCTTTAGAGGCAAGATGGGAGGGTATTGTTAATCGATTACAGTCAGATAATTTTTCTGATTTTTTAAAGATTCATTGGAATAGCCGTTACAAGTTTGTGAGGCATCAAGATTTATTTAAAACTATTCGAAGTTTTATTAAAGATAGAAAAGATGTGTTCTCTTTACTAAAAGGTATGGAAGATGATTTGGATAATTATTTAGCATTAACCTCTCCTGAGCTATCTTCTTGGAGTACCGAAGATAAAGAGTCAGCAACTATCCTAAAAATGTTGCGTGTTCGGCAGCCATTCTCCTTACTATTGGTGGCAAGAAATAAATTTAATGATAAGAGTTTTACACAGTTATTTAATGCTATTGTGATTATTTCACTACGCTACAATACAATTGGTGCTTATAGTCCAAATGAGCAAGATAGGGTCTATAATGATATCGCAGGGAGGTTAAGTTCAGGGTCAATTGATTCCATTAATCAGGTATGGAGTTTTTTAAAGAAAATCTATATTGATGATAAGCGGTTTA
This sequence comes from Pelistega indica, assembly GCF_000506865.1. Lineage (GTDB taxonomy): Bacteria > Pseudomonadota > Gammaproteobacteria > Burkholderiales > Burkholderiaceae_B > Taylorella > Taylorella indica. The sequence goes on from NZ_AYSV01000043.1 coordinate 18,634, forward strand.
AGAATGATTTTTCTGAAAAATCTATAAAAACAACGGATTCTCGTAGTAGAAAAATTGTGAAATTTATCTTATGTGGTATTGAACGACATATATCAGGTAGTGATTTGGATTATATGAGTGATAACTTGACGATTGAACATGTGTTGCCACAGAATGCTTTTGATGATTGGGAGGGTTTTAATCATCAGCAAGTAACAGAGATGATTTATCGTCTTGGTAATTTATTGTTATTGCCTGCTTCAGTGAATAAGCTGTTGGGCGATGATAGCTACATCAATAAACGAGAGAAGTATTTACATAGTTCTATAGGATTAACTCGTCAATTTGCACAAGAAAACGAGAGCTGGTCACCAGAGAAGATGGCTGCTTGGCAGACATGGTTAGCTAAACAAGCAGTATCTATTTGGCGAGTTGATCAATTAGCGTAGATTAATTGTTGTTCTTCAATACCCATATATGCCTTGTCACCATTAAGAAAAAGACGAGAGCAGTAAAGACAAAAACAGCACCGACATGAGCCGTATGTAAAACACCGAGATGGTCTAATACCAAACTACCTACAAAAGCCCCACCACCAATACCGATATTAAATGTACCAGAGTAGATGGCGGTAGCTAAATCGGCAGCATCAGCTGCCACTTCAAGCACTTTTGTCTGTAGGCTCATGGCAATCAGCGTGATGGCAATACCCCAACCAAGGGCCACGAGTAGCATTGTCCATGCATGACTTTGTGCATATTCTAAACAAAGTAAGCATATTAAGAGAAGTCCAGCACCCATTGTATAGGTATGAATAGCTGTCTTACGAATGAGTTTTGTAAATAAAATACTGCCAAAAATACCTGCCACACCCATCGTAAATAAGATAATGATGACAAATTGCTCATCAAATCTACCCACTTCTCGCAGATAGGGGGTGATATAAGTGTAAGCAGCAAAATATCCCGTAATGGTTAATGCAGTAAGCAAAAAGGCTTGCATTAATGTAGCTCGTTTTAAAAGTTTAGGGAGAGACTTTAAATCGCCTGCATTTTGGCTAGGGGCTTTAGGGAGATATTTGATAAGTAGTAACATTACCAGAACAGCGATACTTGCAATGCTATAGAACGTGATACGCCAACCAAAATGTTGCCCAATAGCAGTGCCAAGAGGAACACCTAAAATGGTGGCTAGTGAAGATCCTGTCACAATAAATGCTAATGCTTTAGCACGATTACCTTCTGGCGCAAGTCGCATAGCAAGGGGAATACTGATTGACCAGAAAATGGCATGAGCACATGCAATGAGGAGACGACTCAGAGTCAGAATATTATATGACCATGCTACAGCTGAGAAAATATGGGCAATGATAAAAATAATGAATAAACTAATTAGTAATTTTTTGCGCTCTACCGTACCTACGGCTAGTGTGAGTGGAATAGAGAGAATAGTCACAGACCATGCATAGATAGTCATTAGTAGCCCTGTTTGTGACTCAGGGACATTGAGTGATTGAGCAATACTGGGCAATAAACCAATCGGTACAAATTCAGTGGTATTAAAAATAAAAGCCGCAAAGGCAAATAAAGCCACTACAAACCAAGACTGATTGTTTGGGGATGATGGATTAACAGGGGAAATCATTGGATGACGTAAATAAAGGTGTGATAAGAGAGAATCACTTATAAATAATAAACTTAATTAAATTGAATGAATAGAAGTTTAACGCAAATTTGTTTAAGGAGAGTTAAAAGTAATCCTAGGAACTAGGCTTGTATATGCATTGCTAACGATGTTTCACATGGATAGTCACCTATTTCTGTACTGGTGTTCCAATCTCAAGATTGATAATTTTACCTGAATCATCATGATAGATCGTGATAGTCTGAGCATGTTGTGCATTGTTTAAGTTGTCTGTCTTAAGGTCAAAATAGTTAGCATAATCTTCTAGTTTATAGACAGTCTTATGGTAATCACGTTGACGGCGACTGATTTTATTAATAATAATTAACAATAAAGAAGTACCTATTAGCATCTCTAAGGCATGGGTAAATGTCAGCGAATCAACTTGATTGAGGATACTATTAATCAACTTATCCTCATCTTGATCTACCTTAAAAATTTTCCATAGAATAAGGAAAAAAGGTTTCCACAAATATAACCAAAAACACCAGAGCAAAATGGTCAATATATCAGAATACAAACGTTTTTTATAAGGTAAGGACTTACGCTGATTAATAATTAATGCATTGTTTTTTTCAGGAGTCTGTAGAGAAGAGTTATGTTCTTTCATGATAATCTCTAGTGGTTAATGGTTTGATGTGCACCACGATCTGGACTAACCCAGCGAGCCCTTACTTTTTTGCCAAATAATACTTTGGGAAATGCCCAAAAAGTTGTACTTAGACTAATCATCCAATAAACAATAGGATACCAAATCATCCAGAAATAATTTTTGCCTTAAACCTTGATCATAGTGTGAGTCTATCCATTTACTGACGGCAAATTGGAGTAAACAGGTGCTAATTAAAATCACGCTAGTTTGGTTAGGAAGAATAGGGGCATTTGTAAATAGTAAGTCTAATTCAGTATTTGTAAATGTCGTAAAGAGATAAAGAACGCCTACAAGAACCATAGCATACGTCCAGATTAAACTTAGCACTAATTCAACCATTAGCGGCCACATAAAACTTTGACGAGGGTGTAGTAGGACAAAAATGTTTTTGAACATGACTTGAATGCCACCCATTGCCCAGCGTAAACGTTGTTTCCATAGACCTTTGAGTGTTTCTGGCATAAGAATCCAGACTAAGGCACGAGGCTCAAAACGGACATCCCATCCAGCACGTTGTAGTTTCCAAGTGATATCAATGTCCTCGGTTAACATATCAGGACTCCAATACTTCACTTGATGGACGGCAGATTTACGAAAGGCAGTGATAACGCCTGATACAGTGAATAGTCGCCCCAAAGTACGTTGTGCACGTTTGATAATCCCAATGATTGATGAAAACTCACCGACTTGAATTTTGCCAAGTAAGGTAGTGCGATTGCGAATGCGAGGATTACCTGTCACTGCGGCCACATTTGACGCTTCTATGAAATGACGTACCATCCAGTAGGCACAATTTTTATCAATCAACGCATCGCCATCGATAGCGATCAAAAATTCATATTGAGCCACTAGACTACCTGCTTGTAATGCCATTGCTTTACCTTGATTGGCAGCGAGATTGACTACTTTTAATTTGGGGTTGTCAGGCATCATACTGAGTAAGATTGCAAGCGTATTATCTTTACTTCCATCATTAACGGCAATGACCTCAAAAGTAGGGTAGTTAAGTGCTAGTGCGTGAGTAATTGTCTCTTGAACATTAAGCCCCTCGTTATAGCAGGGTATTAGAATACTCACCCCCGGTAAATTGTCTGGTAGATTTTGGGGAAGATCTTGCTTTAAGGAACGATACTCATTTCTAAAATAAAAAAATATGGCACCAAACATCCATAAAAAGGACATAAAGAGGGGATAGAAAAAAATAAAACCAAGCAGATAATGCCAAACAATTTGTAAAACATGAGAATTAAAAAGCATGGTGACTACCCCTTCTTGTTTTTAGGTGTTTGACTTATACGATATGGTCTTTCAGCAAAGACATCAAAGGTCGCTTTTTGATTTGGGTTATTAATAAAGACATTATCTGGATAATAGGCAATATGATTAATTCCCATGTCATATAAATCACGGATAGTTTGAGTAAATTCTTCCGTTGGTAATGGTTGACTATCCTTTCGCCAATCAACAGTTTGTAATTCCATCACTGTTTTTTCAACACCACATTTTTCGGCTTTAACTCGATCGACAATATCTTTATAAAACTGTTTATGATCTTTTGCCTGTTCCATATACGGCATAGCCATAATGGCGGTAAAGTCATAATGACGAATAGATTTTGATAGGGACTGTGCATACCATTCAGGCGCATTAGGGTTAAGGGCTACTTGTGCATATAAATTACGTGCTGTTTTTAATCCCGGTTGCTCAGTGGCTAGTTTTTTAGCTAAATGGTTAGCAAAACGATCAAGATAATCAATTTTCAAATTTGTCCACCGGGCAAAACTTTTTTTGTCTGCTCGAATACCAGCAACAGTACTAGGTAAGCCCCATTTTTTGTATTGTGCTCTTGCCCATGGGCTATCATCCTCAAAGTCAGAAAGTGTTATATCATCATGGAAAAGCACACCATTAATAGAGCTATATCGTCCTAAACTTTGATAAACCTTGGTAATTAACTCACGTACTTCAGGAGAAAAAGGACTTAAGCGTGGATAACCCATATTTAAATGCTGGCCATCTTTACCTATAGCAACAACTTTATTCTTGGAAATAGGGTTATTTTTAGGTAATTCCCATGCAATTAATGGCATCCATGCATATACCTTACTTACAGGTGTACGTGTTTGAATTTGCCAAGCAACCCGATTAAATAAATCCTGTTTCATGGGAATATAAGGGTTAGGGAAATAAACAGCATCTGCCGCACCGTTTGCATCTGCATCCGCAAAGGCTTGTAAATAAACAGTATTTACGCCCAACCCTTGTAAACGATCCAAAAGAGCACTCAGATTTGTTTCTTCTTGCTCAGGGTTGGGGTCATAAATATAGTCTAAGTCAATATGAGCTGCTCTAACAACACGATCCTCACTATTAGAATTAGCATTCCGAAAATTAATTTCGTCTTTTAATCCTTCAATGGTGAAATCTTTTTCGACTAATACTCGGCGAAGCCCCCATAAAGGAGTATGAACCGTATTACTACCGTCATCCAAAGTTAAGCCAGCAGGCATACCTAATTCAGCGGCAATTGTGCGAGATTCGATATTATAGCGTCCATAAGGCCATACCACGACTTTAGGCACATGACCCGTGTATGACTTTAAGAAATCATTATTTTCTTTAAGGTCAGCAGTGATTCGTTTTTTGTAATTAATTTCACTTTCATAGTGACCATTGCTATATTGCCGTGTAGTGACGGCTGGTTGCAAATTACCTTGCGGATTACCTTGGGTACCGTCATGCATCGCAAAAGTATGACTACCTAAAGTAAGCAAACCACTTTCAAGCATTTCTTTTAACTGAGTTTGTGAGAGAAAGAAATTTCTGTCCGTATGACCTTTATCAAAGTTTTTCACTAAGCCAGATTCCACTTTTAACCATGAACCTACCAAGGCATCCACAAAGGGAATATGGAATTTTTTTAGGACTGGCCAAGCATTATCATAGACAGAACGATAACCGTCATCAAAGGTAATCATGACGGCTTTAGTTGGTAGGGGGGTATGATGCATTTTATAAGCAATGACGTCATCAATACTCACAAAATGATAGCCATTGTCATGTAACCATTGCATCTGAGCAGCAAAATTTTCAGGGGAAACCGCATAGGTGGTATCAATTGCTTTATCTTCTGATGTTATTTCATGATAACTCAGGATAGTGACTTCATTGGGGCTCTGGTCGGGAGTACAAACATTACTAAGAGTTTCGTCAAACTCTAATAAATTGTCATCATTCACATAAACAGCTTGATCTGATGCTGTGTTAGCAGTGTTAGCTATGTTAGCGTCATCAATAGTGGTGGCAAATACGGAATTTATCAAAAGGCTAGTGCTGATAACAGCATAAATGCAAGACACTTTTAGTGCATTTTTGAGCATAAAAATCCCTGAAAAAGGAGTGTGGATTGTGTATAAAAATTACTCAGATTTTAGCAATGAGATTTTATATGAAGACATAAAAAAGTGATATTTTATTTTTTGAGATTTGTTGTATTTGTAGTACGTTGAAATGAGATTTTAATACGTAGGATTTAGCTCGAGGAAATAGGGATATTTTTTCTGATTATTTTTATGGTGATTATGAAAAACGCATTGATTGAGAAACAAAATTCAACTTGTAGTGAATAAGCCTCTAAAAACGAAATGATTTTTCAACGCTAAGGCGATAAATACAGTAAAATATATGACATCTTGTTTCAATAAGACCTCATTTATGAAAACGACTACAGCCACACAAACACCCCCCATTGTTAGTTTTGTTTTTGCTGCCACTCTAATCGGGATGGTGGCTTATTTTTTATTCTGGGGTTTAGGTTATACCAATGGCAACCATCCTACGCTGTTTGTCTTAGCGACATTGTTTGGCGTATTTATGGCATTCAATATTGGTGGAAATGACGTAGCTAACTCTTTTGGGACGAGTGTAGGGGCTGGTACATTAACAGTTCCTCAGGCCTTAGGTGTTGCGGCTGTATTTGAGGTATCAGGTGCTGTTATTGCGGGTGGTGAGGTTACTAAAACTATTCGTTCAGGCATTGTTGATTTACAGGTCTTACAAGTCCAGCCAATGGACTTTATTTTTATCATGATGTCTGCGCTACTCGCGGCGGCATTGTGGTTGTTGTTTGCGACGAAAAAAGGTTGGCCCGTATCTACGACCCATTCCATTATTGGGGGGATTGTGGGGAGCTCATTAGCATTAGGCTTTTTGCTGACAGATGGCTATTCGAGTTTATCTATTGTGAAATGGAGCAAAATTGGTGAAATTGCTATTTCTTGGGTGTTGTCACCAGCACTAGGTGGCATTATGTCGTTTATTCTTTTCAAGCAAATCAAAACTTATGTATTAGATTACAACGATAAGGTTGATTTACAACTCAAAGATTTAAAACGAGAGAAAAAACAGCATAAAGAAAATCACCGTATTAAATTTGAAAATTTATCAGCTCATGAGCAAGTAGTGGTCGCTTCGGCAATGGCTAGAGATGCACAAACCTATAGTGAAAGAGATAATTTAGAAGAGGAAATAGAATTAGAGTCTGAATACTATAAAGGGTTGTATGCTCTAGAGAAGCGTCGCGTTTCACTCGATGCTTACAAGGCATTGCAACACTGGGTACCATTAATTTCTAGCCTTGGTATTATGATGATTGCTGCCATGCTATTGTTTAAGGGATTAAATAATCTTCAATTAGGCCTCACAGTATTACATAATTTCTTAATTGTTGGTATGGTGGGTGCTTTGGTGTGGATGGCAACCTATATTTATGCGAGAACGCTCAAACACAAAGACTTAGCTAAATCGACTTTTATTATCTTTAGCTGGATGCAAGTATTTACCGCTGCAGGATTTGCATTCAGTCATGGTGCTAATGATATTGCTAATGCTATTGGTCCTTTTGCCGCCATCATGGATGTGATCCGTACAGGGGAAATATCTTCTAGTGCTGCCATTCCACCTGTTGTCATGATTACTTTTGGTATCGCATTGATTGTGGGGCTATGGTTTATCGGTAAAGAAGTAATTCAAACAGTAGGAACAAACCTAGCCGCGATGCACCCAGCGTCAGGCTTTACCGCAGAACTAACAGCCGCTACCGTGGTGATGTTGGCGTCTTTATTGGGCCTACCAGTATCTAGTACGCATATCTTAGTAGGTGCCGTGCTGGGTATTGGTATGGTGAATAAGAATGCCAATTGGCAATTGATGAAACCCATTGCGACAGCATGGGTAGTGACCTTGCCATCGGCTGCTATTATTGCGGTGCTTGTATTCCTAGGATTAAGATCAGTATTTTAATTAGCATGGGTATGACAGAGAGCCTTGCTACACTATGAATAATGCCTAATTGATAGGTTAATGAAAGTACAAGGCTACCTACTGCTGGCTCTTTTTTCTATTATCAAGCCCAAGCGAGTATAGATTCTATTTCCATACCGTTAATGACGTATCGGCTTCATAAAGAGCTTCGCAGAGAATTTCGCCACAAATAATGGCATCCTCTAGAGCATTATGATGCTTTTCTTGCTCCAGACCTAAAAATTCCGCCATTTTATTTAAGCTATAGCCACCTTTCGAAAATTGAGGCCAGACCTTACGCACGATGGTTGTGACATCATACCAATGAGCGACTTCAAGATCAGGATAATTACGTCGCATGACCTGTTTATCCAATAAACCATAAGAGACTACTTGCTGCCCCGCTAAATAGTGGGTTAGGCGTTCAGATAGCTCAGATTTTTTTGGGGCTTTATATGTTTGACGTGCTGTAATGCCATGAATCTTGATATTAAACGGAGAAAATAACTCCTCAGGATTAACTAACGTCTCCCATGTTTCAATAATATGATCCTCCTCGAAAATCGCAATACCCACCTGACAAAGAGAGGTGAGATTATTATTGGCCAGTTCAACATCAATAGAGACAAAATGAGTCATTGGGAAATAGAGAGGTAACTGTTAAGTAGATGTTAGTATTTTACGCTGAATCAATGCATGTTGAGGGAGAAATTGCTGGTATGAGAGGAAAGGATGGAGTAGACTTTTTGAAATTTACAATTTACAGCGCCAACTGATACTGTATAGTAACCGCTAATTTAGTGGTTAAGAGAGATATGTCTTGCATCAGCGTCACCGTTATGGTCTCGTTGAATTTTAATAAGTTGCGCTTCTTGATTGTAATTAAGTTCGATTTCACTGTGTGTCCAGTCATGACCATCGAACTTATTCACTTCGCCTACTAATGGTTTATTAATGACATAGCTTGATACATCAGGAGCTCTCATTTCATCTCTGCTATATACAATATAAGCTCTTATTTGGATGGGGTCATTTAATTGCAAGAGCTTGATAATCGCTAATGCTGATAAATGCATTCCTTCAAATTGTTTTTTGGCGGTATTCCATGCTCTTGTTCTTAAAGTGCTCTTCATTTCAATAAGATGTAAGAGATTGCCATGGGCCTGAAATGTTAGAAATGCCCCCTCAGCACAATGTCTGTTTTTAAGCGACCAGATTAATGGTGCTTTGTTTTGTGCTTTGATGGATAAAACAGGCTCTTTGGAGAAAAAAGTACACTTGCCCTTGCCTTGATCTTTTGTTTCTTCAAAATAGAAGTCACCTGTCTTAAAAGTAACAAAGTCTGAATTAAACAAATTTTCAAGTAACTCAACTGATGGTTGCATTTTTCCTCCTACTCAGATTCGTCAATTTTATTCAAAATATCAGTTGTTTCAAGTTGTAGGCTTTTTAACACCTCATTAAGTGATGGAGCAATAAACCCATATTTTGAGCAAGGAATATTTTTAACCATAGTTCTTCCTTCCTGATTAGTAAAATCGTACAGAGCTACCTTTTCCTCATCAATCATTTCATTGTCTTTAATGCCTAATTGATAGGGCATATTAGTCTCTTTGAGTCGATGCAATAAGATGAGGTTATTGAGTTGCTGCAAGAATGTATCACTATGGCTAGTTAATAAAACATGCGTGCCTTGATTAACAAGAGAAACAATAATTTTTGCTATATCTCGTTGTGCTGATAAATGTAGATGTGCTTCAGGCTCTTCAAAAATAAGAAACTCTGGGGCATTAAAAATGACATCAGAACAGAGAATATCAAATGCGGCTAATTCAGTGACTAATGATGAGGAAGCGGCCAAAGGCAAAGTTGATTTGAGATTTTTGGGGCGAAACTCAAAGGATGATTTTTCTTCATCAAAATTAATGGAACCTTCCATTAATTTAGTTAATGGCGTTTCTTCTGAATCAAGATGCCAAAGACCAAAGCGAGAGCTTCGATTAAGATCACTGATAAACTTTTTAATGGGTGCCGTGAGTTTAGATGAGTTTGAGCTCACCTCCTTATTAGATAAAAAGCTTAGTTGTGCATTATCTCGTTCAAGAGTGCTTTGAACGATATCATGTAATCCAAACATTAATCCAGTACGTGCAGCCGGAATATAGACATCTTGTTCTAGTAAATTCAGGTTTTGTTGGAAAGCAACAAGTTGTACTATTTTTCTTAGAATTGCGTTAGTTAAGCTGTCAATGATGGCATTATTTTTATTAAAAATAGTAGCGTTGTTTAGCGTATCATTGGGGATAGGAATAAGAAGTGTTTGATTTATTTGGTTTTTATTATCCACTTCAAAACAGATGTTTATTTTTTGGTTAAGATTTTTTGTCTTCATGATAAGTATCATTTAATGGTGTAGAAGGTTTTAAAGATAGGGTGACATTAAATGATTGATATGTTGGGATATCAAATTGTAATATTGCATGCTGAAAAAAGTCAGCACTAAAAGTGTTTGTTAGTAATGCGCTACCATTGCTGAGTAAGGTCTTTTGGATATCTTGTGCTAATGCTTCTAAGTCTTTAGCATCTAAAGTAAAAGAGGTTTTATTAAAATCTTTCCAGTTTTGTAAGACTGTATCTACGATGTTTTTGTAATGAGTATAAGTACTTTTTGATAGAAGAGCATTGACAGGTTGCGTTTTAATATAGCGAACGATAGACCAAATGGCACTTGCTGCATAAGTTTTGCCAGTGCCATTTTGACCAATAAAGATAGTTAATGGTTTTAGCTCAATATCAGCTGATGTAATTTTTCCAACGTTTTCTAAATGAAATTTCATTCTTAACCTGTGTGTTAATTAAGCTAGTATTGTCCAGAAATGTAATCTTGAAATCCAGACGATAGTTTCTGTATTGTAAACGTAAATGCGAGTAAATTGGTAATCTGAGGACTTTTATATCCACCCCTTAAAATACGCCCCATGAAAAGGGCTGTGGTAGTGCTAATGGTTATTTAGGTTGTAGGTTGGTCAAAATAAGTTGTTCATTAGGCAATCAATTAAAAAATTAGAGAGAAGCATATCTAATGCCGAGGCTAATTGCTATAATAAGCCTTAATTTTAAAATAGGTGTGTTGTCGCCTATTAGTCTTGAGTATTTTAGAAATAGCGACATCCAATAACTTACTAAGTTGAGTCTCATGCGAATAAAAGCGCTTTTTACGGCCTCTAATTTTGTCCATTTAAGTATTTTTATCTTCTTCGTTTTTGGAATGGTAGTTAAGGATAGCTATACCGTGGCAATTATCTTGTTACTTTTAACAAGCATCTACGTAGTCATTCGTTATAGAAAAGACATTGATTTTTCCAAAGGTCGACCACTGGCGGTTATTTTCTTGTTGTATGCCTGTGTGGTCATTCTGGCTAATCTCTTTGGAGGGCATGGGGATAGGGACTATGAGTCGCCAGCTCGATTTCTATTAGCTATTCCTATTGTATATGCTATGACTTATATCAGGGTTAATCGAACCTTTTTGATGGTCTGTATTGCCTTAGGGGCAATAGCAATGGGGGTGTTGGCGGTTTATCAAGTATATGATGTGCATTATTATAAAAGAGCAGGATTGTATCCAATACGGTTTGGTAATATTGGAATGTTAGTGGCTTTTTTTTGTGTTGCAGGGTTGATATTTTTTCCTAAAGAGTCGTCTGTTTTGAAAAAGTATTTACTTAAGAGTGGCCTACTGTTAGGTGTTATTTTTGGAATAGTGGCCTCCATTTTATCTGGAACTAGAGGAGGGTGGCTTTATCCATTAGTTGGAATTCCTATTATCTCTTTATTTTTGATTAGTAGCTCTTCAAAGATATTGCGAGATTTATGCATCTTATTTACTGTGACCATAGGATTAGTTGGATTTGTTTATTTAGTACCTAATATAGGAATTGAAAAAAGGATTCATCAAGCAATTACAGAGGTTGAAAAATATGAGCCTAATGCTAAGTCGTCACTTACTTCTATTGGAGGGCGTTTTGAGATGTGGCGATTGGCAATTAATTTAATTAAAGAAAAACCTTTTGTTGGGTGGGGAACTGATGGTTATAGAGAGAGGATGAAATTGTTTGTTGAGCAAAAGGAGGCAAGATCTGTTGTATTACATCGTCATCCTCACAATGAAATTCTTAATGAGGCGTCTAAAAGAGGAATTTTTTCATCGTTAATAGTTATTTTGGGATTTTATCTTTACTTTTTTTCTCTTTTTGTTCGTAAATATGGTTACCCTGATGATTCGATTAGATGCTATTCAATATTAGGGTGTTTAATGATTGCAGGGTGGGTGGTATTTGGTCTGACAGATGTGTTCCTAGAGCATCATCAAATGATTGTTTATTTTATTTTTTATATAACCCTATTTTTTGGTGGAATTAATCAAAAAGTGACTAATATTAATGAGAATGACGTCACTGCTATTCTATGAAGAATCTTTAATAGTGTAAGAGTTGTAGTCATTAACTGCTGTGTGTATAAGTTCCTTCGCCGTATATTCTATGTCTTTCCAAAAAGGAAGGGCATCATTACCACCATATTTGAGTTCAAAGTGGGAAAACAGATTATGATTTTTCTTCTTATTTGTGGGATATTTCAAGAGCTCATACCATTTATCAATAGTAGAGTTATTATCTTGCAGGAATTTATCTATGATAGAGTTCTGAGGGATGTCATGGATATAAGGTGTTAGCAATTGGATAATTTTATGATTATCAGATAGTTTCTCTTTAATATTAGTGAAAAGAGTACTGATATGATGTGTAAAGTTATTTTTTATTATTATTTGTAGAAGTTGTTGGTATCCCTTTAAAAGTAATTCAATACCATGATAAAAATTAAATAATATAGGTATAGAGATGGCAGTGTCTGTCCATTGATATGTCTCTCTGAATTCTTGTTCTCCCTCTGGCGTACATGCATCATGTGTAGTCGTAATCCACAAGGAGTTTTTTGTCGTTACTATCATATGGGTAGAGCTTTGTACTAGAGATAAAAATTTTTCTGCTAGAGTGAAGTAAGCGATTGCCTCATCAGCAAAACTTGTATTATTCATAGTAGTTCATTATTAATGTTAATGATTGTTGTGAAAAAACTCTATTCAAAGCCATTAGGATTTTTCTGTTGCCAGTTCCAACTATCACGAACCATATCGTTAAGCGTATATTTTGCTTTCCAATGTAATTCGTTTTCTGCTTTGGTTGGGTTTGACCAGCACTCAGCGATATCACCTGCACGGCGAGGGGCGAGTTTATAAGGTACGGCTACCCCATTAACTTGTTCAAAAGCTTTGATCATATCAAGGACGGAATAACCTTGACCTGTACCTAGATTCCAAGTAAAGCATCCATTATGGCTATCAAGATAGTTGAGTGCAGCAAGGTGTCCTTGTGCCAAGTCAACCACATGGATATAGTCTCGTACCCCAGTGCCGTCATATGTATCATAATCGTCACCAAATACAGCGAGTTCTTTTAATTTGCCGACAGCGACTTGTGTAATAAATGGCATGAGATTATTAGGGATGCCATTAGGATTTTCTCCAATGAGTCCGCTGGGATGTGCACCTATAGGGTTGAAATAACGTAGACGAGCAATTGACCAACGATTGTCTGATAGAGCTGTATCCTCTAGAATACGCTCTACCATTAATTTTGACATACCATAAGGGTTAGTAGGATTGCCCGTAGGACAGGACTCAGAAATTGGAATTTCTGCTGGACTTCCATAGACTGTTGCCGAAGAGCTAAAAACAAGTTTAAATACGCTAGCATCACGCATAGCTTCAAGTAAAGTGATACTACCAGATACATTGTTATCATAGTATTCAAGAGGTTTCTGTACACTCTCACCTACAGCTTTTAAGCCAGCAAAATGAATCACGGCATCAATCCTATGCTGAGTAAAGATTTTATCTAGACATGCACGGTCACGGATATCTCCTTTAATCAAGGTGATATCCTTGTTTGTAATTTTGTTAACTGCCTCTAAAGATTTAGGCGTGCTATTACAAAAGTTGTCCAAGATAAAAACACGGTATTGTGTATTGAGTAGTTCAACGACAGTATGTGAGCCAATATAACCAGCCCCGCCAGTGATGAGAATATTCATAGTCTTAATCCATAAAAATTTAGTTATTTTAGCGAAATCTAGTACTTTATGATAAAAAACATGAAGGTTTTTAAGTGAATATATAATACAATTATTAAAAAAATTTAATGCCAAAGTGTTGTATAATGCGGAAAAACTTAAGAAATCATTATGAAAAATAATACTAACCTTTATAAACGTCATTCAAAATGGTACGAGCGTTTGTTTTTTAGTACTACAACGCAAATCATTATTATGACATTAGTGTCAGCGGTATTTCCTGCGTTCCTTATGTGGGGAAGTTATTTTTTTGTTGTACCAAAAGATACGCAATTGAATTCTTTTCTGGGTGTTATAGTCAGTAATGCGTTGGCACTCATTATATTGAGAATGCTATTAAAATTTCCAGGTGATCGTTCGTCTGGCTTTATTATTTCAGCGATATTATCTTGTTATAGTGTATTGTTTGTATTATTTTTTATATTTAGGTTGGACTATTCTATTGTTTTTCTAATGATAAGTCTATTGTTCAGTCTGGCATATGCGTTTGTCGGTTATTTTTTAGGTAGGCGTTGGATTATTCCGAAAATAGCATTAGTACCTGTCGGTAAGGCATTGTATTTGCTTGAGACTACACAAGCAACATGGTTTGTGATAGAGAATCCAGAAGCAGTAGAAAAACGACGCTACAATATGATTGTAGCAGATTTGTATGCATCAGAACTAAGTCCAGAATGGCAGAAGTTCCTTGCTAATTGCGTGTTGGCTGGAGTTCCTGTATATAATGCAAAACAGGTAGAAGAGTCATTAACAGGGCGTGTTCGTATTCGACATATGTATGAGAATCAGTTGGGATCATTATTACCATCGCCCGTATACTCTTTAATTAAAAGGTTTATAGATGTCGTTGCTGTTCTATTTGTTATGCCGATTGTGTTGCCTATTATGCTGATTACGGCTATTATCATTAAGCTTGAGAGTAAAGGAGGTGCTTTATTTATTCAAAAGCGAGTTGGTAAAGGTGGGAAAGAGTTTAATATCTATAAGTTCCGTAGCATGGCTCATGATTCTGAGAAAGATGGTGCCAAATTTGCCTCCGCTAGTGATATGCGAGTAACTAGAGTGGGTAAGTTTATTAGAAAGACTCGAATTGATGAGTTGCCCCAGTTTTTTAATGTACTAAAAGGGGATATGAGTTTGATTGGTCCGCGTCCCGAACAAAAAGTGTTCGTCGATCAATTCGAGAAGAGTATTCCTTTTTATAATTATCGTCATATTGTGCGACCAGGTATTTCAGGGTGGGCTCAAGTTATGCAGGGATATACTGCTGATGTTGAGGATACCCAAATAAAAGTAGAATTTGATTTTTATTATATTAAACACTTTTCTCTATGGCTGGATGTTCTGATTGTATTTAAGACCATTAAGACAATGTTAACGGGTTTTGGTGCAAGATAATTAGCGCAGAGTAAAATCAAGATATGAATGATATAGTAGTCAGTATAATAGTCCCTGCTTACAATGCGGAAAAAACTCTTGAGAAAACCTTACTATCAATCCAAAGACAACAGCACAAAAATGTTGAGGTATTGATTGTTAATGATTGCTCCACTGATAAGACAATAGAGGTAGCGGAAAGGTTCTGCTTAGCAGATTCTCGATTTTTTTTATTCAATCAAGAGAAGAATGCTGGTGTTGCAGCTGCTAGAAATAGAGGGATTAAGGAAGCTAGCGGAGAGTATGTATGCTTTTTAGATGCAGATGATTGGTGGGGCGAGGATAAGTTAACAGATCAGTTAGCTTTTATGCAAACCAATAATGTTGCCTTGTCTTATATGCCATATGTAAGAATTCAAGAATATACAGGGAATCAATTGTCAATCGTAAATCCTCCTGCAAAATTGACATTTAATGATTTACTTAAGAGTAATTATATTGGTAATTTAACAGCTATGGTTACTAGAACGGCTATTGGTGATACCCGGTTCCAAAAAATTGGTCATGAAGATTATGTGTTCTGGTTAGAGATATTAAGAAAAAATATCGTAGCCTTTTGTGTACCAGGAAACAGTGTAAAATGCTTTTACCTAGTTCGTAAGAATTCGTTGTCTTCTAGTAAATTCAAAATGATTACATGGCAATGGAAGATATATAGGAACTATTTGAAATTAAGTTACCATAAATCGTTTATTTTTCTAATTTGCTATATTGTCCAAGGGATACGAAAGAGGGCGTAATTTAACAAAATTAATAATGAAAAATAGCTTAATCTATATTTTTGGTGAAATTGTAGCTAAGGCCATTCCCTTTTTGTTGATTCCTTATCTAACAAGGAGTTTAAGTGTAGATGGCTTTGGTGTATTGTCCTTTTATCTATCAATAATTCCCTTTTTGGCATTGTTGCTTGGTCTGAATCAATGGCAAGCACTAGCTAGATATTATCATCGGTATGGACAACGGGCGATTAATTTAATCGTTGTTAGTGGTCATATTTATACACTACTGTTTTCTGTTCTTATTGCTGGTGGATTATATTTTTTTCTAGGTCTAGAGAAACAGTTCTATTTAATATTAGCGTGTGCAGTGCTACAAAATATATTTACGATGCACATGGCATTACTTCAGATGGATAGGCAATCTATTCTCTATGCGTTGTTACAAATTGTGACTGGTTTGTTTTCTGTGGTTATTACGTTACTCGTATTTGAGTATAGTGGTAAAACGCCAGAAAATCGTTTGTTGTCAATGGCTCTTTCATCTCTTATAGTCGTGCTACTTAGTACGGCATTATTCTTTTATAGAAATAATCGAAAAGTTTTTTTTTTGTAGTCGACAGTATAAGATTGGCGTTACTTATGTAGTGTCTTTTGGTTTACCATTGTTTTTGACAGGCATTATCTATCTAACAAAGTCTCAGTTGGATAAGATAGTCATTTTCAACTTGTATACAGAAAAAGATTTGGGTATTTATTCGGTGGCTTATCAGTTATCGACCATTGCTCTAGTGGTTATAGCTGGATTAAATACAGCACTAACACCGGTTCTATTTGAAAAACTAAAGCAAAAAACAATGAGTAATAGAGATTTATTAGCACTAGTAAAATGGTGTATGATTATCGTACCGTTACCAAGTATGATAGTTGCATTTGTGTTTCCTGAGACGTTATTAACCTATATTATAGGGGGAGCATTTAGTGGAATTAAGTATTATTTAATATTGTTTTTAGTCGTTGCAATGCTGGAGTTGCCTTACTTGCTATTAATGAACTATTTGGTCTATTTTAATAAAGGAAAGCTTGTTAGCTATGCAACAATAGTGACAACGATAATTTATTTTGTTGTATTGTTCATTGTATCTAGAATCGGTATAGAATATATTCCCTTTGCTAATATTTTGGCTAGTGTGGTGCTAATTGCGATACTATATTTTTACGTTTATAAAGAAAAAGTGACAGAATAATCAGATGAGGAAGGGTGACTAGTGAAGTTATTATATTGTATCCCTCGACTAGATACCTCTGGAGGTATTGAAAGGGTAGTTGTTAATAAAATTAATTACTATGTCCAAGAGTGTGGCTATGAAGTTACTGTTGTTACATATCGACAACAGAATAGGGAAAATTTTTTTAAATTAGACTCACGAGTCAGACAGATTAATTTGGATGCCCCTTATCCTATTAGCTATGAGCAATTGAGTTTTTTTAAAAGAATTATTCCTTTTAGAAAAGTTAATGCCTATCTAATGACTAAATTAAACCAAATTGTATCGGAAACTGCTTTTGATTACTGTATATCTATTTTGATGGATGATATTGCTATCATTCCAAAGTTAACCGACAGTAGTATTAAAGTAGGTGAATGTCATGGAATTTTAAATGAAATTGTCTATTGCTATCGGCATAGTGAGACATTCTTTCAGAAGCTTAAATGGTTTTTAAGATTAAAGAAATTTCATTTTTTTTCCAAAAAATTTGATGTATTGGTTTTTCTGACACAAGAAGAAAGCAAGTTGCTGAACTATTCAATACCTCTGGAAATCATTCCGAACTTTATAGTTTGTACCCCTTTGAATGATGAATTTTTTCAATTTAATAATAGTAAAACAGCTGTAAGTGCTGGCCACCTTATTCCTTTGAAAGGACATGCTAGGTTGTTAGATGCATGGAGGCTCGTAGTAGATAAGTGTAGCGATGCACATTTAGATATTTATGGCTCTGGTAGTGAAGAAGAAACACTGTTATTGAAAATTCGAGAACTAAAGTTGACAGATAATGTGACGATTAAGAAGCCCCTAAAAGACTTAGAGAATCATTATGGGCGATATTCTCTAACTTTGCTTGCCTCATATTATGAAGGTTTTTCGATGGTTTGCCTTGAATCATTAGCAAAAGCAGTTCCTGTTATTGCTTATAATGTACCTTGTGGTCTACAGCACATTCTAAAAGGAAATAATGGTGGTGTTCTTGTTGAAGATGATAATGCAAATGCATTTTCAGCAGCGGTAATAGAATTGCTAGAGAGTAGAGAACTACAAAGGAAGCAAAAGCAAAAAGCATTTAGTCGTGCTAAGGATTATAATATTGAGATTATTATGCATCAATGGCAGAAACTTTTTTTTAAAATATAAAGGTAAAAAATAATGCGCTTTCAAATTTTAATGGCAACAATGCATAAGCAAAAGATTTCGGATATTAATTGGGATGAAAAGGGAATTACTTCTGATGTGTTGCTAATTAATCAATCTGATTTTTCTGGGCGTGAAACATCTGGTAAGATTCAAATGATTAGTACGACTGACCGTGGTTCCTCTAATAGTCGGAATCTTGCGATTGATAATGCGCTAGGCGATATCTGCCTGATAGCAGATGATGATGTGAAGTATTTGCCTGGGTATGAAGAGAAAATTTTGGCTGAGTTTGCAAAATATCCTGAGGCCGATATCATTACTTTCCAAATTCAGACACCCGAAGGAAATAAATTTAACATGGGTTATCCAGATGTTCCCATGAAGCATAGCTGGAGAAGTATTTTGAAATGTGCTTCTATCGAAATAGCGTTTAGAAGAGATGCCATCAATAAAGCACAGTTACGGCTTAATAAGCTATTTGGATTGGGAAGTCATTATAGAATACATGATGAAATTATTTTTTTAAAAGAGGCTTTAGATAAAGGGCTTAATTTGAGGTATGCACCTATCCCTGTTGTTATTCATCCAGCAGAGAGCTCAGGAACTGATTTTAATGATCACCTGATTTACTCTAAGGGGGCAGCCTTTGCTAAATTATTTGCCTATAAAGCTTACGCGTTCAACATCGTGTTTAGTATAAAAAAATATGCTTTGTATAAGAAGAATAAATCATTCTGGCAATTTTTGGCACTTATGAATAAAGGGACAGCAGATTATCTTAAAGGAAAGTATTAATGCAGACATGTAAATATCTTGTAATTGGTGCCGGGGTATCTGGTCTTACATTCGCCAATTTTATAAACGATAAGGACTACTTGATTGTTGAAAAGTCACAAGAGCCGGGAGGATTTTGTCGAACAATCTATCAGGATGGTTATATTTGGGATTATGCTGGGCATTTTTTCCATTTTGCAACGGATAAGATAAAGAATTTTTTCAAAAATAAGATTAAAGATGATGAGCTAGTTTACAAAAAAAAGTGTACAAAAATTTTCTATAACGGTCTTATTATTGACTTTCCTTTTCAGGCTAATATTCATCAATTGGAAAAATCAGAGTTTATAGATTGCTTATATGATTTGTATTTTAGAGAGAAACAAGGGTCTAAAGAGGTATTTGAGTCTTTCCTGCAAATGTTATACGGAAAATTTGGGATTTCTATCACAGAGAAATTCTTAAAACCATATAACGAGAAATTGTATGCATGTGACTTGGATATGTTAGATCAAGATGCAATGGGAAGATTTTTCCCTTATGCAGATATAGGTCAAGTCATTAGAAATTTTAAAAATGATTATAGTGGTAGCTATAATGCAGAGTTTATGTATCCTAAACGTGGGGCAATGGTTTTTGTAGATGCTTTATCGGAAGGAATTGACCGAGATAAAATCATTTTAGGAGAGCAGGTAACTTCAATTAATTTAGAGACTAAAGTAGCGACAACAAATAAGAATCGTCAAATTAAGTTTGAGTACATTATTAATTCCTCACCGCTAAACCAGTTCTTAGGATTATTTGAAGGTAATACATCATACAAAGAGTTTATTAATACTCTCTCTTGGAATAAAGTTTTAGTTTTTAATTTAGGTTTTGCCAAAAAATCGTCGATTAAAGATATTCACTGGGCGTATATTCCAAGTAAAGACATTAATTTCTATCGAGTTGGATTTTATGACAATATCTTAGATAGTGATAAATTGAGTATGTATGTTGAAATCGGTTTAAGTGCTAATCAACAGATTGATATTGATGAGCAGTTGAAACTCACCCTTATCAATCTTAAAAAATTAGGAATTGTTGATGAGGATAATGAATTGCTCTCTCATGCAACCATTATGATGGATCCTGCGTACGTGCATGTTGATTCCAAATTAGAGGAAACGAAACAACTATTGAAATCAGAATTGCAAAAGCACAATGTTTTTGTGATGGGGCGATATGGTGATTGGAAATATTGTTCAATAGAGGATTCAATGCGAGATGCATTAGCATTAACTGAGAAATTTAATGCGTAAAATATAACATAAGCAAAATACTCATGATAAAAAAAAGGCAAGTACTAGCGTGCTTAGTAGCGATAGATTTATTGATAGGATTTTGTTATCTTTTAATCAGTACACAAATAGTAGTTGAGGAAGCACTAATTTACTTAATACCTATTATTTTTACAATTGTTGTAAGTATCGTTTATCGTTATGAAGGGTATTTTTCATTAACGTTACTGTTGTTCTTGACTGCATTTGTATTTATGCATGGGCTTACGGTAGCCTATGTTTTAGGAATTCCCTTAGAATCAATCTTGTTTACGAACTATATGATTGATTTTTCGTTGGAGCTTGAGCAATTCTTAGAGGATTCTTATTTTATTTTTTTTGTGTTATTTATTAGTACTCACTGTAGCGTTGCTGGTTGGTAAGAAAAACACGGTTATTCAACAGACCAGTGATCGCACGAATGGAAAAATAAGTCTCTGGGTTCTGGCCTATGTCTGTATATATATTGGGCTTTTTATGCTTGATTTATATATGGCGTCGTCTTATATCAAGGAGTCTGGTTATTTAGGGTTCTATATATACAACCAGATGAAAGTAGTTGACCCTAGTATGTTGAATAGACTCTCTGGGTATATGACAACACTACTGCCCGTTGTTTTTGGCTATAGTTATATTTTCCATTATTCTAGACTTGAAAAACGCTTACTCTTTTTTACTTTTTTTATCTCAGCTTTTTCTTTAGCTCTCATCGGACAAAGAGGAATGCTGTTTTGTTTACTATTACTTAGTATTAGTCTATATACTAAAAAAAAGAAGATTAGTTTAGTAAAGTTTTCAGTGATGGCTTGTTTGTTGGTGATATTGGCTCAAGTGTTGTTTTTGCTCCGATCAGAAGGCTTAAATACAAATATATCGCTCTCTTCTCTTTTAGGAAGCTTTTTTCATCAACAAGGCGTAAGTTTTATCGTTTATGAGTTATCGAAACTGTACTCATTCCCAGATTATCTAAGTTATCAGGTATTTATTCCAGGACTAAATTTTATGTTAGATATATTTAATCTGGGAAGTGCAGAGCAGACTTTTAAGTTTTTTGGTGATTATTTGGCTTTTACAGTTAATACTGAGGAGTATGCACAAGGTAAGGGTCTAGGTTGGACTTTAGTTGGTGATTTTGAGCAGATACTCGGATGGGGAGATTTTGGAGTACTGGTGGGGATGATTTTGTTTGGTGCGATGTTAGGTTATCTTGATAAAAGTCGGTATAAAGATATTCAATTTATCAAATATAGCCTATTTTTGAATATCCTATTTCTACCTAGATCATCCTTGCAAAACTTATTAATTCCTATTGTTGCGTGTGTGTGTATTCTTTTGATCAGAAAACTTATTATGGGTAATTTTCTCTTGAAAATTAGACCAAACTAAAGCTAAGATTTTCGTTAATTTACTTACAAGAGACGTTTTATCTTTAATTTGCTTTAAGTTCTTAGGAGTAGTTTAGAACTATCACGATATTTATTGAAAAATAAGTTGAGAATTACTTATAAAATTTTCTAAGCTTTTGAAGAATACGTTGATTATAACTATGTTTTAAATTTATTAATCCAATATTGAGTCGACTTATTATGTGGGGTAGCTGTCGCTGCCCCTTTTAATTCTTGTTCAATCCCTCTCGCTAATACTTTTCCTAACTCTACTCCCCATTGGTCAAATGGGTTTAGCCCCCAAACTAACCCTTCCACAAAAACTTTATGCTCATATAAGGCGAGTAACGCACCTAAGGCGAAAGGGGTTAATTTGGGCAACACAATTAATGTAGATGGACGACCTCCAGGCTGTTTGCGGTGTTTAGCTAAGAGTCTTGCCTGTTGTTCTGACATGCCTGCATTGATATTTTCTTGATAGGCTTCTTCTTCTGTTTTGCCATTTAAGAGGGCTTCTCTTTGTGCTAAGCAGTGAGCGAGTAATTGCTGGTGATGTTCTTTCCAATGATGATCTTCTGATTGACAAACAATAAAGTCAACTGGTGCTCCATCTGTCCCTTGATGTAGCCATTGGAAGAAAGTATGCTGTGCATCTGTACCAGGCATTCCCCATACAACAGGGCCTGTTGGTACATCAATAGCTTGACCATTGATATCAACCGATTTACCAAGGGACTCCATCTCTAATTGTTGGAGATAGGGAATAAGATTGGCAAGGCGTGAGTCATAGACGGCAATATTGCGAGAAGCATAGCCAAGAACACTACGATTAGCAATTTCAGCCATTGCCATTTGAATAGGAACATTTTCTTCAATAGGAGAGTGTAAAAAATGCTGATCCATTGCATGAGCACCACTTTGTAACCCTGCTAAGACTTCAGACCCTACAGTTAATCCAGCAGCAACACCTACAGCAGACCATAGAGAGAAGCGCCCCCCCACCCAGTCCCAGAATTTGAAAATCTGATGCTTTGGAATCCCCCATTTTTCGGCTAAGTCTGGTTTAGCGGTCACTGCGATTACTTGGTTAAATGGATTATGGATATTCGCTGCGGTTAACCATTCAATTGCTCTATTAGCATTAGCAAGTGTTTCAGCCGTGGTAAATGTTTTAGTTGCCACAACGATAAGCGTATCATGAGGGTCTAGCCCTGCAAGACCTGCTTCAATGGCATGTCCGTCAATATTGGAGACAAAACGAATATTACGCCAAGTACTAGCATAACCAAAGGCACTAGTGGCGAGTCGAACCCACCCCAATCACTTCCCCCAATACCAATGTGAACAATATTTCGCCAACGACGATCGCTATCAGTACGACGCACAAATTCCAATACCCGTTTTCTTTCCTCGGCTACTTCAGCGATAGGTTGAGGCTCTCGTAGCATGGTATGCCAAGCAGGACGGTTTTCCGTTGTATTACAAATCTCTCCATGGAACAGTGCATGACGCTGTTGACAGAACTGTCTGTCGTCTAGTAACTGAGCAACAGCTCTTTGTAACTTGCTTGAATAACGTTGAGCACTTAAATCAATGGTTAATCCTGCTGACTTGACTAAACGTAATGCCTCTTTATTCAAAGGGGCAGATTTAACAGCTTGAGTAAATTGATGCCAAGAGTCAAGTTGGTGTAGAGGGGTAATGGAAGTATGAGCCATAAACTTTGTGAAAAATTAGAATTGATTTTGTCAAATAATGAGGTGATTGTGTACTCATTGACTATAATAAGTATTATAAAGATGTTTTGTTTTGATAATTGTTAATTTCTATTATTTGAGGTTTTTAGTATGAATCCCATTCATAAAGCGGTATTTCCTGTTGCTGGTTTAGGTACACGTTTTTTACCTGCTACTAAAGCAATGCCGAAAGAAATGTTACCTGTGGTGGATAAGCCATTAATCCAATATGCCGTAGAGGAAGCTGTAAAAGCAGGAATTACAGACTTGATTTTTATTACTGGTCGTAATAAGAGAGCGATTGAAGACCATTTTGATCGTTTGCCAGAACTTGAAGCTGAACTGGAGCATAAAGGTAAAACGGAGTTATTGAATATTGTTCGTGGGATATTACCTGATAATGTGAATTGTATTTTTCTTCGACAATTTGCTCCATTGGGGTTAGGGCATGCGGTTCTCTGTGCAGAGCCAGTAGTTGGCAATGAGCCTTTTGCCGTTTTATTAGCAGATGATTTGATTGATGCGGATGTTTCTGTGACGCAACAGTTGATTCAAGTTGCCCATGCTCAAGGTGGGAGTGTATTAGGCACACAAGAGGTTCCTTTAGAGGATACCAAAAAGTATGGGATTATTGCAGGTAAATCTTGTGCGGAGCGGACGATGAGGGTAGAGAGTATTGTAGAGAAACCCAATCCAGAGCAAGCGCCGTCACGTAATGCTGTCGTAGGGCGTTATATATTAGAGCCAGAAATCTTTGAGCATTTACGCCATATTGGTCGTGGGGCAGGTGGTGAGATTCAATTGACTGACGGTATTGCCTCAATGTTAAAAACTCGCCCTGTGTTTGGTTATAACTATGAGGGAATTCGTTATGACTGTGGGAGTAAAGAGGGTTTCTTTAAGGCGAATATTGCCTTAGGTCAAAAATATCATGGCTTAAGTATTGAATAGACTTCAAACAGCAGAGTGTGTAGTATTGAAGGAGGCTTTTGCTCTTTCGTCCTTAAAAAAACCGTTAATCAAATAGATTAACGGTTTTTTAATTTGTCTCTGGTCAATACTAACTAGTTCGTTTGACGACGAGAGCGAATGGCTTGTTGCAGTAAGACAAATAGACAGCCTAAAATAACCCCCACTAACGCACCTGCAACAAGAATTAATGCTTTGCGAGGCTTATCTTTGGTGAGCGGTAATGACGGTGTTTGTAGATAGTCAAAGGCTACACCAGTAGGTTTAATGTTTAGGATTGGCTTGAGTCCGTCGATATTTTGTAAATAGCGATAATAAGCGGCTGGATAAATGGTAGGATTATTTTCCCATGCGGTTAATTGTGCTTGTAAATATTTGGTTCCTAACATAAATAATGCACTGTTGTTTGTGAAGTCAAGCAATAAATTGGCACTCGGTGTTTGTCCTACAGGCTCCATGATATTGGCTGTTTGAGCAGCAGCGAGAGCTTGCTTAAGTGTCAAAATATAGTTGGCTTTGTTTTGATCAGTATCTTTTTGGGTATTGATGGCAAGTTGTTGTAATGTGGCAATACGTTCGCGAGTCCGCTCAAATAGGTTTTCAAAAATCTTTACTTGTGCAAGGCTATTTGCTTGAGTTAGATATTGTTGTAGGGTGCTTTGTGCATCTCCTGCTGTATCTGCCGTAAAGGTTACTTCTAATATATCCTTAGTGTCTTTATTCAGAGGTTTCGGTGAGAGATTCTTTTCTGCTAGTTTATTGATAGCTATTTCTTTGCTAGTCTCATCATCTAAATTGGCAAGGATTTTTTGTCCATAGGCAGAATTTTTTAAGAATTTTTGTTTATTGTCGCTAGACTGTAGCTCTAGTAAGAAAAGTCGAAAAGAATTATTAAGTGCGCCATTAACATCAAAGTCAGACTCTAAACCACTAAAACGATAATAGCGACGCTCCGCCTCTAAATAAGAGCCTAGTTGAACAGCCTTAGGTACCATAATTTGAGCTTTACTCGTCCACTCTTCTTTTGCTGTGAAGGCGTAAATAGCTGCTAGGATAATGCTTAATAAAGTGACAGCAATAATCAACAGCTTCTGTTTCCATAGGGTAGAAAAAAGCTCGAATAGGTCGATTTCGTCAGATGAAGTTTGCGTTGTGTTTTGCATAGTTGTATAGGTGATTTGAATAATAGATGTTTGTTATTTTAGCAGAATAGGAGGAGGATATAGAAAAGGAGTGTAAAAGACGTGATTCTAAGGTTATAAGGGAAAGAACTAGTTTACTTTTTAGCTTGATAAAAGCATGTTATATATTGTTTTAGTAGAGGGGTGAGTTGTAGAGATTTTTCTTAGAAAAAAGGGGGCAGAAATGGAAGATAAGGAATTGCTGAAAGTGGTTAGAATACAAGCAGGAATGGGACAAGCTAGTGATAGAAAAAAGAGAAAGGGTAATCAGTGGGGTGTTGTAAATAACATGTAGAAGTTCAGACCAAATCTGACAAATGAGTTGCAAAAAAGAGAGTTTCCCGTTTGAATAAGAGGTGCGAATCTTTTAAACAAACAAAAGGAAACTCTCATGTTACATACTACCAATAATGTGATTAAACATAAAGCAGGACTGCTTAATTTAGCAGAGCAATTAAAAAATGTGTCGCAAGCATGCAAAATTATGGGCGTATCGAGGGATTACATTTATCGACATTATAAAGAAGTTGGTTGAA
>NZ_AYSV01000044.1 GCF_000506865.1 Pelistega indica
TCAGKMGGGAGGTGCTGTAGGGTCAGATGTGACGGTAGCAGCTGGAGATGGTGGCGTAGAGTTAGTAGAGGAAGGGGACGGTTTTTTTCGAGAGGTCATGATGAAATCCTACTAGGTTTAGTGAGAAAGATTTCATGCTAAAGGGAGCGGTTGTGATGTTCTATTGGACAAAACTATTCTGTCATACTAGACAAACACAAATTGTTGTGCATGTTTTTTCAGGGTGTTTGTGATAGTGGACTTAAAACACCCATCTACATAACAAGACCGTAATACTCAATGAATATTACGGTCTGCTTAGTACACTACGATATAGTGATTATTTCATTGAAATAGTGGTGTTTACACTTCTCTCATGATGAGACCAACGTGCTGTAATGGATTTGGTCTGTGTCCAGAATGCAATTGCTTGTTTTCCATTAGGTCCTAATACACCAAGTTTTGATCCACGTGAGCCCGTAAAACTAAACCAAGCAACAGGAACTGGGATAGGGATATTAATACCAATTTGACCTACATCAACATTATTTTGGAAGTAACGAGCAGTACCTCCGTCTTGCGTAAAGATGGCCACACCGTTACCATTTGGGTTGGCATTAATAAATTCAACAGCTTCTTCAATAGTATCAACGCTAACGATACATAGCACTGGTCCAAAAATCTCTTCACGATAAATTTGCATATCAGCTTTTACATTGTTGAAAATAGTTGGACCAATAAAGTTACCGTTCTCATAGCCTTCTACGGTGATGTCACTACCGTCTAATAGTAAAGAGGCACCTTCTTCAACACCTGATTGGATTAAACGTTTAACACGCTCTTTGGCTTGTGGTGAAACGAGTGGCCCTAAGTCAGCTTTACGGTCTGTACCAACATTTACTTTGAGTAGTTTTGATTTTTCTACAAATTCATCAATCCACTCTTTTGATTTACCGACAAATACAGCTACAGATGTTGCCATACAACGCTGACCAGCAGCACCAAAAGCAGCACCTACTAACTGGTTGAGAGCTACTTACCTTATCGGCATCAGGCATAATAACGCAGTGATTTTTGGCGCCCATCATTGCTTGGCAACGTTTGCCATGCTCTGAGGCACGACGATATATTTCAGTC
>NZ_AYSV01000045.1 GCF_000506865.1 Pelistega indica
GATAGTAGAAATTAGGTGTTGCCTTGATTGCCTCACGGTATTAATGGTTGTATTTATTGTGTCTCAGTGTATGCTCAACGATTTGAGCAATTAGCAAGGTGCAATGAAATTAGTGAGTATATCTATGATAATCCAGCAATGGCAAGTGATAGCGAGTGAGATAAAGCTATCATTCGATTAGTCACCGAATTGATAGAAAGTCCATCCTCATTTAGCGAAGCACGAAAATTCAGGAACTAAAAAACTTAGGGTTAGAAGATAATTGGTTGGGCTAATCGTTTGATGTTGAAGTTGGGAGAAGAGGTATATCCAGAGAAATCTTCTTTTTAAAGCTTTGATGGGTCATTGTGCAATAACCAGTCTTTTAATGCATTGTTCATTTTTGTTTGCCAACCCTTTCCTAGCGTACGAAAAGCAGTAACCACATCCGTGTCAAAGCGGACTGTGAGTTGTTGCTTTTGTCCTGATCCGATAGGACGACCACGGACTCGAATACGATAAGGCTTTATTTGGCTTAAACGAGCGAGGTTTTCCTCTGTGGGGTGGAATGTGTCAGGGTCAGCCATCGCTGCAGCAGTAATGGCAGCGTCTTCTTCGTCGGTTGGACTAATATGATTAGGTTTAAGTGGTGGCATATTTTTTTTCCTCACGTTTATTGGCTTTTCGTAAACTAATAACTCGAAACTTATTTGCACGATGTGTATAGATAATGACATAGAGACGTTCTCGTATATATCCGATACATAGGTGTCGAATTTCAAAATAGTCCATACGTTTATCTGGCCAACAAAGTGCAGTTTCCCAATCAAAGTTCACTGCTTCTGTTAGATAAATACCGTGCTTTTCAAAATTTTGGATGTTTTTTTGATGGTCATATTCTATCTCGTCAAGTGTAATCATGATGACTATCTTAATTATTGTAGTTATAAAAATAAATT
>NZ_AYSV01000046.1 GCF_000506865.1 Pelistega indica
AATGCCATGTTGACGGCATAACTCTTGAACAGGGGTGCCTGCCTCAGGCTCTGTTTAAGAATGTTGATAATTTGGCTTTCGCTAGTACGTTTACTCATGGTAAAACTCCTTTGAAATAAGTTTACGGTAACGTTCAAAAAAAGTTCTACTTTCTTGTTGTCTTAATTTAGGGGATGGTTACAAATTTGATAAATAATTCTTGATGTGTTTATATTTACTTCTTTATTGGTTGTTTATATTTATATCTTAAACTAATTTTTAATATATAAAAGTTTCAAGTATGATCGAAACTTTTATAAAAATTGATAAAGTTTAATTTATAAATTTATTGGTAACACAATGAAAAAAGATCTTATTTATCGCAAACGCTACCTGGATCGTGTACGACCGTTTATTGGCAAATCGCTGATTAAAGTCTTTACAGGGCAACGTCGTGTAGGCAAAAGTTATTTGCTATTTCAAATTATGCAGGAGATTCAAGCGAATTATCCACAAGCCCCTTTGGTTTATATCAATAAGGAAGACTTAGCATTTTCAGAAATGAGAACAGCAGAAGACTTGGCTTCATTTGTAATGGACGAAAAAAAAGAGTGGTCAGAAAAATTATATTTTTATTGATGAAATTCAAGAAATTGCTGATTTTGAAACTGCCTTGCGATCGCTATTTAAAGCTTTTTAAATCTGTGCGATCAGCAATAACTAAGAGTGCTGGTTCTTTCGTGTAGACCGTAAAGTTGTCTTTTATTCGATCGCTAATAATAACGGTATGAGTAACCGTATTAGTTATTTTTTTAGGATACAATCAAAAAAAATTTAAAAAATATAAAATATTTATGGTTATAACCAAAATAAAACTTTAAAATAATAAATAATTTAGATTATATCCATAAAAATTTATGATTAGCCGTCCAAACTATCTTCAGCAACGGTAATCCTCCCACAAAACCATAGCAATTAGAAGTAGAATTTCTTATAAAGGAAATTCAATGAAAAGATCACGATATACCGACAGCCAAAACATGGCCATTCTTAAACAAGCCGAAGCTGGTACACCAGTGCCAGAGCTCTGCCGAGAGCATGGCATGAGCAGCGCTACTTTCTACAAGTGGCGTGCTAAATACGGTGGCATGGATGCTCCATGATGTCTCGCCTTAAAGAGCTTGAAGCGGAGAATCAGCGCCTTAAAAAGATGTATGCCGAAGAACGTCTAAAGGCTGAGATTGCTCGCGAGGCGATTGAAAAAAAGTGGTAACGCCATCTCGACGCAAAGAGATGGCGCAACGCGCGGTCACGCAATTTAGAGCGAGTATACGAGTGGCATGCGAGGTATTTAGCATCAGCCAAAGCTGCTATTACTACCAGCCTAGACAAGCCGGTGAGAATGAGGTCATTGCTGACTGGTTGATTCGATTAACCACCGCTCAACGTAACTGGGGCTTTGGCCTATGTTTCCTGTATTTACGTAATATTAAGGGCTTTAAATGGAACCACAAACGAGTCTATCGAATCTACCGCGAGCTCGAGTTAAACTTGCATATCAAACCTAAGAAACGAATTATACGTGAGCGTCCTGAGGCGCTCGGTGCAACCACTGCGATCAACCAAGTATGGTCAATGGACTTTATGCATGACCAACTGGCTGACGGTCGCTGCTTGCGTCTCTTTAACGTGATTGATGACTTTAACCGTGAGGGTTTGGGCATAGAGGTGGACTTCTCTTTGCCTGCAGAGCGAGTCACGAGAGTGCTGGATCAAATCATCGAGTGGCGAGGCAAGCCTGCGTGCTTACGGTGTGATAATGGGCCGGAATACATTAGTAAAACACTCCTAGAGTGGGCAGCTAAGCGGCATATCACGTTGATTCACACTCAGCCCGGTAATCCACAACAAAACGCGTATGTCGAGCGCTATAATCGGACGGTACGTTATGACTGGTTAACCCAGAATCTCTTCGAGAGTTTAGAAGAAGTTCAGCACGGAGCGACTGCTTGGCTCTGGACTTACAATAACGAACGCCCCAACATGGCATTAGGTGGCATCACACCGAGGCAAAAATTACATCAACATACATTAAATAATTCTACTGCCAACTGCTATTAAAAATGGGGTGATTACCGAGGGACTGCTCTTTATTTAGGTTACAATCTAAATAGATTTTCAGAAGATTTGGATTTTGATTCTCCAAAGAAAATAAATCTGATTAATAGAATAAAAAATGCTAACAGTTTGGATATTTCTATTCAAAACATAAATCTAAAAAAAGATACGGATACTGTTAGTAGATATATTATTTATTATCATGTTCCATCTCTGAATCATAAGGATTCGTTAAAACTA
This sequence comes from Pelistega indica, assembly GCF_000506865.1. Classification (GTDB taxonomy): domain Bacteria; phylum Pseudomonadota; class Gammaproteobacteria; order Burkholderiales; family Burkholderiaceae_B; genus Taylorella; species Taylorella indica. The sequence continues at coordinate 2,338 of NZ_AYSV01000046.1, forward strand.
GAAATTTCATATAGAAATCCTCCAAAAAGAACTGATATTCAAATTAAAAATAATATTTCTATGTTTACTATAACCAAGCTTATTGATAATGTAACCATCCCCTAAATTAAGACAACAAGAAAGTAGAACTTTTTTGAACGTTACCGTAAACTTATTTCAAAGGAGTTTTACCATGAGTAAACGTACTAGCGAAAGCCAAATTATCAACATTCTTAAACAAGCCGAGGCAGGCACCCCTGTTCAAAGAGTTATGCCGTCAACAATGGCATTTCTTCTGCCACATTCTACAAATGGCGAAGAACGTTAT
>NZ_AYSV01000047.1 GCF_000506865.1 Pelistega indica
TCWGAGCTGAAGCGGTGTCTGAAGTAGATGCAATTATGCCAGTCGTCAAAACCCTTGATGACCGCTTATCCTCCCTAGTAGGGGAACCTGACGATACCTCTGACGATACCCCTAAGGATAAGGAGGACATACCTGTAGATACAGGCTCCTTTATGCCATGCTTCGCCATTGCCCCACACAATGATGGGTTAGTTAGAGCCTACGTTGATGTAGATACCATTATCGGTGTCGAAGAAGGCGAGCTTTTTGACGAGCAACTAACGGCTATCGCTACTGTATCAATGGCCCACTATTTTACTAAGCTAGACTTAGAAGAGACATTGGCTCTAATCAAACAGTATGCTATATAGAGAAATAACCACTAAAAGGACTTATCATGCTTATTGATATAACAGATGCAACACCAGAAAAATTAAGAGCCACCATTACTCAGTTATTGGCAAACACGAATAACCTTGAGGAATCAATGAGGAAGTTAGTAGCTGAACGTAATACGCTAGCCGAAATAGTGAATAGGCTAATGGGTGGTGCGTTTATGGCTGACTATAAACTGCGACGTAAATGGATGCTGACACCAGCAGGCATCGTTGATGAAGGGCAGTTCTTGCCTGAGATTGACGACTCAATCACCATTCATAAGATCAAAGGACACCCATCAGCAAGAGCCTTACGCATGGCCAATGTTATGTTACCTAAGATTGTGACGCATGTTACACCAACCTACTATCCTGTATATTATGGATGGGAAAAGTACTTAACATTTAAAGATGTTCCCGAAGGCGCTGAGGTGACTATGACGGAAGTCAAAAAACATTTACCAACACAAGCAGCCGTATTAAACGATTTATTGGAAACCCTCAAGCCAGTTCGTGATAAACAAAAAGATATCGCAAAACGACGAGAGGACGGAATGTTTTCTATTGTGGATTGATATGACTAAATTTATACCTATATCCCCTACTACGTTATCGACTATGATAACTTGCCCTAGGCAGTTTGAAGCTAAATATTTGACAAAGGAAGTCCAGTTCAAGGATACCCCAGCGACAATACACGGAACAAGACTGCATAAGGCAATGGAGGACAGCTTAGTACAAGATGCGGCACTGCCTGCGGAGTTTTCTTATTTACAACCATATGTCGATAAGTTTAAAAACTTCCCAGGTAAAGTGTCGTCAGAAACTAAATTGGCTATTGATAAGCAAGGGAATCCTTGCGAGTGGAAAGATAGGTATATAGGCGGCATTGCGGACGTCATTACCATAAAAGGTTCGCATGCCTTTATTGGTGATTTAAAAACTGGTAAGTATAAGGAGGATACGCTACAGCTTTCTATACTTACCAAATGTCTGTATGCTAATTACCCAACTATACAGACAGTTAATGCTGCACTGTTTTTTCCACATATCAACAAATTATTTTCGTTCAAGACATCACGCGAAACCGTAACCTACGAAGGATTAGAGAAAGAGATTAAGTTTTATGAAGCGGTAATTGAGCGTGGTGAGTTTAAACCTAAACCTGGCGGCTTGTGTCGTCAATGGTGTGATGTTTTTAGTTGCCCACATAATGGGAGGAACAAATGATGGAATTGCTTCAGTGGGTATGTGTACTGATTATTATGTATATGCTGCGACATGACTTTCTTTACAATATATATCTCACTCATGAAAAGCGAAAACTCAACACTGATGAAATTGAACGTATCTTTAGATGCGTAGTGGTATGGAGTTTGCTCTTCGCAATGCTTATTACCAATTTTGTCGCTTGGCTAGGTTTCATGTTAAGGAGTTAATTATGGCAAAGATGACAGATGAAGCCCGTGTGAAACGTGACCTCAAAGCGTTTTTTAACGAAATCGGTGCATATTGGTTTATGCCAGCAACACATGGCTATGGTCGCAGTGGTGTGCCTGATTTTGTTGTATGTAAAGATGGTCACTTTTTCGGTATAGAATGTAAAGGCACGCCAAAAAATAAGACAACAATCCTGACAACGCCTTGAGTTAGGATAAGAGTACTCAAAGCTGGCGGTGGTAT
>NZ_AYSV01000048.1 GCF_000506865.1 Pelistega indica
TCAGCACTTTTTTAGATACCCATTTACTACACAAGGAGGGCACAGTATGAGCTATGAGGAACAACGAGACGTTCCCGAACTGCCTGAAGTTATTTACCCTTGCTCTACACAAAGCCCCTACCTAGGGGCACTTGGGCAAGCGATGTACAATATATTCTTTTCGATGGCAGGTATCCCTGACAGTTCCATAGGGGTATCGGGAATGTTTTATGAGAAAAATAACGAGTGTTGGATGTATTTCCATGCAGGGGAAGATAACAAGCTTTATCTTGACTTTTATGATGGTATCGTTAGCGAGGATACGTTTATCAATACGCAGATAGTTGACTTCAATATCGTTGAGGACGGCAAATACGGCACCCTGCTAGTAGACGCAAGTAGTCAATAATCACACAATACTGATAGTTTAGTATATACTTTAACATTACGACGTATGGAGATATCTATGGAGAACAAAAAATGGGAGCCTCGCCCATTTATCGAGGGGATGACCCTGAGTGAGTTTAACCGATTATCAGGGTTGCGTATCGACACTGCCGCCGCTGAGCATATTGGCAATATGTATAACGTTAGTTTACTTACAATGGTACCCTACTCTAAGGGCCATCACCTCATTCTCTATAGAGATGAAGCTGAACAAGCCATCCAACGTATTCTCAATGAGCGTAACAAATTTAAGACTAGCATTATCGAAGATATGCGCAGTCGAGACGAGCTTCGCAAAGAGAATGAACAGTTGCGACGTGCCCTTGTTGAACTACAATTACAGTTAGCCAATAAGGATGACTAGACCTCACGAAGACCTTACAGGTCAACGCTTCGGGCAGCTTACAGCCGAGTCGTACTTAGGGCAAAACCATTGGCGTTGTCGTTGCACTTGTGGCGGCACTCGAGATGTGCGAGGAGCTTACCTCAAAAACGGTAGAGCGACAGCATGCCTTGCCTGTAAGGGACGTGCACCTATTCGTAAGAGCACTAAATTTGTTGTCGGTGCTACTATAGATGGCATCACACTGATGAAATATCTAGGCGCCCATAGATGGGAAGCCTTATGTGCCTGTGGCAACCACTTTGCCACTACACAAACCACTATAGAGAACTCCCACTTTATGATGTGCCCTAAGTGCACGTTGCATATCAATAGGGCAGTCAAAAAAGCACGGCATGCAAAATAATTTTTAATCATAGGTTGCGTAACTTACCTACGCAACTTTTTTTGTGTGTATAATGTGCACATTAACATCACAATTAATCTTATATCACATAAAAAGGACATCAAATGAACACAACCACACAAGGCGCTACTAATAGTACCTTACCAATATATTACTCATACCAAGATTTAGAGAGAATCTTCGGGGTAACCCGTAGCACCATTCTCCATTGGGTACGTAAAGGTGAGTTAGAGCCACCGCTTCGCTTCGGTCATCGCAATGTGCGATGGACGCAACAAGCACTAGACAACTTTATTGCTTCGAGAGAGCGAGTACAGTATGCCTAGAGACTATAAAAAAGAATACCGTGAGTACCACAGTAAGCCTGAGCAACGTCGCAACCGAAGCCTACGAGTACTGGCCAGACGCAAGATGGCAAAAGAGCTTGGGGAAGATACCATCGAGGGCAAAGATATCGACCATAAACGCCCCTTATCACGGGGTGGCACTAATGCTAGGTCTAATTTACGAGTGCTGAGCGTAGCGAAGAATAGAGGACGAAAATGAAAACACTGCAACTAAAGTTTACGTTTGATGCCACCTGTGTTAATGACTTATTAAGACAGACACAAACGATTATGCCAACCATCATACGCTTAATACAAGGCATTACGCCAACTTGGGCAGATGATATTGTTGTGTATTCTAGAAGTACTGATGGGAAGCATCTAGCTATCCATCCATTATCGCTTTATTTACAATCTTAAATCACACAATAAATAATCTATATAGATATGGACACAATGTATGGAGATTAACATGGACCATCCAACGGAACATTATGAGACGCTTTGCGACCTCTTTTACGCCTACGGGTTTACCCTACCAAATTGGTATTCGTTACCTGTCGGCCTGCGTAGTAGCCTAGCTACGGAACAGGATACGCTTGCGATACTAGCAAGCGAGGAGTCAGCACTTCCTGTGTTATACGACAGCGTGCCAGCTAGCCATCAGCTAGGCGTACCAAAGTCGCCAGATAGAGACCCCGACATGATACGAGTTAAACGTAATGCTCGTAATACTGCCCTTATTGACATCGCCATTGTCAGAGGTGACAACAGTGCCACAGGGCTAAACCTAACGACGGCGGAAGCCTACCGATTAACGAAGCTGCTAACGCACGTCATTATTGAAACCTCACAACAACAGGCAGCGTAAAGATGACCACTATCAACAATACGAAAATTGTCGTATTAGATTTTGAGACCTATTACGACAGAGACTACTCATTGATCAAAAATGACCACCCAAGAATATATCCAGTCGCCTCAGTTTGAGGTGATTGGCATGGGCATTAAGATAGATGACAACCCTGTTGGGTGCTGA
>NZ_AYSV01000049.1 GCF_000506865.1 Pelistega indica
TCAGTGAGTATATCTCAGAACGACTGATCTCATGGACTGAAAGTCAAGGCATTCGTCTGAACTACATTCAGCCCGGCAAGCCCTATCAAAATGCCTATATTGAGCGATTTAACCGAACTGTCAGGGAGGAGCTTTTAAATATGTATATCTTTGACTCATTGGAGCAAGCTGAGTTGCTAGTCACCCAATGGCAATGGCAGTATAATAACGTACGGCCTAACATGGCTATAGGAGGTGTACCCCCGCGACTTAAAGCGGCTTAAAATCCATATCATTCCACTAAAAGGTGTTCCTAAAAATGGGGGTCATACACTCATAAAAGATACTATAACCCGTTACATGGCTTGATAGAAAAAGGAAGAAGTTTTAGCAATGATAAAGTTCAACGTCAAAGCTATGAGAAATTCCGTAGACAATATTGGAAAGAGAGAGCAAAATCATTTGAAACTTGTTTTGAGGAGATTCCACAATGAGTTATATTGAACGTCTAAATCAAAAAGAAGAGTTTGAGCATTGGCAAGGAGCAAGTACACAAGAGATTCTACATATTGAAAAAAAATTAAATGTAATGTTACCTAGGCAGTATAAAAAATTTTTATCTGAATGCGGGATGTGCAACATTGGAGATACGAATATTTTGGGAGTTGCAAAAGATGAGACTAGCTTATTTTACCCAGTTATAGACGTAACTACAGAAATGAGGGTGGAGAGCAATCTTTCCGAGGAGTTTATAGTTATAAGCTATGAGGTTGGTGAGTATTTAATGTTATATAAAATTTCGAAAACTCAAGAGTTAGAAGATTCAGCAGTATATGGGGTAGACATTCAATATAATGATTTGGGGCAAATGATTTGTGAACGACCTCAAAAATTATTTACGTCATTTAAAGAGTATTTTATTGATTTTCTTGAACTAGGGGCATAATTTGTAGAGGTTTAGAGTAAATCAGACAAATGAGTTGCAAAAAAGAGAGTTTCCCGTTTGAATAAGAGGTGAAAATCTTTTAAACAAACAAAAAGGAAACTCTCATGTTACATACTGCCAATAATGTGATTAAACATAAAGCAGGATTGCTCAATTTAGCGGAGCAGTTAAAAAATGTGTCGCAAGCTTGCAAAAATTAGCTCGATGTGGCTAACAAGTTAGAGTGAGTCGAGAGAGGACCTAACCTCTACCCCCTAAACTATATCACTATGTGTGTGACCAGATAGGCACGCCGCAACTATTGCTGAACCAATCCCAAGAGGTGGTGTGGGGAGGCCGAAGCCAAGGCAGTGGGGAAGAGACCTAGTGT
>NZ_AYSV01000050.1 GCF_000506865.1 Pelistega indica
ATCCATAACGTTCTCGCCATTGTAGAATGTGGCAGAAGAATGCCATGTTGACGGCATAACTCTTGAACAGGGTGCCTGCCTCGGCTTGTTTAAGAATGTTGATAATTTGGCTTTCGCTAGTACGTTTACTCATGGTAAAACTCCTTTGAAATAAGTTTACGGTAACGTTCAAAAAAGTTCTACTTTCTTGTTGTCTTAATTTAGGGGATGGTTACACATTGAGTAAAGCATTAGGACAAGCTGTTGTGGTAGAGAATAAAGCAGGCGCATCAGGAAATATTGCTGTTCAACAACTTTTACGCTCTAAACCAGATGGTTATACATTACTAATGCAATATTCAGGTTTCCATATAATTACTCCTCATTTTATGAAAGTAACTTGGGATCCTATAAAAGATTTCACGCCTATTGCTCAAATTGTTTCTGCTCCACAAATTTTAGTTGTAAAAAAAGATTTACCAGTAAAATCTATGCAAGAATTAATTGATTATGCGAAAAAAATCCAGGCAAATTAAACTATGGTTCTAGTGGAAATGGATCTCTACATCATGTTAGCGCAGAAATGTTAAATTATATTGCAGGTATTAAGACAGTAAGTATTGCTGGTCCTGCGTTAACAGATTTATTAGCTGGAAATATTGATTTTTTGTTTACAACGCCACCACTAATACAGCATATTGAGGCTGGAACTATTAAACCGTTAGTGGTTACGTCAAAAAACGGATAAATTCGTTGCCAAATGTTCCTTCATCCCCAGAAGTTGGTTTAACAGATTTACAGATTTCATCATGGTTTTCTTTATATGCACAGAAAGATATTCCAAAGGATATGTATGACCCCCATTTTTAGGAACACCTTTTAGTGGAATGATATGGATTTTAAGCCGCTTTAAGTCGCGGGGGTACACCTCCTATAGCCATGTTAGGCCGTACGTTATTATACTGCCATTGCCATTGGGTGACTAGCAACTCAGCTTGCTCCAATGAGTCAAAGATATAACATATTTAAAAGCTCCTCCCTGACAGTTCGSTKAAACTGA
>NZ_AYSV01000051.1 GCF_000506865.1 Pelistega indica
CAAAAGCTCAAGTCCTGTGGTGTTTGAGGGCTACTAAAATTACAACTGTTATGATAGTCCTAAACTCAAAAAAGAAGTTTGTGGTGGTGATTTTAAAACTACTTTAGATCGTCATCAATTTGGTATGGACTTTCTAAAAGGTGCGATTACACCGACGGTGGAGGTTACTCTTCAGGTCGAAGCTGTTAAGAAATAGATAATCAGTATTAACTGTCTAAAATAATAAAAGCAGGCATTCATTATTTATAGAATGCCTCAGATTGTTGACAAACTTTTATAGTTGATTTTGACGTGCAGGTTTTTATGTAAAATTACAAAAAAATCAATCTATTAGAATTCATCATAAAAACCTGCACGCCGAAAGTATAACTTTACCAACAGTCTGAGACATTCATTATTTATAGAATGCCTGCTTTTTTAATAAGAATTGCACTATTAGTAAGTAGTCTACACGCTAAGAATGATAGGCGTAGTGACTAACTAGATATGACTTGAAAAAGTTATTCATCTGCCTCATTAACATCATCTGGCCAATGTTTAATATAAGCTTTGAGCATACTATTTTCAAATTGTTCAAGCTCAATTAATGCTTTAGCCATATCGTAAAATGAAATAACGCCTAGTAATGTAGGACCATCAACCACAGGGACATAACGTGCATGATGCTCTAGCATTAGACGCTGTACCTCAGTTGCCTCGGTATTCGGTGTGACGCTGACTGTATAAGTGTCCATGATACTGCGTACAGTGGAATTAAAAAAATCAGTCTTTTTCTTATTAAGATGGCGCATGATTTCTCGGAAAGTAAGCATACCGGCCAATTCACCATGTTCAATTACCACTAGTGAACCAATGTCTTGTTCGCTCATCGTTTGAATGGCGATTTCAATACTTTCATCTGGGCTAATGGTGTAAAGTACTTTACCTTTTACGCGTAAATTTCACTTACTTTTAACATGCCTAAAACTCCGACTATATGGTGTCTTTAAAATATTTCAGTTAATCAGCGTTTATTAAAACTGCCAAACAACGGTTACATTCTATCAAAATCTTTTGTCAACCAATATTATCAATTCAATAAATCTATAAAATATCGGTGATATGAACATCTTCTTTTAGTAGCAATTTGCTCATAGCGATACGAATTTTTTCATCTCCCATGGATTCAGCAATTTCTGGATTGAGTAAAAATAAATCACTGAGAGAATGTAAGTCTTTTTCTAAGCTACTTGCTAATACCCATCGCTCTGAGCGTTGACCTTGAGTATTAACAATATACCCTAGACTTATTAAGCTCTTCGAGAATGTGCAAAGTATGTGTTGCGTTACCATGCATTGTCTTGACTAAGTATTGCTGTATCTTTTTCCTGGTGGATTTTTATTTTGACTTTCTGCTAATGTTCGTAAAATTAC
>NZ_AYSV01000052.1 GCF_000506865.1 Pelistega indica
TCAGGGACTCAGTATCAGCCAAGACCCGATCGGCTTGATGGGAGGGATAAATGTGTACCAGTATGCGCCGAACCCAGTAGAGTGGGTCGATCCGTGGGGGTGGCGCCGTAGTACAGCAGGTAAGCAACAGAGATTAAGAGCTTTACTAAATGATGTTAAAGCTCCAAAGCATATTAGAGGTTGGATTCAACAGGAGTTAAATAGAATAAAGGGAACTAAAAAGAGGATTAGAGTGCCACCAGGATATGATTTGGCGCATTGGCGAGGATATGAAAATGCGAAAGGTTTTGATTACACATACACTGATTTAAATTTCAAAAGAAATCATAAGATTCAACATAGATTTGATAAGGGTGGTGGTTTACAACCACGTGAAGGTTCTGGAAAGGCAGGGGGTAAAAGTAGAGATGAAATTATCAAGTCTCGTCAAGAAGGGGGAGGAAATGTCAGATGTAATTAATGATAGGAAAGGTGATCTTATGCTAAAAAATGCGATCGATATTGCTGGTCAATATATAAGTTTTATTGAATCGGTGGCTCAATCAAAAAGGGTTTTTACTCTTATGGGTGAGGGTGAAAGTGCCTTGAGTACCTCATTACATTTTTTAGATTGAAGAGGGTAATGAAGCTCCTGTCTTATGTGTTTGGTCTTCAGAAGCATTGGCTAGTTATCACAAAAAAGAGGGTTGGAAAAACTTTAAGCTTAAGGTTATTCCCTTGGAAGAGTTCATAGAGAATTGGTGCTTAGGCATGTTTTTTGATGGTGTAATTGTAGGGGTAAATTTTGACCAACATATGTTTGGTAAAGAAGTAACTTCTTTAGAACTTGCGGAGGACCTTATTCAGCAATTAGAGCAAAATCTAATTAATATTGAGTTCAAGAATTTCAAAGACTTAGAAGAGTTAAAGGAGTATATATCGTCATTGAACAATAATTGAATTCAAGTCTATAACGGTGTCTGTCAAGCGAATTATCCAMTSW
>NZ_AYSV01000053.1 GCF_000506865.1 Pelistega indica
TGACTAGATTAGATAGTTTGCAAAAGAACCTAGACGAATGGCTTAGATTTCTATAATAATGAACKMASTCATCAAGGAAAGATGTGCTGTGGGCGAACACCCATAGAAACATTGATTGATGGTAAACAGATTTGGAACAGCAAAAAGCATGAGCTAAATCTAATCTGACAGACACCGCTTGTCAAACGGGGAACTGTCAGATGAAGTCTGAACTTCTACAAATAATATATAACCTTAGATTGTTCGATTATTTTAATTGAACTATACACATCAGTTGTACATCAACAATAGGGTTATTTCCAATTGTGGCACTATGGATCATTAGTGTTGTGATTTGATTTTATTCAAATTGTTATAGTATGGTTGATATTAAAATGGGGATGTGTGTTGCTATTAAAATGAATGGCTTAGCCATCCTCTATCCTCTATAAAAAACAATAAATTTGAATGTATAGGATTAATTTTCTAATACGATAGTGCCACTCGTCTGACAGTGCTTAAGAGTAGTTGCAAGGGTGAGTTAAGCGACCAATACGCCCCGAACCCGGTGGAGTGGGTGGATCCGTGGGGGTGGAGTGGATGGCGGTTACGTAAAGCAATGGAAGCAGTTGATATATTTAGACCGCTAGGGACTTGGCGCAATGTTTGGCAAACACATCATTTAATACCTCAGCAAGTATGGAAGAAACATCGAAAATTTTTTAATGAAATAGGTATGAAAGGTAGAGAGTTTGGAAAAGATGGGTGGAGGAATGGTTTGTATATGCCCTCAAGTCAACAGGATGCTATAAAGAGTCAGAGAGCACTTTTTCATAGGGGTTCTCATAACAAATACAATGCGAGAGTTGATAGAAGAGTAGAACAAATTAAAAATGATTATGAAAGAAATTTACAAGGAGGTATGTGTGAGGATAAGGCAAAAGGTTTAGCTAGGGATGCAATTCAAAACTTGCAGGATGAGCTAAGAGATAGGCTTTCAAGCTCACATAAAGGCGTCGGATCGCCAGTTAGATTGTCATAGAGGGTAAGTAGTATGTCAAAAGAATTGTTTATATGGGGCATCCCACTTGAAAAGGTAGATGAGGCGAAAGACTTAAATATCCCCTTGAGCTCTTCGGGGGATATCGGTATTTCTGAGGTCTTCAATTCTAAAAACACCCATCCTGACTTTGTTTTTCCATGGGTTGGAGGTACACCTATCAAGACCGTGGCATCAATGCCTAAAGAACTGGTGATTTGTTTAAAGCGGGTCAAGAGTATTTCATTTGATTTACTGAGTTACAGTAATTTCTTAATTGTCTCCAAAGCGCTTTATGACTATATGACTGCCCATGGTTTTGACTATGATGAAGATAAAAGTTGCGCACGATTAGTTAATCCTAAAGGTGATGCGCTAACAGATGAAACTTTTTATTTACTCCGTTGCTATTGGTGGAACATTAAACATAATGAAGTACAGTTAATTCGTGATGAAAAAAATAACGATGTGATTGCTGCTAGTACAGATTCCACTAAGGATTTTTTGATGACTGATCATAGAGAGTATTGCTATGAGTTATTTGTTAATGCCGACCTAAAACAAGAAATTACAACGTTATTCAGAAACCCGATGTTATTTAGCTTGAAGGAATGGAACGAGCTAAATAGCGATGATTGGGGGTTTTGATAACTTTAAAGACTTCCCTGACGCCATCAAGAGCGTCTACTGATAGTAAGATCTAGTTGTGCATTATGCACATGCTATGCAATTCGTTACGTTGCGTGACTGCCGAGCTATTACGGTAGAATTAAAGCCAATTTACTAAGCGGTTACTGAAGATTTAGCTATTTAAGTACTCGAAGAGTTTAAAGCAAGTGCTTAATTATGTCCAAAGCGGACAAGAAAAGGAAGAGAATT
>NZ_AYSV01000054.1 GCF_000506865.1 Pelistega indica
TTCTTACTTGTTAGTTTTATGGTGTTTTCTTTTAATAATTCGTACTGATTTCTAACAGCTAAAGACATCTCTAAATAAGGGGGGAGGAAAACCTGCACCCCAGACAAATTGACTCAAGCCAACCGCTGTTTCTGCTGTTGCATAAGCGACATCTAAAGATCCATCGGTTTCGATTAGGGGATAAAAAGTCGTTTTACCACTAATATCGACAACCGCTTTATCAAAAGCTTGAATGAATTCAGTAAAGTCTTGCTCTGCAATGGTTAATCCTGCTGCCATAGCATGACCACCAAATTTATGAATGAGGTTAGGGTGGCGCTTTGATACTAAGTCAAGAGCATCCCTGAGGTGGACATCAGGAACAGAGCGTCCTGAACCACGAATTTCTCCTTCATCACCTGGTGCAAAGGCTAAGGTAGGTTTCCAAAACTTTTCTTTTAAACGTGAAGCAACAATACCGACTACGCCTTGATGCCAGTCGGGATTAAAAATACAAATAGAATGTTTAAGTGTAAAAGAATCACTTTCTATTTCTTCTAATGCCTGCTCGCTCATGTCTTGCTCAATATTACGGCGTGCTTGATTCCATTGATCTAATTCTTTGGCTAGGGATAATGCTTCATCATAGTCTTGGCTAATGAGGCAACGGATACCAATACTCATATCGGCTAAACGGCCAGCGGCATTGATACGTGGCCCAATTTTAAACCCTAAATCCATACTATTTGCTTGGTAAGGATTTGTTGACGCAACATCAAATAAGGCTCGAATACCGTACTGCATTTGACCAGAACGGATTTTGTTTAAGCCTTGTGTCACTAGAATTCGATTGTTTGCATCTAGTTTGACGACATCGGCAACCGTACCCAAAGCGACTAAATCAGCTAATGAATCCAAACGAGGCTCAGAGATAGTCTGAAAATGACCTCGTGAACGTAACTCACTACGTAAAGCGATTAGGGTATAGTAGATAACACCTACACCGGCTAAGTTTTTAGAAGGGAAAGTACATCCTTTTTGATTTGGATTGATAATAGCTAATGCATCGGGGAGAATATCACCAGGTAAATGATGGTCAGTAATGAGGACTTCCATGCCATACTTTTTGGCTTCAGCAACTCCATCGACACTGGCAATACCATTATCGACAGTGATCAAAATATCTGGCTTTGGATCTACTCTCTCCATAATCACATTAATGACAGCGGGTGATAAGCCATAGCCTGTTTCAAAACGATTAGGCACAACAAAATCAACATTGGCGCCCATCATTCGCAATCCGAGTATCCCTACTGCACAAGCTGTTGCACCATCGCAATCATAGTCAGCAACAATTAGGAGGCGTTTACCCGATTGGATAGCATCAGCCAAAATTTTTGCCCCATTCGTTACTTGAGAGAGTAAAGAGGGGGCGATAAGCTGTTGCCAAGATGTTTGCGTCTCAGCAATATCCGATACACCACGAGCAGCCCATAGTTTAGCCATAAAGGGATTTACCCCTTGCTGGATAAGTTTCTCAGCGTAAGAGGTATTAACGGTACGATTGTTTACTTGGACAGAGACCACCATTGCTTCCAGTTGTTTTTGTTATTAAAAATAGATTTCACCCACGAATCAGGTGTTAGGGTAACAATTCTATCAAAACCTATTAGTTGAATTTGCTCTATTTCTTTCTGATGAGAATTTAATTGTTCATCAATGCTAGGTAAGGTGGCTAACCAAGTCCCCCAGTCTTGATGTAAATGAGGTAAATATAATTTATCTATAATCAATGTCTGGGTATTCTGGTGTTTTTCAGTGTTAGACAAAGGCTGCATAAAATGATTCAATTGCGCTCCCCCATAAATCCAAGCATGATTGAGTGGTTTTAATCGCTTTTGTTCTCTAGCTTGGTTGACGGGATGATTAAAAAGAGTCATTTGTACTTCATTTAAGAGTGCACGTAATTCTCTTGGTAGTGATAATTGACGATACCAATCGTTAAGATTACCTGTCGCTAATAAACTAGGGCTTGGTAATGGGTGGTTAAAATCAGCTCCCATATCAATTAAAGCATAGCGATGATTGTGGTCTAGAAAAGTAAAAGGTGTTTGTTCAAAAAGCGATTTAACCGTTTCAAATAATTGCAGGGTCTCACTTTGCTGTGCACCTAGTTCATCATATAGAAACAGACTGGCATTATTTAATCCCATCTCAGCGTGGCTTAGCTCCATTAAATAAATGTTTTCTGATGGATAAGTGTTAAAATGCTGAGAACTATGGTAAGCGTAAAGAATACCTAAGCCTTTGGCACAATACCCATCAAGGTGTTGATAGTGTGCTTTTTGGAGTTGATAGTATTCATAAGGTGTGCAACCGATGGATTCTAAATCAAACCATTGTGTACTGGCAGAATGGGTTTGTAATAGGCGAGTAAAATGCGGGGCTTGTTTAGGTAAATAAGCCTCACTTTCTTTTGCCATTGTCGTGTGGGGTAATGCCCCTAAAATAATTATTTCCATAGCTGAAATTGTACCTGTATTTATTTTAATTAGAAGAATTATTGTGAATTTACCTTATGAAATTTGGATTGGTTCTCGTTATGCTGGATTGACGAGATCCAAAGGAAGAGGGAAAAAGCGGGATCGCTTCGTCTCTTTTGTCGCGGCAAGTTCGATGGCAGGGATTGCCTTGGGTGTCGCTGCATTGATTGTTGTTTTGTCGGTAATGACTGGTTTCCAAGTGCAAGTCCGAGATCGGATGTTATCTGTATTACCTCATATTCAAGTGTATAACCCAGGTGTACCAGCGACAACAGCTATTGAGGATTGGAAAAACCTCAAAGAGCTTACGATGAAAAATCCTGAGGTAGTAGGTGCATCTGCTTTTGTGGCAGCAAGTGCCATGTTAGCACGTCAAGACTCGTTAAAAGGCGTAGAGATTCGAGGTATTTTGCCTGAATCAGAGGGTGATGTATCAGATTTGCCAAAGCAAATGCAACAAGGGGATTTGGCTTCTTTACAACCGGGGTCGTTTAATATGGTGCTAGGGACTAGAGCGGCAGCTCAGTTGGGCGTTGAGCTTGGAGATACCGTGCTAGTGATGTCTCCTCAGGGGTCAATGAATCTAGCGGGATTTTCACCAAGGATGCGGCAATTCACTGTTACAGGTATTTTTGCCTCAGGTCATGCTGAATATGATTCAAATTTAGCCTTTATTGCGGTTAAGGATGCGGCAGTCTTATTTAGAGATTCTGGTATAGCAGGTGCTCGTCTCAAAATTAAAGATATGATTAAAGCACCACAAGTGGCGAATGAATTAACGAACAGTTTGCCACCAGGATATATTTTGAGAGACTGGACGTATGATAATCGCACATGGTTTGCAGCGGTCAAAACAGAAAAACGTATGATGTTTATGATTTTGGCGTTGATTGTAGCTGTGGCGGCATTTAATTTATTATCTTCTTTAGTGATGTCTGTTAAAGATAAACAATCAGATATTGCTATTTTAAGAACATTAGGCGCAAGTCCTAAATCTATTGCGGGTATTTTCTTGGTACAAGGCTCTTTGATTGGTATTTTGGGAACCATCATTGGCGTGGGGTTAGGTTGTCTAATTGCTTATAATATTGATGTGATTGTGCCATTTATTGAAAATCTTCTTGGTACTCATTTTATTGACCCGGGTGTTTATATTATTAATCAATTACCTTCACAAGTAGAGCTTGATGAAGTGGCAACAGTTGGTATTACATCGTTGGTGTTATCGTTATTAGCAACGTTATACCCAAGTTGGCGTGCGTCTCGTTTACAACCTGCGGAGGTTTTACGTCATGACTAATCAAACAGTTTTACAGATTAATGCTGTGACGAAGTCTTATTTCGATGGGACAGAGCATCTTGAAATTTTACGAGGGGTTGATTTATCTGTCTCTCAAGGTGAAATGCTAGCTATTATTGGTGCCTCTGGATCGGGCAAAAGTACCTTATTGCATATAATGGGTTTATTAGATCAGCCAAGCTCTGGGGAGCTTTGGATTGATGGTACAAATGCAGCCAAACTGAATGAAAATCAGCGTAGTAAGTTACGTAATCAAAAACTAGGCTTTGTATATCAATTCCACCATCTACTACCTGAATTTACAGCATTAGATAATGTGGCTATGCCATTGATTATGCGTAGAGTTTCTTATGCTGAGGCGCGTCAGCAGGCAGAAGTAGTATTGGGTAAAGTTGGTTTAGCGGAGCGTATCCATCACCGTCCTGGGGAGTTATCTGGGGGAGAAAGACAACGTGTAGCTTTAGCGAGAGCATTGGTCGCTAACCCTGTGTTGGTGCTAGCAGATGAGCCAACGGGTAATTTGGATACGGAAACAGCGGAGAGTATGTTTAGTTTGCTTAAAGAGGTTAATAAAGAGTTTAATACCGCTTTTATTATTGTGACTCACGATCCCAAACTAGCGGCTTTAGCCGATCGTCAATTGGTGATGGAGAAAGGCGTATTAAGAGGGTAGATAGTCAGTGATTTATGTGGTTGGATAGGTTTTATCAATTATGCTGAAAGCCTGTCCATTGATATTAATCAAGAGAAATTTATTCACACCCTACGGCTAAGTTCAAAAGGTCAGTTTAAAACTGACCTTTTTTATGGAAATTATTTCAAAACTGAAGCAAAAAATAATCACTCGCTACACTTTAGTTAGCTGACGAGTAATTAGATATTTTATGGGTGGGAAGTTATTACTAAAACGCAATACCGCTGAGCGTAATACTTTCACAGGCGTATATTCAGTCGTAAAGAGTTTAACAACTAAGTTTGTACCATGATACAGCGGTCTTGTATTAAGCATATGTTGACGCTCGTATTTGACTAATAAACTTGGAGAAGCAATATCGTGACCTGCTTTGGCTGCCTCGGCAATAAGTCCCCCTAAAATCGTCCCACTTTGTAAGCCTAAGTTATAGCCTTGGGCCGTCACAGGGTGCATACCAACAGCGGCATCACCAATGACAGCACAAGATAAACCATAGAAACGTTGGGCGTGAACACCTACTAAGGGGTAACTGACGATTTTGCCATCTAATGTTATATCGCCTAGCTTATGATTTAGCTGAGCCATAATACTTTGAGCGAGCTCCTCAGGGCTTAAGTCAGTAATCTCATGCGATTTATGAGTATCAATTGTGACTACACAGCTAGAAAGATTTTCTTCCAAAGGTAGGATAGCAAGTGTACGTCCATAGTGGAAGCATTCTGTAGCGGTATGTTCATTAGAAATAGTATGACGCATACGGAAAACATGTACCGTACGACCAAAATCATTCATATCAGCACCAATACCCATTTTACGGCGAGTGTTTGAGAAGCGACTATCTGCAGCAATCACCATGCGTGCACTGATCTTGTCACCATTCTCTAAGGTGACGGTAGCGCCTTGAGTGCTAAGACTCACATCATTTACACCTAAACCATAGCGAATTTGAACATTTTTTTGATCTTTAATGGCTTGATAACTCGCCTCTCTAATTCGATAATTAGGAATAAGAAAACCTAAACCCTCACCAGGAATGCGAGGTTGGCTAACATCAAAATGCAGTTGATAATCTGAATTACCATTGATTACTGTGGCATCTTTTAAAAGGTAAATTTCTTCTACTGGCAGATGATCCCAAATACCCAGCTGCTGCATAATTTGACGAGAAGAATGGGTAATAGCAATCTCTCGACCATCAAACGCGGGTGTGCTTACACTACTTTCAGGCTGTTTCTCTATAACTAAAATAGAAACGGGACTATTGGCTAGCGAACGGCAGAATGCTAAACCAGCTGGCCCTGCACCCACCACAATAATATCAGCGTCAAAAGACATTATGCCTCCCTAATGGGGTTACTAAAAGTACAATATAAATATTTAACAATAGCCTCCATTTTAACAAATTGCAACGATAACCATGCTAATAGATACACATTGCCACTTAGATGCCCCAGAATTTGATAGTGATCGCCTAGACGTTATTCGTGATTGCCAAGTATCAGGCGTTGGTGCTGTAATTATTCCTGCGGTATGGCGTGAAAATTTTGTCACGGTAAAAACATTAGCCCATCAATTTCAAGGAGGCTACTACGCCCTTGGTATTCATCCTATGTATGTACGCTATGCCAAGGATGAGGATTTGCAAATATTGGATCAGACAATTGAAGAGGCTTTACAAGCAGAAGATGAACGTCTGGTGGCGGTAGGAGAGATTGGGTTAGATTATTTTGTACCAGAAATCTCATCAGGATTGGAAAAAGAGCGACAAGAATTTTTTTACCAACAACAAGTAAAGATGGCAAAAAAGTATGATCTTCCTGTGCTATTGCATGTGCGTCGATCTCAGGATCGGGTACTTAAATATTTAAGACAATATGATGTGAGAAAAGGTATTGCTCATGCGTTTAATGGTAGCGAGCAACAGGCAAAAGCCTATATTGAACAGGGTTTTTGTCTTGGGTTTGGAGGAACAGCAACATTTACCCGTGCTTTACAAATTAGACGATTAGCTACTGAATTGCCCATAGATAGCTTAGTATTGGAAACGGATGCACCTGATATTCCACCTGCATGGTTAAGCAAAGATAATCCACGAAATAGTCCAGCTTTTTTACCTCAAATTGCTCAAGTAATAGCGAATTTGAGAGGAATTACACTGGCTGAGCTCTATGAACAAACAGCTATAAATGCCCAAAGAGTATTGCCTCGTCTAAAAAATCATTGTCATATGTAAAGTAGCTTATTACGGTAATATGCCGCTATCTATTTCAGATGCAATAGTAGGGATGAAGTAAGCGATTTAGTTGCTACGTACGGAAAAATCCTATTGGATACTTCTATCCACTTACCCCTATGCTCTTATATAAATTCACCTAAGATAATCAATTGACTATGCGAGTTAAATGGTATAGCCAGAGGGTATTTCTATGCTGTCTTTTTTTGGCTTAGGTGATGATTGATATGCTGAGTCTATTTCTGGCGGGAATGATTCTTGGTTTTTTTGCCGTACAACGCTTAACAAGCTTACCTACAACCATGACTCTTTTGTTTGGATTGTTGAGTTTAGCTGTCATATCTTATGGTTTGTATTTTGACACTATCAATAAGTATTTTTTAGAAAAAAATCCGTTAATCCCAAAAATAAGAGAGGTTAGAGAATATTGCTGCACTCACCAAGGATTAGCCACTAGATTTCCCTTGTTAAATAGTTTTTTTAGCTTCTTATTGGGGGTGAGTGTGGCAGTTTGTTATGTGCTTTTGCTAGCATATCCTCGCTTATATAACCAACTTAGTGACAACTATGATAATAAAGTCACTACGTTAGATCTCTGTGTAGTGAGTCTAGCTACCTATAGGGATGATTCAATAGAGTTTGATGCTGAATTACTATCGCCGATAAAGGGTATTCCTTCTACTATTAGAGTGCTGTGGAATCTATCCTCTACGTTTGATTTGTATCAATCGAAAAAGGTAGCTACGAAGCCGACATTAAGACCGGGCGACTGTTGGAGAATGAGTTTACGACTTAGAAAGCCAAATACCTTGATGAACACAGGAGTGTTTGATAATGAGACCTACCTTTTTCAAGAAAATATTCGAGCATTGGGAACGGTGAAGCAGACGCCTGAAAAATTAGCGATTCAACAGCTAGGGTTTAATACGTATATTCAGGCTGTCCGAGATAGGGTTAGAGAGCGTATGCAAGCCTATTTACAAGGTAAGCGATATGCAGGTGTGATTCAAGCCTTGGTGATAGGAGACCAACAAGGTATTGCACAAGCGGATTGGCAGCTATTTAACCGTACTGGAATGACTCATTTGGTGTCTATTAGTGGCTCTCATATTACGATGGTTTCTAGTCTTGCCGTAGCGGTGAGTTTAGTCTGTTTCAAAAGAATACGGTATAAGCGAAAACTACTTGCTGATTATGTCGCCCTTAAGTCTTTTGCCTTAGGAATAGGTGTTATTGTTGCTTTATTGTATTGTTTATTAGCAGGCTGGGGGATTCCTGCTCAACGTACTTTTTTGATGTTATTAATTTTTTTATATAGTGGAGTTAAGTAAACGAAAATTTAGTTCGATTTTTTTATTATTGTTAGCAGCGGTAATTGTGTTATTGCTTGATCCTTGGGCAATATTAACTACTGGCTTTTATCTGTCATTTGGGGCGGTGGTTATCTTATCTATCATGGTAAACAAACTTAAACAAACACATCACAAGAAAAATACTCGAGTCAGTCAAGTTTGTTTTTTTATCAAGGAATGGTTGCTGTTGCAAGGTATCATAACCATAGGAATGATGCCTTTTTTAATCCAGTTTTTTCATCAGGTATCTTTAATTTCTCCTATCGTCAATAGCTATGCCATTTTAGTAGTAGGGTATTTAATTACGCCATTAGCGTTGTTGTTAGGTATATTCAGCGTATTAAATCCATGGCAAACACTTAATCAGTGGGTCGCTGATACCTGTCATCAACTATTGGAATGGGTGATGCAATTAAGTAGTTACCTAAGTGAATTTACTTGGGCAGTTATTGATGTGGGGGAATTACCTGAGTGGATTAACGTGTTAAGCGGGATTGCTTTATTGATTTACTTGATGCCCAAGGGTATTCCTTATGCGCGATTAGCACCGATTTATTTTATGCCGAGTTTTTTATTTTCTCCACACAGCTTACAAGAGGGTGAGTGGCATATTCGAGCGTTAGATATTGGCCAAGGGGGAGCCATATTGATTCAGACCAAACATCATACGATGTTGTTTGATACTGGTTTGCGAAGCTCACCTCATTATGAGTCAGGAACAAGGGTGTTAATTCCTTTTCTTAGGGCTCAGCATATACGTTCGTTGGATGCGGTGGTTATATCGCATGCTGATTTAGATCATAGTGGTGGCTTATCAAGTTTAGTGGAAACTATTTGGTTAGAAAAGGTATTTGCCTCTTTTCAAGTTAATCGTTTTATTGATGAAGAGGAGAGCCGCTTGGGAAAAATCATTAGTAGCAAAAACCCACAATTAATGTATCAGCAATGTAAAGAGGGAGTGGAGTTTGAGTGGGATCAGGTAAGGTTTCGTTTTTTAAATAAAGCTGAGCAAGCTACTATTCCTATTAAGTCTAAAAATTATCAAAGCTGTATTTTATCTATTGAAGGGAAGTATGATCGTGCGCTATTGACGGGCGATATGCTACAAGAGCAAGAGCGTATGAGAAATTGGCAACATTACACCTTGGTGCAAGTGCCACATCATGGCTCCAAAAGCTCATCAAGTGAACACTTTATTCAACAAACAGCAGCGAAGTATGCTTTTGTGCAAACGGGTTTTTACAATAGTTACCATCATCCCCATCCTATTATTGCGAAAAGATGGATTGCTCATGGTAGTCAATTTTTAAATACAGCCTTAACAGGAGAGATATTATTTGCATCCACTTATTTAGGTTTTCATGTCAGTCAATGGAGACAGCAACAACGACGATATTGGCATCGATAAATACTGACATTGTGGTATAGTGAATAAAAACTATGGGAGTAAAAAATGAGCGCTTCTCAACAAGAACCCCGTCTGAAATTTGTGACATGTGCTAATCCTCAAGGTTTTCACCGTATGGCCTATTGGGAATGGGGTGATCCACACAATAAAAAAGTATTAATTTGTGTGCATGGACTTACACGAACAGGGCGTGACTTTGATGAAGTAGCACGTCGGATGAGTACGACGCATAGGGTGATATGTCCTGATGTGGTGGGACGTGGGGCATCAGACTTCCATATCAATCCAGATTATTATGCCGTGCCTTTTTATGTGGCTGATATGTTAACCTTGATTGTCCATTTAAGCGCTGAGCATATCGATTGGCTAGGTACATCCATGGGAGGGCTAATTGGACTTGGGCTAATGGGGGCTCGTTCACAGTTACAGATGAGTTTAGGGCATAATCAGTTTTTGCCTCCCCAGACACAACTACCAATTAAACATTTTATTCTTAATGATGTAGGACCTCGTCTTGAAATACAAGCACTTGATTGTATAGGTGACTATATTGGTAAAAAAGTTACGTTTGATACCTTAGAAGAGGCGGCACAAACATTAAAAGTAGTATCGGCTTCTTTTGGACCTATGTCTGATGAACATTGGTTGGCGTTTGCTCGAGCAGGTCTTAAACAAGAAGGTACTCAATGGGTGACACAATACGATTTAAAATTGGCAGATTCATTTAAAATAGCTAATTCTAGTACGTATCTTGAGGTCAGTGAAAATCTACTTTGGGCATGCTATACAGCTATTGATTGTCCTATTCTGATTATTCATGGCGAACAGTCAGATTTATTGAGTGCACAAACGGTGGAGCAAATGCTCGCTTTTAATGCAAGGGCGACGGCTAAGCATATTCCACTGACAGGGCATGCACCGGCATTATTAGAGACTGAACAAGTTGATATGGTTCAGGATTTTTTATTGGATAAGTGATATGGAGTATTCAGGTATAGATTTACATTGCCATTCTACGGTTTCTGATGGTGTTCTTACTCCCACACAGCTTGCTCAGAGAGCTTATGAAAATGGAGCAACATTGTGGAGTTTGACTGACCATGATGAAGTAGGTGGTCAAGCAGAAGCACGACAAGCTGCATTAGCGTTGGGCATGAACTATATCACGGGAATAGAAATTTCAGTGACTTGGCTCAATAAAACCGTGCATATTGTGGGACTTCATTTTGACCCAGAAAATATGGCATTACGTAATGGTCTACAAAAAATACGTGATGACCGAGTGAGTCGTGCGCATGTTATGGCAGCTAGATTAGAAGATTTTGGGGTAAAAAATGCGTTCGAGGGGGCACTTGCTTTAGCGGGAAATCCTGATCTATTAAGTAGGACGCATTTTGCACGTTATATGGTTGAACAAGGTCATTGTAAGCATATGCAAGAAGTATTTGACCGTTATTTAGGTGATGGAAAACCTGCTTATATACCAGGTGCATGGGCAACATTATTGGAAGCGGTTACATGGATTACAGAAGCAGGTGGGACGGCAGTTATCGCACATCCCGGACGTTATAAATATTCTAGTAGTGAGTTTTCTACGTTATTCCATAGCTTTAAACTGATGGGAGGCACGGCAATTGAGGTAGTGACTGGTTCACATAAACCTGAGCAATATCATCAATATGCTAATGTGGCAAAACATTATGGCTTTTTTGCTTCTTGTGGATCGGATTTTCATGGACCAAATGAAAGCAAGATGGATGTAGGTAAAGTTCCTGAATTACCCTTAGGGCTGACCCCTGTGTGGGAACAATGGCTAGATGATTAGCATATGATAAGAAATAGTAGATAGAGCACTTAATAAGAAGATATGAATAAAGCGTTTGTAAAAGAAACTGAACAAGAAAATGATGACCCACAGGAAGCCTTAATTCCTAAAGGGTTAAAAAATTATATGACGTTGCAGGGCTATCAGGTATTGAGAAAAGAGCTAGAGCATTTAGTTAAAGTAGAAAGACCTGATGTGGTATCGGTGGTAGCATGGGCAGCGTCCAATGGTGATCGCTCTGAAAATGGGGATTATTTATATGGTAAAAAACGATTAAGGGAAATTGATCGACGTATTCGTTTTTTAACTAAGCGTTTGGAAATTGCTGAGGTCATTAATCCCGCTACACAACCCAATAAGGATCAAGTCTTTTTTGGTGCTACTGTTATTTATGAGAATCAAGACGGCGAAGAGGTACGAGTTACGATAGTCGGTATTGATGAAGCAGACCCTTTAAATGGGAAAATCAGCTGGATATCACCAGTAGCAAAAGCATTATTAAAGGCACGAGAGGGGGATAGTGTGCATTTAATGACCCCAGCAGGTAAGCAGGAATTAATCGTATTAGAAATTATTTATCCTGACGAATAAATCACTATTTACCTAGTACCAACGGTGAATATTGCTGTTATTTAAGAGCATAATGCATGTGTTTGAGTAAGAACACAACTTATTTTTCAACGTGTTCTAAGGTGTATAACGCATGCGCATCTTCAGCGAGATGTTCTTTAAGATACGGCAATATTTGCTCTAAAGCAGGGTATAGGGTGTAGGGGGGATTAATAACAAACATCCCGCTACCATGCATGCCATAGCCATCTTTACTCGGTTTTTTAATTGTCAATGATGCATTAATCCATTCAATATTGGGTAATTTTTGCAGATGCTGCACCATATCATAGACTTCTTTGCGTTGAACGAGTGGATACCAGATAAGGTAACATCCAGTCTGAAAACGTTCTAAGCCTTCTTTCATCGCCTTGATGACATGGCGATAATCATGCTTATCTTCATAAGAAGGATCTATCAGAGTAATAGCACGGCGAGTAGGTGGAGGAAGTTGAGATTTTAAGTACTCAAATCCATTTTTTTCAAAAATACTGACCTGTCGACGAATTTGTGCATCTTGTTGTTGAATATTATCCGTTAGGATTTCTACTTCACTAGGATGTAGCTCAAATAGACGCAACTTATCTTTATCACGCATATACTCTAGTGCGATCCAAGGAGAACCGGGGTAGAATTGAAGGTCTTCACCAAGGTTTAACTCCTTGATATATTGCACATAAGTCGCCAAATCTTCTGGTAAGTCAGTACGTCCAAATAAACGACTGATGCCCGTTTCAAATTCGGCATTTTTCTCAGCCCATTTATCAGCCAAATCATAAATACCAGCCCCTGCATGAGTATCAATCACCCAGTAGGGAGTTGGTTTACGATTAAAGTAATCTAATGTATGAATTAAAACGGTATGTTTTAACACATCGGCATGATTACCTGCATGAAAAGCGTGACGATAACTAAACAATATAACCTCGAAAAATTAACAAGTGAACAAGATAGTATTTTAGAGTAATAGCAACGACTAAGCCATAGAGGCAGGTACACGCTCTAATTCATCGGTAAAAATAGCGTCACATCCCCAAGCTAGCAATTGTTTAGCTCGTTGATAATCATTGACTGTCCATGCACAAATACGGTAGCCATCTTTGTGAATTGTTTTAATTATTTTTTCAGTTAAGGTGCTTTCACGAGGATTCACGGCAACACAATCTAATTTTTTTAGAATCTGTTTAGCATTATCATCATATTGTTCACATAGATAAGCTCTAGGCAGTTCAGGAGCTGCTTTGTAGGCAGCTTCTAGTGCTTCAGCTGAGAAAGACGATAGTAAAGGTAGGATTTCGGCATTTTTAAACCAAGAAGAAACAGCCTCTGCCACTAGTTTACCTGTGATTTTTTCACGACCGGGGCATGGTTTGATTTCAACATTACAAATAATATTATTTTCTTGTGTAAAACGGATAATACTTTCTAATTTAGGAATGGGTTCACCCGTATAAAAGGCAGAATGCCACTGACCCATATCAAACGCTAGTAATTCAGCATATGTTTTTTTAGCCGCTAATCCTTTGCCATTTGATGTACGTTTGATATCGTCATCATGTAAAAGAATTAATACATTATCTTTGCTCAGTTTTGCATCAAACTCCACCATATCAAAGCCATAATTTAAACCACAGCGCATAGCGGCAAGTGTATTTTCTGGTGCAAAATGACCACCACCACGGTGAGCAATAAGACGAGGATAAGCCCAAGTTGTAGACATAATAATCCTTTAAAAACAAAGATAGATAAACATGCAAGTGAACCAAATACTACGACCCAGTTTATTTAATAGGGTATCGCATGGTTCCTAGTACGCGTATTGTAAAGCATGCTCTGCAAATATGGCATATTTTTAGGGAATATTTTTTTAATATTCTGTTAGAATAGATGGTTACTTATCGATATGAATAGAAAAGTAATCTAGTTTATGTCATTGTCTGGCTACTGATTGGCTAGTAGTAATGATGTAATCAATAAACAATTATGCAATCTAGAACGAAGAGAAAATAATATGTTAGAGTTTTTTCGCCGCCATTCACGTCTAGTGATGATACTCTTGTTTGTCCTTGTGGTACCATCCTTTGTCTTTTTTGGTGTGGCTGATTACCAAAGTTTTAATACGAATGAAGTTCCACTGGTAAACGTGAATAAACAAAAAATCACCCAACAGGATTTTAACCGGTCATGGACACAGCGATTAAATGAATTACGCGAAAGTCAGGGTCAAGCATTTGACGTTAGTAAAACTGACACACCAGAGGCACGTGAACAATGGTTAAATGCCTTGACTGATCGTATGGTCGTTGAACAAACAGCAGTAAATGATAAATTCTCTGCGCCTGCTTCGTTAGTCCGTTTGCAAATTAGTCAATTGCCTCAAGCACAAGAAAATGGCAAGTTTTCTATGGAAGCCTATAATCGCTTTTTAACTAGCGTGGGTATGACAGCAGAACAATACGAGGCATATGTGAGAAATTATGAGTCTTTAGGGTTGGTAGTTAATCCTATCGCAGACAATGTGATTTTACCAGCTGCCACATTAGGTGCTATTGAGAAATCAATGACAGAAGAGCGTTTAGTGCGTTTCCGCTTTATTAGTGCAGAGCAATTTGTTAAAGATGTTACGCTATCTGATGATGAGTTAAAGCAATGGTATGAGCAGCATAATAAGGCATTTGAGATTCCAGATTATGTAAATCTTGACTATGTTTTATTAAATCAAGACGCAGCGGTAGCACAAGTACAGACTCCTGCTGAGGCAGAGCTAGAAACATACTACAAAAACAATCTTGCACGCTTTTCAACTGTGGAGCGTCGCCATTTAAAACATATTCAAGTGGCTGATTTAGCTAAGGCGCAAGAGATTGTTGCCAAAGCAAAACAAGATCCTGCTCAATTTGATGCCTTAGCCAAAGAATTTTCTCTAGATGCGGGTACTAAGAATTCAGGTGGTGATTTAGGTATGATTCGTCGAGGCGAAATACCAGAACTAGATACAACAGTATTTGCATTGGCACAACCGGGTATCTCTGAACCAGTGAAAATGGGAAATGATTACCATGTTTTTCAAGTAGTGACTATTGAGGCAGGAACGGTTAAATCTTTTGCTGAAGTAAAAGATGAGGTAACTAAAGAAGTTCGCCTACAATTAGCTTCTGATAAGTTTGCCCATTTAGCCACTGAATTGACTCGCTTAGTTCAAGAACAACGTGATTCTTTAGCACCTGTGGTTGATCAATTAGGGTTAAAAGTACAGGAAGTTGCTGGAATTAGCCGTACAGGTCTGTTAAGCAAGGAAGAGGTTGGTGATAAAGCGGTTGCTGGTACAGAGCTAGCGAAAATTTTCGATACACCACGCGTGCGTGAGGTAGCTTTTTCTGCTGATGTGTATAACCAACAGCTTAATTCTGGAGTGATTGAGCTATCACCATCAGAGTTTTTAGTTGTGAGAGTTAAAGATAAAGTAGCTAAACACATTCCTACGTTGGATCAGATCAAAGGACTAGCAGAAAGCAGACTCAAAACAGAAAAAGCGTCAGCTCTAGCTCAGAAAGACGGTGATAGTGTATTGGCTCAAGCACAGCTAAATGCTACGACAGATGGTTTTGAGCCTGCCGTACCAGTTAGCCGTATTGCTACCAATTTACCAGATAATGTATTAACTAAAGTAATGGATGCGCCTAGCGATAAATTACCGTTCTATGTGGGTTTATCAGTAGATAATGGCTATTTATTGGCTCGGATTGAGTCAGTCACACCAGAAAAACCAGAATTAAAAAATCTATTCCAACAATTTAAATCTCGTTTGGCGAGTATTGTTGGTGTAGAAGCAAGTAAAGCTTATACCCATAATTTACGTGCCAAAAACAAAGTAGAGTTTTTGCCAGCGGCTAAAGAAGCTATTGCTGGAGAGCAAAAACAATAAGGTGAATGTGTAGACGTTGAAACGACACTACATCAATATAATTTACCTAAGCCCATCAAAGAATTTCTTGATGGGCTTTTTTGATAACTATAGTGACTGGTATGAAAAAAGAATAGTCTGGGAGTCTAGAAGCCTATAGTTGTTTTATAGAGGTTGAGCAGACTGAAAAACGCTTTTCCTTTCTTTGATAGTTATCGTTTTAAAAGAGTATTCAAAAAAATTAAGTCTCTTATCTAATGTGTAAATAGATTTACACCACTTAATCATCAGTAAGTAATATCTGAAAAAGATTAATTTATATTTTCAAAAGTAATATAAAAACAATAAAACATTATTATTTGAATTAAGAAAAAGGCGTTATACTGCTACTCAAGGATTAAATCTATTGGCTATAAGCGTTCATGTTTTAGTCAAAATTATTATAAATAGTGTGTTACGCTACCGTCGTGGCAGTAGTTATCTATGTAGTCTCTGCTCAAGCACTGAAGCGTTTAAAACACATAGCGTTAAAAAGGATTAGAGAAATGTCTAAATGGTTTGAAAATAATGCTCAGTCTATTGGCCGTACACCGCTTATTAAACTTAACCGAATTGGTGACGGTGTTAAAGCCACTATCTTGGTGAAGATTGAAGGACGTAATCCAGCCTACTCTGTTAAAGACCGTATCGGTGCTGCGTTGGTTAATGATGCGGAAGAAAAAGGTATTCTTGGTCCGGGTAAAGAGATTGTGGAGGCAACTAGTGGTAATACAGGTATTGCACTTTCTTATGTAGCGGCGGCAAAAGGGTATCCAATTACGATTGTAATGCCTGATACGATGAGTTTAGAGCGTCGTAAGCTAGTGGTTGCTCTAGGTGCCAAACTTGTCCTTACTGAAGGTGCCAAAGGGATGAAAGGCGCTATTGCTAAAGCAGAAGAAATTGTGGCAACTGATCCTTCTAAATATGTATTACTTCAACAATTTAAAAATCCAGCTAACCCTGCTATTCATGAGCAAACAACAGGACCGGAAATTTGGGAAGATACTGATGGAAAAGTCGATATTTTTGTCTCGGGTGTGGGAACTGGAGGTACATTAACAGGTGTCTCACGTTTCATTAAGAATACGAAAGGTAAAGCTATTCAGACGGTTGCTGTTGAGCCAAGTGCTAGCCCTGTAATTACTCAATTTCTTAATAAAGAAGAATTAAAACCTTCTCCCAATAAAATCCAAGGATTGGGTGCAGGCTTTATTCCTGATACCTTAGATGTCTCATTGATTGATAGTGTAGAGCAAGTGTCTAACGAAGAAGCTATCCAATATGCCTTACGTTTAAGCCGTGAAGAGGGCATTTTGTCAGGGATTTCAAGTGGAGCAGCAGTAGCAGCGGCTATTCATGTTGCTTCTAAACCAGAGAATGAAGGCAAATTAATTGTCGCTATATTGCCAGATTCGGGAGAGCGTTATTTGAGCTCTACATTATTTGACCAGCTTTTCGATGAGAAAGGATTGCCGATAGCGTAAATAATGGTATACTAGGCACTTAATCAAGTTAAAGCATTTCAAAGGCAAACCTGTTAATTTATGTTAACAGGTTTGTTTTAGTTTTTATAAGGCTTTACAATCATGTCAGCTATTCTTAGTCAATTATTAGCTGACTATTTTTGTATTGATAAACTATTTGTGACTTTTTTTACTGAGCAAGACCAGACGGGTGATGGCCAATCGCTAGGCATAGCCATTCATGGTGATTGGACTATTCATAATTATGCGGAAATCAAACAGGCTTTAAATACGTTTAAAGCTCGTGGACAGTCATATATTTTGCACTTAGAGGATGTTAAGACGCTAGATACCGCTGGTGTATTGTTATTGGCGGACGCTTTTGGATTGGGTAGTTTAGAAAAAGCGTTATCTTCAGATAATTTACCCACAGAAAGAAAAGCGATGGTAGACGCTATCGTCAGTGCTATTCCCCATGAGGATGCATTAAAATCACCGCCCAAACCTTTTTTTCTTACGGCTTTTTTTGAAAATCTAGGTATTCAGGTTGTTGATCTTTGGGAAGAGTTTCTGCATTGGGTGGGTTTTTTAGGCCTAGTCATTGTTGCCTTTTTCCGTGTGTTGATCAATCCTGCTAGATGGCGTCTTACTTCATTGGTTGCAAATATAGATAGCAGTGGTTTTAAAGCGGTTCCTATTGTTATGCTACTATGCTTTATGGTGGGTGCTGTAGTGGCTTTTCTAGGGGCAACTGTACTAGAAAATTTTGGTGCACAGGTATTTACCGTGCATTTAGTGACTTTTTCTTTTTTGAGAGAGTTTGCAATTATCTTAACCTCTATTCTTATTGCCGGCCGTACCGCGAGTGCCTATACCGCACAATTAGGCTCAATGAAAGTGAATGAAGAAATTGATGCTTTGCGTGCTTCAGGTATTGACCCTCTAGAGGTTTTGGTCGTTCCAAGGATACTAGCCTTAGTCATTGTGATGCCAATTTTGACCTTTTTAGGTATGATGGCAGGGATTTTTGGGGGCATGATTGTCGCGAAATTCTCAATGGATATTTCTCCTTTATTGTTTATTGATATCTTAAAGAATAATGTCGATGTTAGGCATTTTTTTGTTGGTCTTGTCAAAGCACCTATTTTTGCTGTGGTAATTGCCATCACTGGGTGTATTGAGGGATTTAAGGTTTCTGGTAGTGCGGAGTCAGTTGGCGAACATACGACGAGTAGTGTTGTTAAATGTATTTTCTTAGTGATTCTATTGGATGCGTTATTTGCTGTTTACTTTATGGAGGCAGGATGGTAGACGATAATTTATCGAATCATTCAACTCAAGGAGTAGATTCATCGCAAGAGGTAGAGACACCGACAACGATTGAATCATCTACTCAGCAACACGCGCAACAGAATATTGCTAGTTCGTCTGCAAATGGCACACCTGTGATAAAGGTTCGAGGACTAGATAATGCGTTTGGTGATTATTATGTACACAAAGGCTTAGATTTAGATGTGTATTCAGGTGATATTTTAGGCATTGTTGGTGGCTCTGGTACAGGTAAATCGGTTTTATTGAGAAGTATTGTGGGACTACGTCCACCTACTGCAGGTAGTGTAGAAATTTTGGGTAAATCGATTGATGCTTTATCGGATAAAGAGCGTGCTGTATTAGGGAGAAATCTGGGAGTTCTCTTTCAGGCAGGTGCATTGTATTCGTCTTTGACAGTACAAGAAAATATTGCTTTTCCGTTGATTGAGCAATTAGGTTTAGCTAGAAAAGATGCTGAGCATATCGCTATGTTGAAAATTCTATTAGTTGGCTTACCTACTAATGCAGCACTTAAATATCCAGCAGAGTTATCTGGAGGGATGGTTAAGCGTGCATCATTAGCAAGGGCATTAGCTTGGACCCTAAAATCTTATTTTTAGATGAACCTACGGCAGGGCTGGATCCTATCGGTGCCGCGGCATTTGATCAGTTAATGTTGACGTTAAGAGATGCCTTAGGCTTGACGATGTTTTTAATTACGCATGATTTGGATACCTTGTATACCGCATGCAATAGGGTAGCTGTACTTTCTGAAAAAAAAGTATTAATAAACGATACGATTGAAAATATTGTAAAAGTTGATAATGAATGGATTCAGGCATATTTTAATGGTCCACGAGGAAGAGCCGCCTATACGGCTCATGAACAACTAGGAGTTAAATAAAATGGAGCCTAAAGCTAGGCATATACTTATCGGTTTGTTTACGTCAATCATGATTTTGGCTGCCGTGGCCTTTGCTTTTTTTCTGACTCAGAACAAAGGTCAGGAAAAGTATTTTTATAAAGTTCTCTTCCAAGAAAATGTCACTGGACTTTCCAGAGGGAGTGCGGTTCTTTATAGTGGTATTAATGTAGGTGAAGTTGTCCGTTTAACGTTAAATAAGAAAGATCCTCGTCACGTAGATGCCATCATTTCTGTGGATAAAGATATTGTGGATATCCGTGAGGGTGTCAGAGCTAGATTACAGTTAATGGGAGTAACAGGACAAGCGGTCATTTCGTTAAAAGGCGGAAACCCAAATTCACCACAATTACCAAAAATCACTGAATTACCTCCTGAGGATGATGATGATACGTCAATTGCAGAGATGATTAGTCGAAAAGGAAGTGAAATTTTTTCCAGTTTACAAGGAGGGAATGTAGCTAAAATCGAGTTACCTGTTATTCCTAGTGATACTTCTCCATTAAGTGCCTTGTTAGAAGATGGTCAGAATGCAATGGCTAACTTGACAGAGATTAGTTTAAATTTAAAAACACTTTTTTCTGATAAGAATATGAAGCATGCTGGTAATATCTTAGCGCATATCGATGGTCTTACAGGTACTGTAGCGGGTGAAGAAGAAACGATTAAAGAAGTTATTAAAGGTGCGAATAAAACAATTGCTGAGTTTAATAAAACATTGGCTAGTTTTGAGCGTTTAGCTAATAACACCGATAAGATGTTGACTTCTGAGGGTAAAAAAGCGTTAAGTAATGCTTCTCAAGCGATGATTAGCTTGTCGGACTCAACAAAAAAAATACAAGGTGTTATTACACAAAATCAGGGTAATTTGAACCAAGGTTTACAAGGATTTAAAGAGCTTACTCCCGCTATTATTGAGTTTAAACGTGCATTTGGTTCTTTACAAAAAATTTTACAGAATATGGAAGATAACCCTGGTGGATATTTTATTGATGGCAATGCCATGAAGGAGTTTAGACCATGAGTATTAAGCGATTAGCGGTGATGTCGAGTATAAGTTTATTACTTGGGGCCTGTGGTATTTTACCGAGTAACCCTGCTTTGCAAACGTATCAGTTACCTGCGGGGAGTACTCCTATACAAGTAAGCATGTCATCTAAAAGCTTGTCGATTCCAGAGCCTTATGCCAATCGTGTGATTAATCATCAACGAGTTGCTGTGGTATTGGATAGCCTTGAGGTGCAAGCCTATGAGGGGATTCGTTGGGAAGATACTGCTCCTAAAGTATTCAGGGATCGATTAGTTGAGGATTTTCGTCGTGCTAATGCGTATAAAACAGTACTGATTAATGATGAACAAGTCACCGTAGATCGTTCTTTACGCTTGGATATGCAGGCCTTTCAATTACAATACAAAGAGAAAAAGCCTTATGTTGTAATCGCTGTAGGGGTAACATTGATTAATCGCTTATCTGGTGCCGTATTAGCGGCAAAAACATTCCATATTGAACGAGAAGTGCCTAATGTCAATGTTGATACGATAATGCCAACATTTGCACAAGCAGTAGATCAAATAAATGCTGATATTATTAGCTGGACCCGTCAGAACGATAGATAATGAAGATAGTATTACAAAAAGTGGCACAAGCATCTGTTAGCGTCAATCGAGAAGTAGTCGGTGAGATTAAAGAAGGCTTGTTGCTACTTGTTGGTATCAGTCCTGAGGACACACAATCGGATATCGATTATATCGCCCGAAAAGTGACTCAAATGCGTGTTTTTGAAGATGAAACGGGGGTTATGAATCTATCTGTTTTGGATAAGAAGGCAGAGATTCTTTGCGTGAGTCAATTCACGTTATTAGCGTCTACCAAAAAAGGAAATCGTCCTTCATATAGTCAAGCGGCAAGACCAGAAATAGCATTACCACTGTTTAATCAACTGGTGGAAACATTTTCTGTTATATTACAAAAACCGATATCAACAGGTGTTTTTGGGGCACATATGCAAGTGAGCCTTATTAATGACGGTCCAGTAACCATACTCTTGGATAGTAAACAAGTATAAGTGGCTACTGTTTACGAGGAAAAAAACTATGTCAATGAGTGAATGCTTATTACAAATAGATCATTTATCTCGCATTGATAGTCAAACTGGACGTGTATTTTTTAAAGATTTTTCCTGTACGGTTCATGCTGGGGACAAAATATTAGTAGATGGTGTATCAGGTTCGGGTAAATCCGTTTTTTTAAGAGCCCTTGCTTTATTGGATCCTATTGAACAGGGCAAAATTTATTTAGAAAATACGCTAATTACGCCTAAGAACGCCTCTTTTTATCGTAGTCAAGTGTTGTATATATCACAAATGCCTGTGGTTGAGGGAGAAACTGTACGCGATATGTTGGAACTACCTTGGGGACTATCCATTAGGAAAAAGAGCACGTTCCCTGAAAAAAATCTGCAAACTTATCTACAAGCCTTACAAAAAACGCCTGATTTTTTAACGCAATCGACAAAGTTATTATCAGGCGGTGAAAAACAATTATGTCAGCTGTTAAGAGCCTTATTAATTAATCCTAAAATATTATTGCTTGATGAGCCAACGTCTGCACTGGATGCAGAAAAAGTGACATTAGTAGAAGCCTTATTAGAGCAATGGTTAAGTATGAATGAACAGCCTAAAGCGTGGTTTTGGATTAGTCATGATAATGCTCAAAAAGCGAGAGTAGCTGAACGACGATTATTGGTTCATGACCAACGAATAGAAGAGGTAGGGCGTGATGAATTATCATGAGATTGGCTTAACAGAAATATTTTTAGCGGCTTGTTTAGTATTTGTTAATGGGCTGATTTCCTTTGTCTTAAATTTGGGCTTAGGTAAATCATTATTGATTGCCAGTATTCGTACTATCGTTCAGTTAAGCTTAATTGGAATTATCCTTAAATGGATTTTTTCGATGAATGAGTTTTGGGTTGTGTTGCTATGGGTAACGTTGATGATGGTGATTGCGGCTCAAGCCGCCAAAAATCGGCTTTCATGGTCTTATACAGGTATTTTTTATGATACGTTTATATCTGTTTTTGTCCCAGCTTGGTTTGTGGTCATTGTCGGAATTGAGTTAATTTTAAATATACAACCTTGGTATAGCCCACAATATTTAATTCCGATGGCAGGTATGATTATTGGAAATATTCTTACCGCTATTTCTCTTGTGCTGAATAATTTATTGTCGCAATTGACCTCGCAAAGGGAAAGGGTAGATAGCCTATTAGCACTTGGTGCAACCCCTTGGGAGGCTTTTCGAGAGCAAGCTGCACAGGCAGTTAAAACCGGCATGATGCCAACGATTAATAGTATGACGGTTGTTGGGTTAGTGAGTTTACCAGGTATGATGACGGGACAAGTGTTAGCCGGCCAAGATCCAGAGCAAGCCATACGATACCAAATTGTGATTATGTTTTTCTTGGCGGTAGGAACAGGTTTATCCTGTGTGCTGCTAGTGTATATGGTATTTAAACGGCTTTTTGATGCGAATGGTACTTTCTTGTTCAATCGCTTAATCATGACGAATAAGAAGAGAAAATGAAACAGTATTTACACATAGAAGGACAAGAACAACCACTCTTATGGCAATCTGAGCATCAAGCCAAATTGCCTAAACAGTGTGTATGTGTGGATGATTCATTGACGGCAGAAAAAGCACTTAACTTTGCTCGTAATGGTACGGCGATGTTGTGGCAGGGTGATTATCACAATGCCAAACAGTTATTAAGCGCAATGGCTAGGCATATTGATAAAAAGAAAAAGAAAAAAACTGCGTTTTCTACAGGAGCAGGAATAAGTGTAGGTAATGCTCATGATCGTACTCCATCAGAGATTAAGTCTGTAGATTCTACACGGCAACAATCACATTTGCTTAGGGAGCAATTCAATCTATATCGCTTAAGACAAGCCCAAAAAGCACAAATTCTCAGTATGTTATTGGTGAGAGTTAACTATGTGAATACGCATTTCATGATACCGTTAAGACGTAGCCCTGAAATTGATTTGGCTATTAAACAGGTGTGTTCTTGGCAAGAAGATTTTGTGATTTCTCTTAGAGAGTTGCTAGGTATCATTGGTGCCTATGAGTGGAGAAAAAAGGGCGTAGATATAGCTGCGCTAGGTCAAGACGCTAAAATTTATCCTTTTTATGGTGTGTTTTCTCCTATCAGGGGAGAGTATTTAGCATTAGTTGCCCAAGCACCATTACCATCACAAACCAATATAGCGATTGAAATTGGCTGTGGTACAGGTGTCTTAGCCGCTATAGTCGCCAAAAGAGGGTTTAGCAAAGTCGTTGTCACTGATATTTCTAAGCGTGCTATTGAGTGTGCAACATATAATCTACAACAACTCGGCTTAAATCACTGTGTTGAGGTACGTCAACACGCCTTTTTCCCACCAGAATCGGCTGATTTAATTATCTGTAATCCGCCTTGGTTGCCGGCCAAAGCCAGTACTAGTCTGGAAGCTGCTGTGTATGATCCTGATAGTCAAATGTTAAAAGGCTATTTATCGGATCTTGTTAAACATTTAAATCCAGATGGGGAAGGGTGGTTAATTATGTCTAATTTAGCAGAGTTACTTGGGCTAAGAGGCGAGACGCAATTAGAGGACTGGATTAGCACAGCAGGTTTAAGAGTCAAAGCCAAATATGATACGCAGGCACAGCACAAAAAAGCACGTGATGGGCAAGATATATTAGCAGAAGCAAGACAACAAGAAGTCACCTCGTTGTGGGTATTAGTAAAAGCGTAATTTTTAATAAAAAATGTGCCATTACTTAGTATTGAGCAGTCATGACTTTACATTTAACACGTCCAGTGTCAATACTAAGTAAGGCTAAATACGAGTCTAATGAAACTGGTTGACCTTAAAAACTATTGGCAACTAAACGTCATAAAATAAGCATCATCAGGTGAGCCTGAACCAGTAGGAGATAATTGTTGCACATTAGCGACTTGTTGTGGCGAGCATAATTGTTGCGCAGATGCCATACAACCTTCCCAGTTAGGGGCACTGTTAGCATTAGCAGAGCATTTTAGCCCGTAACTATTTCGATTGCTTAGGTCTATATTCCCAGTGGTAGAACAAGCAGCTAATAACGCAGTCAAAGAAATAATAATGAGTTTTTTCATTTTTAATCAATCGATAAAAAAATAAGACAAAGAAGAAATAAAACAAAGTATTTTAAACATCAAAAAGTGGCATCAATCTCTAGCTATATGACTAATTTACTGAGTAACACTTTGTCTGGTTAATGATATTTTCTCATAAACCGTCGCCAAAATGTTTGATACTTAAAAGATTATATTGTTTATCTTGTGTCATTACCCTAACTTTTGATAGATTAGTAGTATTTTATAGCACGAAAGCATGCTTAGTACTGTAAATTTGCTAGTTAATTTACTTTTGATGGCGCTATCCTATCAAAAGAAATCATAACACTCACAATGGCACAACGATGTTGGGTAGTGATAGATATTAGTATGAAAAAAATAACAATTGAAAGTGAGCAAAACAAGTAGGATAAATAGCTCAAAAATTACAACAAAATGTTACTGGCAAATAATAGTATGCTTACTTACTAATATTAATTTATAGCTATTTATAAACACGGGCATCATTCAAGGGGCTAAACCCCAATCCTTGAGTTTATCCTAATCTTACACTCATTAAAGGCATTTTTAGAGGAATAGGAGAGGAATAATTATATTTTTTCTATTGTAGAGACATACAAATCTCTTAATAGTACCCAACTACTTAGAGGTTAAAGACTAAAACATAATAGCGAGAATTTCCTATATAAATGTAATAGTCTGTAGCTTTTATCATGATTCGGGTGTTCACAAAAAAGATCGTATTTGTTAGCATTATAGTAAGATACTAATTAATTCATTACTTTTATTAAAGGGAGTTTAGTATGAAAAAAGTTTTATTGACAGCATTAATGGCGTTATCTGCTACAACAGCATTTGCAGAGAGCGAGGTTGACAATCGTCCTGCTCGTCAAAAAGCTCAGGATATGTATGTAGAGCCTACACTACGTATGAAGCAAACAACAACAACATCAAATGCAGGCACAGGCGAAGTAATCCGTGTCGAAGAAAATACAAAAGTTATTAATCATGCAGGCGATGTGGTAGGTGGAACAGGTACTACAACACCGGAGGTAGCACCTCAGGCACAGCCTACTCAAGGAACAATGCCTGCACCAGCTGTTCAGCCACAACCTGAACAAGTAAAACCTGCTGTTGAGCCTATGAAAAAAGAAATTACTGATAAAAGCCGTGTTATTCAATAAATGATTACGAAGGTTTAGAGTTTAGGGTTTAAAAATTAGGGGGATTTCCCCAATTGATAAAACCTATCGTTATAGCGTCTAATGCCACAAGAAATAATTCTTGTGGCATTTTTCTTGATTAATAACCTGAGTAAACGCACCTCAGCATTTTAAATCAGTAGATGTTTCACATTTCTTAAAAAGCTTTTAAGAGCACTATTATTTGGTATTTTTTGTTTAAATTTACAGAAACTAATAATTTTCTTATAATTAAACTGCCATTTAAAACTAAATGTTTATGATTTTTATTAATAAATAGAAAATAGGGAGAAGTTATGGGTTTAAATCCTATGTATGTAACGTTTGTCCTTTACATTATTGCCGTATTAGGGATCGGGGTTGCTGCTTATCTTGCTACACGCAATTTTGATGATTATATTCTTGGAGGCCGCCGACTAGGTGGCTTTGTAACGGCTATGGCTGCTGGCGCATCAGATATGTCAGGTTGGCTATTGATGGGTTTACCGGGCGCTATTTATGCGAGTGGCTTAATAGAGGCGTGGATTGCAATTGGGTTGACGATTGGTCAATACTTTAACTGGTTATTAGTCTCAGGTCGTTTACGTGTACATACTGAATTAAATAATAATGCTTTAACGCTACCGGAGTACTTTGCTTCTAGGTTTGGTGAATATGGGAAGTTATTAAAAATAGGTTCAGCAGCGATTATTTTATTTTTCTTCACTATTTATAGTGCTTCTGGTGTTGTTGCTGGTGCGCGTCTATTTGAATTGTTGTTTGAAGTGGATTACGGAACAGCTATCGTATTAGGTGCCGTAGCAACGATTATTTATACCTTTATTGGTGGTTTCTTAGCCGTGAGTTGGAGTGATAGCCTACAGGCGACACTCATGTTTTTCGCGTTGATTTTTACGCCAATTGCTATTTATTTGCAACTAGGTGGTGCCGAAGAATTGAGCGCAGCATTTGCAGCTGCTTCACAAGCGACTAATATTCCCTATTCTAGTTTAGTACCAGATACATCAAGTGCTGCTATTATTGGGATTATCTCAGCCGCTGCATGGGGGTTAGGATATTTTGGTCAGCCACATATTTTGGCTCGCTTTATGGCATCATCGTCTGTTAAAACACTAAAAAATGCACGTCGTATTAGTATGACATGGATGATTTTATGTTTACTTGGCGCTGTATTAGTGGGGTATTTTGGTATTGCTTACTTCCAAGAGCATCCTGAGCAAGTGGGGGTATTAAAAAGTAATCCAGAGCGTATTTTCATGGTGTTATCAACTATTCTATTTAACCCATGGATTGCAGGAGCTATTTTATCGGCTATTTTAGCGGCGATTATGAGTACCTTAAGTGCTCAATTATTAGTTTGCTCATCAGCCCTAACAGAGGACTTCTATAAAGGCTTTTTGCGCCCACAAGCTAGTCAAACAGAATTGGTATGGATTGGTCGCTTGATGGTATTAGCGGTTGCGGTATTAGCTATTTTCATTGCCCAAGACCCTAATAGTAAAGTGCTAGGATTAGTGTCTTATGCATGGGCAGGTTTTGGTGCAGCGTTTGGACCAGTAGTGTTATTTTCAGTATTCTGGAAACGCACTACAGCTATTGGTGCCTTGGCAGGTATGATTGTAGGTGCTGTTGTTGTCGTCTTCTGGAAAGATGTCAGTGGTAGTGCTTTATATGAAATTGTTCCAGGCTTTATAGCATGCTCGGTAGTACTTTACGTTGTCTCTTTAATGGGTAAACCACCTGCTGAAGTTGTTCAACGTTTTGATACAGCGACTCAAGAGTTTAAACGCTTAAGTGCGGAATAATAGGTAGAGCCTATTTGATACTAGACTAATTTATTAATATAAATAGACAATAATAAATAAGATGGTGGTAATTAACTATCTGGGAACTAGATATTAACTCTATTGACTATTAGTGAATTATGGAAACCTTGTTTAGAGAGCTTATTGCTCTAAACAAGGTTTTTTTTTATGTAAAAAATAAATAGAAAGTGAATAGAAAATGGATAGGGCAAATCTATCCTATTCATCTTGATTCTTAAGGGAGATGGTTTTATTGTTAACGCTCGATAGCTATTACTATTAATGGGAATAAGACATACAGAATAAATAATAAGCAATAAGAAAGAGCTTGCTATGAAAATATCGGGCGAGGAGGATGGCAGCTATTAGAAAGGAGTAAGAGCAACATAAGGGTGATAGGTTTTATAAAGATTATAAGTTATATCATAAGAATCATAAGAGTCATAAGAATCATAAGTTTAATACGTTAGACCAAGAAGAGTATATAAACAGGATTGATGGTATAGATGGATAGAACAGATAAGGTGGATAGGACAGATGATGTGTATAGGATAGATGAAGTGGAGGTTATAGAAGGTATAGATGACTCAATGAATCAACAGAGACATATTCCATTATGGGCTGGTTTAGAAAAGCATCCGCTGACAGCAAAACAATATCAAGCTTGCTCTTCTAATGCACAGAGTACACTTGTCTTGGCGGGTGCAGGAACGGGGAAAACCAGTACCATTGTCGGTCGTTTAGCCTATCTTTGGGAAAATCATTTAGCCAATGCGGAGCAGGTATTATTGCTAGCCTTTGCTGTAGAGGCGGCAAATGAGATTAATGACAGGGCATCAAAGATTATGCACCATTATCCGTGGATTAAAGAGCAGGCAGAGGAAAATCAAGGCTTTCAAGCACGCACTTTTCATAGTTTAGGGTGGTCGATTATTCAAGCCGTTGAACAAGCGGAGAAAGAGCAACAGTACAAAGAACAACAGGAGAAAGAACAATATAATCAGCTAAGACTAGACGGAGAATATTCAACTCAGGTTATAACACCTAATTCTTGCGAAGAAAATGGAGATTTATTTTCACAATCAGAGGTAAATTCCTTCTCAAAAAATACATGCTTAAAACTAAGTGCCTTAGTGGATGAGGAAAAATTAAAGGAGTTTATTGCTAGTCATCTTAAACAGCAAATTAGCCATAAAGCTATTTTTACTTACTTTACGTTTTATCACCAACCAGTAAGGGCATTGGTATGGCGAACGCTGAAAGATGATTATGTGCAAAACCAATTAGAGCTAATCATCGCTAATACGCTTTACTATCACCAAATTCGCTATATCTATCAAGCACATTTTAAAGAGGATATTTATTTGGACAAAAAAAGCGATGAGCCTTACCGATGCAGTTTTTTGATACCTGAGCTGAATATCTATGTTCAAGTATTTGATGCATATTTACATGATATAGATGAAAACCATACGCTAACAAGTTTTAGACATATGACGCGTGAAATTCATCAGCAGTATAAGACATCATATATTGAAATATATAGAGATACGTGCTGCTTTTTTAATGTAAATTTGATCATCCATACAGATACCAATATCTATATAGATACTAATATAGATACTAATATTGATACTGTTAATAGTATCCATATCAAGGGTGATATGGTAGAAAAACAAAATGTATTTATCTGGTATGACTATTGGAATAGTATTTGTTTAAGTTTAAAAGAGTTAATTGTATATAACCAATCGCCCACACAATATCAGGAGCAGAGCCAATATCAACTACACCATGTAGTGCAACCACCATGTCAATATCAAGAGCAGAAGTCGTTTGAATCCATTCCATTGGCGATTAATAGCCCGGGAAGGCTTGATGAGCTGATCGCACTTTTACAAGATTA
Source organism: Pelistega indica (assembly GCF_000506865.1). GTDB lineage: Bacteria > Pseudomonadota > Gammaproteobacteria > Burkholderiales > Burkholderiaceae_B > Taylorella > Taylorella indica. The sequence goes on from NZ_AYSV01000054.1 coordinate 29,661, forward strand.
TTTTATCTATTTGAAATCTGAAGGAAAAACAGCGGCTAATTTAGCAGAAGAGCAAGCGCAGCTTGAACAAATTAATCAGCAAACCAATCATTATTTTTCTAGTGAACGTATACAAGAAAAACAACACTTAGCAGAAATAAAGGAACAACAAAAAAATCAACAGCGCAATACAGGTATAAATACTGAAGACTTATCATCAGAGACATTAATGCTGACATACTGGATTAATAGTGAAAAAATGTTTATATATTCGTTGTTAATCCCTATTTTTGAGGCTTATGAAGATTATTTACGTGAGGAGCAAGCTATTGATTTTGATAGCATGATTAGCCTTGCTACACATTATGTGCAAGAGGGTAAATTTCAAATTCCATGGACAGATATTTTGATTGATGAGCTTCAAGATATATCTGTGGCTCGTTTTAAATTGATTCAAGCAATGCGACAACAACGGCCTAGCCTTCGTTTATTTTGTGTAGGAGATGATTGGCAAACAATTTTTGAGTTTGCTGGTAGCCAATTAGCGTATATTCGTCATATTGAAAACTATATTGGCGATACAACAAAAATAAGTCTGGACGTGAGTTTTAGGTTTCATCAAGGATTGAGCGACCTAAGCAGTGCATTTATCCAAAAGAATCCTTCGCAATATAAAAAAACGTTGCAGGCACTTGAGGTTAAACAGGAGGAAGGTAATGGTGTCACGCTGGTACCATATCAACGTGAGCAACGCCAAGAGTATCAATTTCAGAATCAACAATCCCAGTATCGATATCAACAGAAGCTTCAATATCAATGTATTGAGCAGCTTTTATCGCGTATTGAACAAAAGTATATATTATCTAAACTGACTCCATCATCAACGGAAACAGTGTTTCACCCTACAAAAATCACTTGTCTTATATTGGCACGTTTTAATCATTTATTACCAAGTGAGTCACAATTAGCAATTTATCAGCAAAAGTTCCCATCTATCCATTTACGCATGTCAAGTATTCATAGTGCCAAAGGGCAGGAGGCGGATATTGTGATTTTGCTTGGCTTAAATAAGGGAGAGTTTGGCGTACCTTCAGAAAAAGCAAGCCGTTTGGAGAAATATAAACCGACTTTCGAGCAATTCCCTTTTGCCCAAGAGAGGAGAGTTTTTTATGTTGCACTGACCCGCGCTAAGAAGCATGTGTATTTGATGTATGAACAAGATTATCCAACACTTTGCAATGATAAACAACGTCAATCTATATCTGAGACTAGTCATTCAGTATTTTTAGAAGAGTTAATAAGAGAGTTTACTGTGAGTATTGAACCTTTAGTTGATAACCCTGACGTTCCTCAGCAATCTCAATCCCAATCGCAATTCTTATCTTTTATTCTACGTAAATTGAGGGCTTCTTTTAATAGAATAGCGGAGTGATATTGTACCCATCCCATTTTTAGTACAACTATAAAGTAGAAACGGAATGTTTTTGTTTGTACATTAAAGGGGTGAGCCCCTTTAGTGCATCATGAGGTCTTTGCGTATTATAAATCGTTAACCACTCCTCGGTTAGTTGTTTAACCTGTTTTAGTGTTTTAAAGAGGTAACACCCTAAAACCTCTGTGCGATACGTCCGATTAAATCGCTCAATAAAGCCATTTTGGTAGGGGCATCCTGGTTGAATATAATCAATATAGATACCGTGTTGCTTTGCCCAATTCACAAACCGATGCGAGGTAAACTCTGTGCCATTATCTACCCTAATCCTCTCTGGATAACCGTATAACTCGGCAAGGCGATCTAGGTAATCAATCACTTTGCCTGTTGGCATACCCACACTCACCTGAATCCCTAAGGCTTGGCGATTATAGTCATCTATTACATTAAGGGTTCTAAAGCGCACCTGGTTCTCTAAGCTGTCACTCATAAAGTCCATCGACCAACACTGATTGGCTCGTTCTGGTGTTTGTAATAGCAATGGTTCACGAACAGGCAAACGTTGCTTGCGCTTGCTTTTTAAATTCAATTTAAGCTGTGTATAAACACGGTATACACGTTTATGATTCCAAGGGTAGCCCATATGTCGAATTCTTTTAAAACACTTCATAAATCCCCAACGAGGGTGCTTATTAGAGACCTCCGTGAGTATCGCTGAGACTTCGCTATCATCTGATAGTACGTTTCTCGATAAATAAAAGCCGTACGACTAATGCCAGCCACCTTGCAACACAAGGCAATACTGGCGGTAAACTTGACCCGCAACTCATGAACCCAACTCTTGCGTTCTTGGACGGGTTTTTATAGCTTTTTTTATGATTTCTTCCTGCATCATGGATTTAAGACTGAGCTCGGCATACATCTGCTTGAGCCGACGATTCTCCGCTTCGAGTTCTTTTAAGCGTCTTACATCAGAGACTTCCATCCCCCATAACGTTCTCGCCATTTGTAGAATGTGGCAGAAGAAATGCCATGTTGACGGCATAACTCTTGAACAGGGGTGCCTGCCTCGGCTTGTTTAAGAATGTTGATAATTTGGCTTTCGCTAGTACGTTTACTCATGGTAAAACTCCTTTGAAATAAGTTTACGGTAACGTTCAAAAAAGTTCTACTTTCTTGTTGTCTTAATTTAGGGGATGGTTACAT
>NZ_AYSV01000055.1 GCF_000506865.1 Pelistega indica
CCAYTAATTTTGTCATGCTTGTCGACACATTTTTTAATTGTCTCTGCTAAATTAAGCAGTCCTGCTTTATGTTTAATCACATTATTGGTAGTATGTAACATGAGAGTTTCCTTTTGTTTGTTTAAAAGATTCGCACCTCTTATTCAAACGGGAAACTCTCTTTTTTGCAACTCATTTGTCAGATTTGGTCTGAACTTCTACAGCTTATTTCATTTTTATTTCTAAAACAAACTATCTTTTAGCAACTATAAAAGATAGTTTGTCATATTAATAAAACGTTTAAAATAAAATCATAAAACCCTATTATACAAAAGGTCTCATCACTTCCGTATTTTTACTATTTAATATCAACAGCCAAATTTGTTTTTTCAACAAAAGATTTCCAAAAATTATATTCTTCAAAAACTCTTCTACTTAATTCTTTTGATCCCACAAACTCAGTCTCGGCACCTAAATTTTTTAATTTTTCTTGAAATTCAGGATTTTCCATAATTTTTTGAATTTCAGTATCTAGTTTTTCTACAATATCGGTAATACTCCCCTAAAATCGAAACACCGATGAGTGGAAAATTTCGTTAAACTATTTGTTAAATTTAAAGGAATTTTTCATGCGTAGAAAACAATTTACCGAGCGACAAATCTTATCTATTCTTAAACAGCATGAGAGCGGCGTGAGCGTTGCTGATTTGTGTCGTGAGCACGGCATGAGCCAATCTGCTTTTTACAAATGGCGTAGCAAATATGCCGGCATGGACTCGTCAATGCTCAATAGAAGCTAAAACGCCTAACAGGAAGAGAATGAC
>NZ_AYSV01000056.1 GCF_000506865.1 Pelistega indica
TCAGTCTATCATCAGCTTCAGGATTACAGCTACGAAGCAAACGCAAACAGCGTTTACCGGCAAGGCATCCGATGCCATTGACGCAACCGGTCATGGCACGAAGCAGTTGGTCAATTGATTTTATGTCGGATGGTCTGACGGGTCGCCGTCGGTTCCGTACACTTAACGTGATAGATGACTTTAACCGTGAGGTGCTAGGCATCGACATAGGGGTGAGTCTGCCCGCTATTCGGGTGACTCGCTTTTTAGATCAGCTTGGGGAAGCCCATGGATATCCGCAGTGTATTCGTACGGACAACGGGCCTGAGTTTACTTCCACAGAGTTCACGCAGTGGGCGCAGCAGCGAGGCATTCTGATTGACTTTATTGAGCCGGGATGCCCTTATCAGAACGCCTATATTGAGCGGTTCAATCGAACCTACCGTGAGGAAGTGTTGGATATGCATTTATTCACGACGCTCGATCAGGTGCGTTGGCATACAGAGGCGTGGATAAACATTTACAATACTGAAAGACCTCATGAGTCATTAGATCGTTTAAGTCCTGTCGAGTACAGGCAGAGAGCATATTCTACTTTAAAGCTGTGTTAAGAATGGGGTAGGTTCATAGTGACTCTCTTTCTTTCGCCAGAGTTTCATCTAATTTTCGTTTTTCTTCTGCTAACTTAATCTCAAGCTGTTTTTTCTCTTCAGCTAGTTTAGTTGCTATTTCTTCTTGTTGCTTAGCAATCTTTTCTTCATTTTCTTTCCGCTCTTTTTCGAATTTTTCCCGTTCCTCTGCTAATTGACGCATACTCTCTTGTTCTCTAATTTTAGCATTTTGTCTATTTTGCAAAATAGATTGGCGTTGAACCTACCCCATTCTTAACACAGCTTTAAAGTAGAATATGCTCTCTGCCTGTACTCGACAGGACTTAAACGATCTAATGACTCATGAGGTCTTTCAGTATTGTAAATGTTTATCCACGCCTCTGTATGCCAACGCACCTGATCGAGCGTCGTGAATAAATGCATATCCAACACTTCCTCACGGTAGGTTCGATTGAACCGCTCAATATAGGCCTGA
>NZ_AYSV01000057.1 GCF_000506865.1 Pelistega indica
TCAGTACGTTAATCCATGAATGCAAGGAAGAAATCATAAAAAGCTATAAAAACCCGTCCAAGAATCGCAAGAGGTTGGGTTCATGAGTTGCGGGTCAAGTTTACCGCCAGTATTGCCTTGTGTTGCAAGGTGGCTGGCATTAGTCGTACGGCTTTTTATTACGAGAAACGTCTATCAGATGATAGCGAAGTCTCAGCGATACTCACGGAGGTCTCTAATAAGCACCCTCGTTGGGGATTTATGAAGTGTTTTAAAAGAATTCGACATATGGGCTACCCTTGGAATCATAAACGTGTATACCGTGTTTATACACAGCTTAAATTGAATTTAAAAAGCAAGCGCAAGCAACGTTTGCCTGTTCGTGAACCATTGCTATTACAAACACCAGAACGAGCCAATCAGTGTTGGTCGATGGACTTTATGAGTGACAGCTTAGAGAACCAGGTGCGCTTTAGAACCCTTAATGTAATAGATGACTATAATCGCCAAGCCTTAGGGATTCAGGTGAGTGTGGGTATGCCAACAGGCAAAGTGATTGATTACCTAGATCGCCTTGCCGAGTTATACGGTTATCCAGAGAGGATTAGGGTAGATAATGGCACAGAGTTTACCTCGCATCGGTTTGTGAATTGGGCAAAGCAACACGGTATCTATATTGATTATATTCAACCAGGATGCCCCTACCAAAATGGCTTTATTCTGA
>NZ_AYSV01000058.1 GCF_000506865.1 Pelistega indica
GCACAGAGTTCATCTACCTCGCATCGGTTTGTGAATTGGGCAAAGCAACACGGTATCTATATTGATTATATTCAACCAGGATGCCCCTACCAAAATGGCTTTATTGAGCGATTTAATCGGACGTATCGCACAGAGGTTTTAGGGTGTTACCTCTTTAAAACACTAAAACAGGTTAAACAACTAACCGAGGAGTGGTTAACGATTTATAATACGCAAAGACCTCATGATGCACTAAAGGGGCTCACCCCTTTAATGTACAAACAAAAACATTCCGTTTCTACTTTATAGTTGTACTAAAAATGGGATGGGTACAATTCATGATAAACACCTCTTCTGTTAGGTTGTTTTATATTAACAAAAGGTATTTACACAAATTAGGGGATAGGGTCTAAAATAACCCATAAGTATCGATAACTTATGGGTATATTTGTAGAAGTTCAGACCAAATCTGACAAATGAGTTGCAAAAAAGAGAGTTTCCCGTTTGAATAAGAGGTGCGAATCTTTTAAACAAACAAAAGGAAACTCTACATGTTACATACTACCAATAATGTGATTAAACATAAAGCAGGACTGCTTAATTTAGCAGAGCAATTAAAAAATGTGTCGACAAGCATGACAAAATTAKKGGCGTA
>NZ_AYSV01000059.1 GCF_000506865.1 Pelistega indica
TGCCTTGGGAAGTTGTTCCTACAATGAAACTACATGAGATGACGAAATATCACTCTGAAATCAATCCTCCTCAGCCCGGTTTATATTCAACATTATTCACCATTGCTATGAATAAACAAAAGTATGAAAGCTTACCGGACAATTTAAAAGCAGTGATTGATAAAAATTCAGGTGCTGATTTCTCTGCTCTTATCGGTAAGGCATGGGACTCTTCTGCTCCTGATGCACGTAAAAAAGCCGAAGAACGAGGTAACGCATTTAATACTATTTCAGATGATGGTGTAAAAACTATTATGCAAGCTGCTGACAATGTTCGCACAGAATGGGTCAAAGAAGTCACTGGAAAAGGCTATGACGGTGAAGCAATTCTGAAAAAAGCTGAAGAATTAATCGCAAAATATAATTAATTTTTCAGGAAGTATGAAGGGCTCAATATATTTTCCTCATATGTTGAGCCCATTAATAGCGTTTATATTATGTCTGAACATATACCTACTCATGATGAACCTAAAGATAAAGTAGGACTTTTCTTACTCAGATGGTCACAACTTTCTGCCTTTATCGCTGCCGTTCTTCTTTTACTTATTTGCATCATATCTGCACTCAGTGTTCTAAATCGTTGGCTATTTAACAGTCCAATTACTGGTGATGTAGAGTTAGTGCAGATTGCTTGTGCCCTATCCATTTCTGCATTTTTACCTTATGCACAAATGAAAAATGCTCATGTTATTGTTGATTTTTTTACTATAAAAGCCTCCCCTCGTATTAGAAACTTGCTAGATGCGTTTGCCGGAATACTTTTATGCATTGTATCTGCATTATTAGCTTGGCGAAGTGCTGCAGGTGCTATCAGTAGCTATAAATCAAATACATCAATGATGATTTTAGGATGGCCTGAATGGTTAGCACATCTCACTATTGCCCCAGGCTTTTTACTTTTGAGTCTTACTGCACTCTATACTACCTACCTTAAATTAAAAGAAAATAAAGGGATGCATGCATGAGTACCCTTACTATTAGTTTATTAATTGGCTTATTAGCTATCGGATTACTGGTTATTCGTGTACATATTGGCATTGCCATGTTTATTGCTGGTGCTATTGGGTATGTCGCTGTTTCCGGATGGTTACCATTAATTAATTATTTAAAAACTATGGCCTTTGCTAGATATTCAATTTACGACTTATCCGTTGTGCCACTGTTTTTATTAATGGGTAATCTAGCCTCTCAAGGAGGACTAGCACGTCGCCTTTTTGAAGCAGCAAATGCTTTCCTTGGGCATTACCGTGGAGGAGTTGCCATGAGTGCTGTTGGTGCCTGCGCAGGTTTTGGTGCTATTTGTGGTTCTTCTCTGGCGACTGCTGCAACTATGGGACAAGTAGCTATTCCAGAGCTCAAACGTGCTAACTACTCCCCTGCCTTAGCCACAGGCTCCCTCGCTGCAGGAGGTACGCTAGGTATTCTCATTCCTCCTTCAGTTATTCTAGTTATTTATGCTGTTCTAGCAGAGCAAAATGTCTCTACCATGTTTATGGCTGCATTAATCCCGGGACTCATTGCTTTAGCAGGATATTGCATTGCCATTATAGTATATGTCAGATTCGCTCCCAACAGTGGCCCAGCTATTAAACGATTATCTTGGTCAGAACGTTGGAGTCTTATTAAGAAAGTATGGCCGGTATTATTAATTTTTCTACTAGTACTTGGGGGAATTTATGGGGGCATTTTTACGCCTACAGAAGCCGCAGCCATTGGAACCATAGGTGTTGCTATTATTGCTTTCCTATCTAAAGAACTATCAAAAGAGAAATTCACTAAAGCTATTTTTGATACCGCTTCTGGTACAGCCATGATTTTCCTAATTCTCTTAGGAGCTGACTTACTTAATGCCTTTTTTGCCCTCTCACAATTACCAAGCAATATGGCTGAATGGGTTTCAAGCCTTGGGTTACCACCTTTAATGGTTTTATTCTTAATTATTATTCTCTACATTATTTTGGGTTGTATCATGGATAGTCTATCAATGATTCTACTCACTATCCCCGTATTTCTCCCTATTATTTTAGGCTTAGATTTTTGGGGAATGAATGTTAACGATAAATCTATTTATTATTAACAACTTAGCCAAAGACATTCCTATGGGAGAAACTTATAAAGGAATTATTCCTTTCCTATGCTCTGACTTTATTCGTATTATATTGCTAGTATTTTTCCCAAGCTTAACGCTATTTTTAGTGCATTTGCTTAACGGATAAGTCGAACTTGTGGATATGGCATCATAAACTCAAACCCCACTTATTTCATTACTAAGATAAGTGGGGTTTCATATATACTTGCTGTTAAACAAAAACTATTCTGTTACTAAGTCCGACTTCGTACCCTGCCACTTAGGTCCATCAATATGAATATCAAAAATGGCTAACATTCTAGCTACAGTATGATCGATCATCTCATTCAAATCTTTTGGATGATGATAAAAAGCAGGTAACGGAGGAAAAATAATTCCACCCATTTCTGTAACTGCCGTCATATTGCGTAAGTGTGCTAAATTAAAAGGCGTTTCACGGATAGCCAATACAAGCTTACGGCGTTCCTTAAGATGCACATCAGCCGCACGCGTAATCAGATTATCCGAAAACCCATGAGCACAAGCCGCTAACGTTCGCATTGAACAAGGGAGAATAATCATACCTGTGGTATCAAATGCACCACTCGCCAATGTTGCCCCCACATCACGGAAGCCATGAACATGATCCGCTAAAGCATTCACCTGTTGACGGTTCATATCAAGCTCATACTTAATATTTAACAGACCTGATGGGGAAATAACTAAATGAGATTCCACATCAGGTACATCACGTAAATGCTCTAGTAGCCGAATGGCATAAATAGAACCTGTAGCTCCAGTTATACCAATCACTAGTTTTTTAGTCATTAAAAGCGCCTACTTCTTCTAGAACTGTTTTAAGCTCACCACTAGCCGCCATTTCAGTCATGATATCAGCACCACCAACAAACTCACCATTTACATAAAGTTGTGGAATCGTTGGCCAATTTGAATATTGTTTAATGCCATCACGAACTTCTGCATCTTCTAGTACATTAACTGTCACTAATTTTTTAACACCCAGTTCACGTAAAATTTGTACAGCACGACCTGAGAAACCACATTGTGGAAATTGTGCAGAACCTTTCATAAATAATACTACTGGATGCTCTGTCACTGTTTGACGAATAAACTCTTGAACGTCGCTCATCTTAAAACCTTTAAAAAAATAATTTACATCAATCACGCATCACACCATCTAACGATATAGCTTATTATCTACACTACTTTCAACTAATCTAGTATGTGATGCCGTTAATTCTAACTAAAGCCCTATTTTACCTATTTTTCCAGAATAATCTATTCCTAGTGAGTGAGTTTTAGGGTTATTTTCTATATACACCAATATGAACACGCTCTACTCCAGATAAATCTTTTAAAGAAACTATTTCACTAAAACCATTCTCTTCTAAAAGATGCCTAATCGAATCTGCTTGATTCCAACCATGCTCTACCATTAACACCCCATTAGGATTTAAGAACTCAGGTGCTTGAGCGATAATCTCTCGATAGCAAGTTAAACCATCTGCAAAATCAGTAAGCGCAATATCAGGCTCAAACCGCAAATCACCTTGACTCAAATGTTGATCTTGCTTCTCAATATACGGTGGATTAGAGACAATTAAATCAAATGTTGGCTTGGACAAATACTCTACCTGTTGATGAAATACCTCAAACCAATGGCTTTGAATAAAGTTAACCTTAGCACCGATAGAAATAGCATTCCTTTCTGCAACCTCCAAGGCATCAGGACTAATATCTATAGCGCTTACTTGCGCTTTAGGACAATAATGAGCAATGGATACAGCAATAGCCCCACTACCCGTTCCCAAATCAAGCACTCTTGCTTGTGGCTGATGTTGCTCTACCCATTGAATAGCAGCCTCTACCAACGTTTCCGTATCAGGTCTTGGAATCAGCACTTTGGGATTAMWSMT
>NZ_AYSV01000060.1 GCF_000506865.1 Pelistega indica
GCGGTATGTTATCCCCCGTCTACCTGGGCACGTTCCGATACATTACTCACCCGTTCGCCACTCGCCATCCAGAGAGCAAGCTCTCTGATGCTGCCGTTCGACTTGCATGTGTAAGGCATCCCGCTAGCGTTCAATCTGAGCCAGGATCAAACTCTTCAGTTCAATTCCTGTTTAATTGTAGTATCCGTAGATACTATCGCTGCTTATACTCAAAGAAATAACGTTTGTAAAAAAACCTTATTTCTGTATGTAGTGTAAGCACTTAAAATAATGTATTAGCTCATCCCGTGATAGGATGGCTCTCTCATTCCAAGCGCCCACACTTATCGGCTGTTAGTTGTTAAAGAACATCGCAAACTTACCACTGTAAATTCGTCTGACTGTCTCGGCGACTTCGTGTTACCTCATCGTCGTTGCCGTCAGCAGCAAAGAATGTAATTATGAACTACTTCACTACATCCTGTCAAGCACTTTTTAAAAATAGTTTTTAATTTATTTTTAAACCGTTGTTAAATCCACTCACTATCGTCAACTTAACTCGCTTAACCTCCCCCGCCTCATCAGCCCACCATCAATCAACTTATTCACTTGATTAATCGCTGCCTCAGCAGGAAAGATTGACATTATGCCCCCCTTTTCACCCTTTGGCAATACCCAGCCACCTAAAAAACTCAAAAACCTCCTTTTTTAACTACTTTGTCGTAAAAATGTAACATGCCCGCCCTCCTCAAAATAACCAAAACGACAACACCCCCACTAAACTGTCGTAAAAATGAAACATCACCACAGCACCTCCGTTGTATTGACACCAATACCCCTCATCAGCACAACACCTCTCCCAAATACGCTCCTGACCTTTCTTGCTTAAGCACTGTCTTTATCATCTCCCCCCTCTCCCATCTATCCAACCTGTTGCTTTTTGGTCATCTTCTATTCTTTGCTTCTTTGAACCACCCACCCTATACAGCCTATCCATAAAAATCTTTGCTGTATTTAATTCACAACATGAATAAGTTATCCAGTTATTAGCACAAGTAAGATTAGCTCTTTATATCAGATCACCCTAAACTCCTATACAATCATTTACTTTCTATCCTGTCTTTTTTATTCACAAAATTACTAATCAATCATGAGTGCTTTCATACCGGGTTTCCTACTTTGCTTATCCTTAATTGTCGCCATTGGCTCGCAAAATGCTTTTGTACTTAAACAAGGGTTAAAGAATGAGCATATTTTCTGGATCTGCTTAGTGTGTTCGCTCTTTGATGCCATTATCATCGGCTTTGGCGTGTTTGGTTTTGGTTATATTATTAAAAGCATACCTTGGGCATTAGTAGGAATTAAATATATAGGCGCTGCTTTTCTAGTTGTTTATGGACTCACTCATTTAAAAAGTGCATTAAAAGGAGGGCAAGCACTTGATGCTCAAGCCGATTCAGATAAAAAACCGCTATTAAAAACACTATTAATTCTCTGCGCTCTCAACATGGTTAAATCCACATGTATATTTAGATGCTGTTTTCTTAATTGGTTCAATATGCAACCAAATATCATGGATCGTGAGTTAT
>NZ_AYSV01000061.1 GCF_000506865.1 Pelistega indica
TGTWGATATATAAGCATCATGGCCTGAGGCACACTGTAAACGTGCCACATACCCCTCTGGGTTTTTTGTCGTAGAACATGCGGCTAATGTCACGGCTACTGCCGCTGCTAACAATACTTTTTTCATTTCAATCTCCTTAAAAAATTAACCATTTGGTTATGAGTCACCACCCGTATCAGATCTGGTTCTATCGTCATGAATAATCCTCAGATTGCCAACTCGTGTTGTAGTGCCTGATTTAAACAAATCTCTATAACTAGCCTGAATATGAGTGTCTGATGGTCCTGCTACGCTAGTGCTACTACCTCGATAGGCACCAGTAGAGTCCGTTGTAAACCCTCTCCACTCGTCATGATACCCATCGTTAAGATCATTTGGATGATCCACCTTGATGGTGTATGATGTGTTAGGTTCTAGTCCAGAAACCTCAAATTCATAGCTGCGTCTACCACCGTGTGCAGTAGCTATAAATGAATCTGCCGTTACATAGATAATCGTACCGTAATTACTACCTCCACCACTACTTGAGCTTGCATCGACAAATATCTTGCC
>NZ_AYSV01000062.1 GCF_000506865.1 Pelistega indica
AGTGCGTCATCGGCCTCGACTTCAGCGTCTAGTGCCGGTTCAGTGCGTCAGCCGCCTCAGCGAGTGCGTCATTCGGCGTCAACTCAGCGTTCTAGAGCTAGTTCAAGTGCGTCAGCCGCCTCAACGAGTGCGTCATCGGCGTCAACGTCAGCCTCTAGTGCTGGCTCAAGTGCGTCAGCCGCCTCAGCGAGTGCGTCATCGGCCTCGACTTCAGCGTCTAGCGCCGGTTCAAGTGCCTCAGCTGCCTCAACGAGTGCGTCATCGGCGTCAACTTCAGCGTCTAGTGCTGGTTCAAGTGCCTCAGCTGCCTCAACGAGTGCCTCAGCTGCATCGACTTCAGCGTCTAGCGCTGATTCAAGTGCGTCATCGGCGTCAACGTCAGCGTCTAGCGCCGGTTCAAGTGCGTCAGCCGCCTCAAGCAGTGCGTCATCGGCGTCAACGTCAGCGTCTAGCGCTGATTCAAGTGCGTCATCGGCGTCAGCTTCAGCGTCTAGTGCTGGCTCAAGTGCCTCAGCTGCCTCAACGAGTGCGTCATCGGCGTCAACTTCAGCGTCTAGTGCTGGTTCAAGTGCCTCAGCTGCCTCAACGAGTGCCTCAGCTGCATCGACTTCAGCGTCTAGCGCTCTGA